>REAS01000117.1 GCA_004294495.1 Sphingobacteriales bacterium
TATTAACGACGACAGTTCACCTCTGCTTCCTTTTAAATTTCAGTATTATTTTTTACTTATGCAAACTAACGGTTAACGATGGTAGCGGCATCCTTTTTAGCCCTGCCCTAAATGCGGAAAGTATGGGCTAAAAAGATAAAGCGAACAGCGTGTAAAAACGCCCAAATCATATTTTAACCTATAAAAATCAAGTTTATATAATCTATCCAAGCTTAATATAAAAATACCACAAACAAAAAAACCTCCTTTGCAAAACAAAGAAGGTTTTAAAATAAATGCGTTAATTATTTTACGGTACTCATGTGTATTAACAAATCAACTAATTTGTTAGAATATCCCCACTCGTTATCGTACCACGAAACTACTTTAACAAAGTTATCGTTTAGTGCAATACCAGCATCGGCATCAAAAATAGAGGTACGGGCATCGCCTAAAAAGTCTGAAGATACAACGGCATCTTCAGTGTAGCCTAAAATTCCTTTTAGTTCGCCTTCCGATGCATCCTTCATTGCTTTTTTAACTTGCTCGTAAGTAGCTGGTTTTTCTAACCTTACGGTTAAATCTACCACCGATACATCGGCCAATGGCACACGAAAAGCCATACCAGTAAGTTTACCTTTAATAGCCGGTATTACTAAACCTACTGCTTTTGCTGCACCTGTTGATGAGGGAATAATATTTTGCGATGCGCCACGGCCGCCTCTCCAGTCTTTAGCCGAAGGGCCATCAACTGTTTTTTGGGTTGCAGTAGTTGCGTGTACTGTTGTCATTAAACCTTCAATAATTCCAAAATTATCCATTAATACTTTGGTAATTGGGGCTAAACAGTTGGTGGTACACGATGCGTTTGAAACAATATTTTGGCTAGCCAACAATGTTTTATGATTTACACCCATTACAAAAGTTGGGGTATCATCTTTAGCTGGGGCGCTCATTACTACTTTTTTAGCACCTGCATCAATATGTTTTTGAGCGGTATCTTGGGTTAAAAACAAACCAGTTGATTCTATAATATACTCGGCACCAATTTCGTCCCATTTTAGGTTTGCTGGGTCTCTTTCGGCAGTAACACGTATGGTTTTACCGTTTACAACTAAGTTACCATCAACTACTTCAATAGTACCATCAAACTGTCCGTGGGTCGAATCGTATTTTAACATATAGGCCATATAATCTGGTTCTACCAAATCGTTAATACCTACAATGTCGATATTTTTTTTGATGGCTGCTCTAAAGGCTAATCTACCAATGCGGCCAAATCCGTTTATTCCAATTTTCATTTTGTTTTAATTTTTATGTGCGTAATAGTTTAATAAATTATATATGGGTTCTTTAATTACAGTTACAATATTAATATTATTTTGCTTAGCAACTTCTCTTAAATAATCTTGAAAATTTGCTGCTACTGTACCAACAAAATAAACAGGTTGTTGGTTGCCGTGGGTTATTAAAAGCGGTTTTAAATACGTATCGAAAAACAAATAAAAACCTTGTGTTAACATAGTTTTTATAAATATATCGTTACGGTGTTCGATAAAAAAATCGGAAAACGAACTTAAAAAATTATTTTGATTTGGGTTTTTATATACTTTATCTAATATTTGTTTTCGGTCTAAATCGTATTTAATACTAAAAAACTGTTGTAAGTTTAAGGGCATTTTTTTATTTAAAAATGCTTTTAGTAAGTTTTTGCCAAGCCAGTTTGCCGACCCTTCGTCGCCTAAAATGTAACCTAGGCCATAATTATTTTCAACAATTTTTTTGCCATTAAAATATGCCGCGTTAGAGCCACTACCAATAATACAGGTAATTCCTTCTTTATCTTCGCAACTAGCTTTTGCTGCAGCCAACAAATCATCATTCACAAAAACCCGGCTAAACTTAAAAAATTTTGTAAAAGCGTTTTCTATAATTTGGTTACGCTCTGCCGACGTTGCACCTGCACCAAAAAAGTAAATTTTTTTAATTTTTTCGGCAAAGTGAATTAGTTTATTGTTTTTGTTTAATAAGCTGGTAATAAACTTTTCGTCGTTAAAAAAAGGGTTTATGCCTACGGTTTTAAAATCGGCTACAACTTCGCCCTTTACTGCCAGTTTCCAATTTGCATAACGCGAGCCGCTGTATATAATGGCTATCATATATTTAGGCTAAAACTGCCGACATTTGCATTAAATCGTCTTCCAACTTAAAATCATGAAAATGTATTGCTTCGCTTAAACTGGTTAAACAAATGCTATTGCCACGCAACCCAACCATTTTGTGGGTATCGCCATTTAATAAGGCATTTACAGCTGCAAAACCCATGCGGCTACCTAAAACCCTATCAAACGCACTTGGGCTACCGCCTCTTTGTAGGTGGCCAAGTATGGTAACTTTGGTATCGTAAAAATTTATTTTTTCTTTTACTAATTTGGCTACGTTGTAAGCGCCGCCGTTTTTATCGCCTTCGGCAACAATTACAATGCTCGATGATTTTTTGTTTAGCGCTCCATTTTCTATTTTGCTTATCAGCTCATCAATTGCGGTATCAACTTCGGGTAACATTATAGCTTCGGCACCACAAGATATTCCGGCTCTTAAAGCTATACAACCAGCATCTCGGCCCATAACTTCTATAAAAAATAATCGATCGTGGGATGCTGCAGTGTCTCTAATTTTATCAATAGCTTCAATAACTGTATTTGTTGCAGTATCAAAACCTAGGGTATAATCGCTGCCATATAAATCGTTATCAATTGTACCCGGTACACAAATAATAGGTATGTTGTATTTGTTAGAAAAACGCTCGGCACCTGTAAAAGTACCATCGCCACCAATGGCCACCAAGGCATCAATGCCTTGTTTTTTAACGTTTTGGTATGCTTTTTCCATACCTTCTTCGGTTTTAAAATCTAAACACCTGGCGGTTTTTAAAATGGTACCGCCTATTTGCAAAATATTACTTACCGAGTGAGCTGTCATTTGTTTAAAGTTATCATCAATCATACCTTGATAACCTTGCATTATACCCACCATTTCTAACTTATGGTACAAACCAGTTCTAACAACCGCTCTAATGCAGGCATTCATTCCTGGGGCATCTCCACCAGAGGTAAAAACTGCAATTTTTTTAATTTTCGACATGGCTTTTATTCAGCAATCTTTTAAAATAATTACTAAGATAAGGTGTAATTGTTACACTAAGTAATATTTTTTATTATTTTTAACTTTTGGGATTAAATCCTAAACAAAACCAATAAAATAATGTATGGAAAAATTGCTACAAAACTTTGATTCGATATTTTCTATCGATTGTATAATTTTTGGCCTCAACGAAGGGGAACTAAAAATTTTATTGATTGAGCGTAATGAAGAACCTTATAAAAGTTGGTACGCTTTGCCCGGCAATATTGTAAAACAAAATGAAAGTATAGACCACGCCGCACAACGTATTTTATACGAATTAACAGGCTTAAAAGGCATTTACATGGAGCAGTTTCATACTTTTGGCGAGGTAAATAGGCACCCATCGGGCAGGGTTATTACGGTGGCATACAACGCTATGATTAGGCTTGATGGCGAAAAAGAACTAAAACCCATTACCAATTATGCCAGTAAGGCATTTTGGATGCCAGTTAAAGATATGCCTGCTTTAGCCTTTGACCATACCGAAATTTTTAATAAAGGATTTGATAAAATAAGAAGCAAAATAAGTTTTGAACCTATTGCTTTTGAGCTTTTGCCCGAAAAATTTACGCTTACCCAACTGCAAAACCTGTACGAGGTTATTTTAAACAAGGAACTAGATAAACGAAATTTTAGAAAAAAAATGTTGAGTTACGATATTTTAAAGGAACTTGACGAGAAGCAGGAAGGCGTATCGTACAGGGCTGCAAAATTGTATAAATTTGATAGGCGAAAGTACGCCAAGTTTTTTCAGAAAGAACTTTCGTTTGGTAAAGATTAATTGATGCTTAACTAATAAAATAGCCTTACCTTTATATGGTTTGAAATTTTTAAATAAAAAAATGAAAATACTAACTAGAATTTTTAAAAATAAGTACCTTATTACAGGGTCGGTTTTTTTGGTATGGATGCTATTTTTTGACCGTAACGATTTAGCATCGCAATTAGATTACCGAGATGATGTAAACAAATTAAAAGCCGAGAAAGAATTTTACATAAAAGAAATTGCACAAGTAGAAAAAGACTTAACCGAACTTACTACCGACCAACAAAAACTCGAAAAATTTGCCCGCGAAAAGTATTTAATGAAGAAGGATAACGAAGATGTTTTTGTGGTGGTTGAGGAGGGGGAGTAGGGTTTAAGAAGTTGTTATTTTGAGATTAATAAAGATTAATTAGTATTAATAAAGAATATTATATATAGTTTTGTGAGATTCTACGCTTCGCTCTAAATAACAAACCGCACTTTTAATATTTCAAAGCGTTGCTAAATCACTGGTTTTAATGAATAGTAAAAATCCTTGCTTAAATTAATAAACAGGGAGCTTTTGGGAGATTCTTCGCTGCACTCAGAATGACAAGCGCTGCACTCAGAATGACAAGCGCTACACTCAGAATGACAAGCGCTACACTCAGAATGACAAGCGCTTCACTGAAAATGACAAGCGCTGCACTCAGAATGACAAGCGCTACCCTCAGATTGGCATGTGCTTCGCTCTAAATTATTATTAGGATAAAAAAACTCTTATACCTTTAATTTTTAAACCTTCATTTATTTTTATTACTTTAAAACAGTAAAAATTAACCAGATTAGATAATGAAATCCTAATATTGATTAAGGCTTTGCTTAAAAGTAAATATATTTTTTTGATACAGATTGATTTACAGTAATTTTATACTATAATTTTAATAAAGTAAAAAATATTTAAGTTATTGATTTATTGACCTTTTCTCTTTCTTTTTTTGCAAAAACTTTATAAATTTAGGTTTTAAAGGCTATTATTATTTTATAAAAATAATTGTCAAATACCTTTTTTAAATTTATTACGTTTGTAGCAACATACAATTTGTCTTAAAAAACTAAAGTATATTAAATATTTGTTACTTTGGTACACCAAAAAAACTCAATTATCTGTTTTATATAAGTATGAAATCTAATTTTTTAAAAATCGGCTCGTTAGTAATATTACTAATTGCATCATCAAAAGCCTTATTTTCACAATCAAATCCCGACTTTAAAGGTACCGATGGTAGGGTTGGGAATATAATTCAAACTGCAATGCCAATTTTAGGCGTTTCGCCCGATTCTAGGTCTGGTGCTATGGGCGATGTTGGAGCTGCAATATCTCCTGATGCGAATGCTAGCTTTTGGAACCCTGCAAAATTGGCTTTTTTAGAAGATAAATATGGCTTTAGTTTATCGTATAGCCCTTGGTTGCAACGTTTAGCACCAGATATTAATTTAGGTTATTTAGCAGGTTATTATCGTTTAGATGAGCGAAATGTTTTAGGTGCCTCTTTTAGATATTTTGCCTTGGGTAACATACAATATACAGAAGAAACGGGTGTAGAAACAGGTAATTTTAGTCCAAATGAGTTTTCGTTTGATGTTACTTACGCTCGTAGCTTTGGCGAAAATTTTTCGTTAGGTACTGCAGTAAGGTATATTAATTCTAATATATTTAGTGGGCAACAAGTGCAGGGTCAGCCAACGCAAGCTGGTACATCTTTTGCCGCCGATGTTTCTGCATATTACAAAGAGGAAAAACAAGTGTTTGGTGTACCATCTACCTTTGCTTTGGGTTTAAATATATCTAACATTGGCCCAAAATTAGGTTATACTGATAACGAAACTGCAAAACAATTTTTACCTACCAATATGCGCCTAGGTATTGCTAACACGTTTCATGCCGACGATATGAGTGATTTTACTTTCGCATTTGATATCAACAAACTTTTGGTGCCAACTCCCGATTTTATAATAGACCCTAACGGAAACGGCACTCAACTAATTGACAAAAACAAAAACAAATCGGTACCGGCAGGTATTTTTGGTTCGTTTAGCGATGCACCAGGCGGTTTTAAAGAAGAAATGCAAGAAATTTCTTACTCGGCTGGTCTTGAGTATTGGTACAACAAACAGTTTGCATTACGTACAGGTTACTTTTACGAAAATCCTAATAAAGGAAATCGCCAATACTTAACCATTGGTGCAGGCTTGCGTTACAATGTTGTAGATATTAATTTATCCTATTTATTAGCCAACCAAACACAATCGCCGTTGGCACAAACACTTCGTTTTTCTTTAATCTTTAATTTTGGTGCAAGCACTAATTAATGAAAATTAAAGTAGGTTTTGGGTTTGATGTTCACCAGTTAAAAGTACAACATCCGTTTTATATGGGTGGTGTACTTTTACCATCAGATAAAGGTGCTTTTGGGCACTCGGACGCCGATGTTTTATTACATGCAATTTGCGATGCTTTATTAGGTGCGGCCAACCTACGTGATATTGGTTTTCATTTTAAAAACACCGACGACCGTTGGAAAGGTATAAGTAGCCTTATTTTACTGCAAAATTGTGTTAAACTAATTACCGAAAAAGGATTTTCTATTGGCAATATTGATGCTATGGTTTGTTTGGAAGCACCCAAATTAAACCCACACATACCACAAATGCAAATTAACATTGCCAAAGCTGCAGGAATAGAAGTTGATGACATTTCAATAAAAGCCACAACAAATGAAATGTTGGGTTTTATAGGCAGGGAAGAGGGCGTTGTTGCCTATGCTGTTTGTTTGTTGCAGAAATAAACTTTAAAGTTTTTTGCAACAAAAATTCCTTTTTTTAAACTTAAAAAATATAAAAACAATTGCCAAAATTAGTTTAGGAACTGTTTTGGTGGTCTCAAAACCATTTACAATTGCAGCTTATAAATTTTAAAGTTATCAAACTTGGTTTGTTCATCTTAACTTTATAATAGTGAATGTTTTTTGACCTAAATTTTTATTGAAAATAGGAATAAAAAATCTTTATGTAATCTCTTAAATAGTGTCAGAACGGAAACCCCTGAATTTTCTCACAAAACCCAAAAACCCTAAAATATCTCAACCGTTTAGACTGGGTTATCACAATAAATTTTTCTGA
>REAS01000118.1 GCA_004294495.1 Sphingobacteriales bacterium
TGGTGTCATTTTTTTTTATTGGACACAATTTGTCCATCAAAAAAATGATTTTTTATTTACGCTAATATAGCACTTTTTTTTAAAAGCGGTTGCCCTGCTAATATATTGTAAATTGGAAAGTTAAGAAAATAATTCTTATAGGTAACACCTATAAATATGCCGGCAGATATAGTTGCAGCAAACAAAAAAACAAATACTATATTTTTTTTAATCGTATTTTTCATTAATTGCCACAAAAATATAATAAGTATTTATATTGTTGTGGTAATACGATTTGGATTGCAACAAATTTTTATTTTTTTTTCTAAAATTTGGAGAACAAGCCAATTAATCTAATTAGTAGTAGCGTTAATTGCTGTTATAATTTAGAATAATAATTTAATTTATAATCCCATTTTTATGAAAAAAACTTTATTTCTCACTTAAATGATCCATATCTACATTATCTGTATAGTTGGGTTTGCTTATAATATCTTCTTCGTTGTCCCAAATTCTTGAAAAAAATGTTTTTTCGCTCTGTATTCGTTTTAATAGCGTGTGAATAAACGAAAGATCGAAATCTGTTTTATTTAATTTAATAAGGTACTCTTGATCGGTAATTTCTAAAACGGATGTTGTCATAATTAGTAAAATTTTTAATCGGATAAAACAGTAAACATTAATCGTACCATTTGCATTGGGCTATAAATATAATTGGGTTGAGTTAAGATTTTGTTAACCACCGTTTAAATATTTATTAAGTTTTTTATTACATGATATTTAATGTGAAATACTGATTGCTTTTTATGGTGATTTTATTTGAACTCGCTTTTCTAAATATTTGTTTGAGTAAGGCCAATTAGTATATTTACCGAAGTAGAAAATCATAAAAATGAAAAAATATACTTTAATTATTGCCTTTTTTTTGGGCATAAATTCAACATTTTCACAAAGTTTACTATCGTATATAAATCAAGCAAACGAGTTTTTAGAAACCTTAGATAATGGTAAGTACGACGATGCGCAAAACTTTTTTGCTGACAGTATAAAAGGCCAAATAACCAGTTTAACACTTAAAAATTTTTGGTTAAATACAAAATCGCAGTTAGGTGATTTTAAAACAGTTGATGGTGCGCAAAACTCTGCAATGGGCGATTACCAAGCTGTGATACTAAATTGCGCTTTTACAAATGGCCTACAATCGTTTAGGTTTGTTTTTAATAAAAGTGTGAAATTGGTTGGCCTAAATGTAATGCCCACTAAAACCGAGTTAAGTTACCTGGAACCAAAGTACGCAGATACTACCCTTTATATCGAAAAATTAATAGAACTAAAGAGTGGTTCGCACTCGCTTGCTGGTATGCTAACCATTCCAAAAAATATTAAAAATTTTCCTATTGTGGTTTTAATACATGGCTCGGGCCCTAACGATATGGACGAAACCTTAGGCCCAAACAAACCTTTTAGAGATATTGCATTGGGCCTAGCCGCAAAAGGAATAGCGACTTTACGCTACGTAAAACGCACATTGGTTTATGGTAACGAGTTTAAAAAAGCTTTTACTACCAAAGAGGAAGTAATTGATGATGCCTTAACGGCGATAATTTACGCACAAAAAACCCCAAATGTTAACCTACAACAAGTGTATGTTTTAGGCCATAGTTTAGGTGGGATGCTTAGCCCCAAATTGGCAACATTAAACAAAGGAATAAACGGAATTATTTTAGCCGCTGCACCAGCCCGTAGCTTTACCGATTTAATGGTGGAACAAAATAATTACATGTTTAATACTTTAAAAGATACTAGTTTAACAGGCAAAAACAATTTGAAAGCTAACCTTTTAGCCTTACAAAAAACCCGAATAAAATCATTAGGAAACTTAAAGCCCGATTCTTTAATTTTAGGAATACCCGCTAGCTATTGGGTTGATTTAAATAATTACGACCCAATTACCACAGCAAAAAAACTAAAAAACAGACTATTTATTTTTCAAGGTGAAACCGATTTTCAGGTTTCGGTTACCGATTTTAATTTATGGAAAAATGCTTTAGGAAATAACAAAAATGTGAGTTTTAAGTTATATCCCGAACTTAACCACCTACTTACCCCGCAATCAGAAAAAGGAACGATGCAACAGTATATGCGCCCTGGAACTGTAGCAAATTATTTAATTGATGATATAGCGGATTGGATAAAAAATAAATAGGAATGTGATTTTAAAAATAAATTAAGAAGCCATAATGGATTCTCTATTTACAGAAATAAAAAGATTATACATGCTTTTATTATTTGAATCTAAGACATAGAACAAAGGTTTCTAAAAAAATTCCACCAATATCCATTGAGCCATAAAACTAGACATGGCGGGTATGTATTTAGTTAATTAAAGGCGAATAAAAGTATTTAGTAATGGGTTTAATTACCACCTAAAATACCTAAACGGATTATCGCCTAAATCAAAATCAGACCTATAATCTACATTATATAAGCCAATTGGTTTTTTTATGTCCTCGGGTTTTAGGGTAATTTCTCGTTTTAATGGGCCAATACCCATACCGCCGCCTCCATACCAATCAAACAATCTAACCGCAATCACATTTTTACCTTTTTTTACCAAATTAGCGGGTATGGTATAGGTACGATTAAAATTCCAAGTTTCGGCTGTTTTATTATCGGTGTAGCCAACCTGCAGCCCATTAAAAAAGGTATTGTCAAAATCATCAATTACAGCAAGGTTTAATAATAAGTCTTTACCAAACATGTTGTCGTTTATAAATATGGTTTTACGTAAAACCACCTCACCATCGTTGGTTTGTAGGTCGGTATAAATTTTATCCAATGCCGACATTGGCACTTGTGTATTTATCATTTCACTTTCGTTGGCATCGGTAGCCACTAATTTTAAAGCTTGAGGGCTAATGCCTGGGTCGGGGTGTTTAAATAAAATGTCGGTAACTGCTGGTAAACTTTGTGTGAATGCAGCTTTCCAAGTGGTGCGGTCTAAATCAATACTAAAAAGGTTTTTTTCTTCCTCCACAAAAATGTTTTTATCGCACACAAAGCTTGCACCTAAATTGCTTAATATTTGGGTAAAGGCTCTGTTTTGGCGCCATGTTGTAAAACGGTTATAGGTTAAAGTATCGGCTTTAAAACGATTAACATCAAATTGACAAAAAATAATTTCGCCTTTACCCATTTGTTTTTTTCCTAACAATCCGCTTAAAGCGATGTTGCAACCTGCATTAATTTTTACCGTGGGCGTTGGTGTACGGTACCTAATATCGGATAATGATAAACCGTTTGTAAGAGCCCAATTGGGTATGGTTTTGCCGCCATCAAAAGTGCTATCTAAAACAAAATCAACACCTAAATAATTGCCAGCCATTGCTTTTGGTAAAATAAACGCTTTACCTCCGTTTTGCACATATTGGCTAATATCTTTTTGTTGTTGGGTATTTAAGCTTCCGCAGATGATTAAATTGGCATTTACTTGTACAGTGTTTGATGATACGTAATCTAACCCAACAACATCTAACATTTTGCTTTCTTGTAAATTGCCTATAAATATGGTTTTTTCATTTCGAGGTATGGGCGTTGTAGTTTGCACATAACTTATTAATTGTTGGGTTATGGTTTGAGCAACTGGGTCTAGGTGTGCATTATCTTCTACATCTAAACTGCACCAAATTAGTTTGCCTTTTCCATAATTTAATTCCATTAAAGGCGAGTAGGCCATATCAAATTCGCATTCTAAAAGTGGTGACCAGCCGCTGTTATGTGGTTTTTCTATGGCGTTTGTTGCAACGCTACCTCGGTTTCCCCAATGCCAGCCGTAAATTGGCGATTCGTCGGGAGATTTTTCGTAAGCCTTATTCATATAATCGGGATAGGCGGTATTTAAAGTTCCTATGCCAGCCCAATTGCGTAAATCTTCTTCATCAAGATTTTGGGTAATTGGGTTATTTTTAATTGGGAAAACATAGCGAGAAACGTATTTAGAAAGCCTAAAACCGCTTTTTTCTAAAACAGTATCTTGCTGGTTAAACACCAAAGCTTTGCCACCGTTTTGCACAAAAGTTTGTAGCGGCAAAGGCAATTTAAAGTTTTTAGAGATAACATCCCGACCAATTATTAAAAGTGGGATGCTGGTTTTACCATCCCATTTTTGGGTTTGATAGCCTAAAGTAGTTAACATATCGGTTGTTTTGCCCACTGGGTCCAAAACGTAAAGGGTTTTATTCCCCTCTATTTTAGGGATATTAAAAACTCTGAAATTTAAGGTATCGGTATGCAAATTATTTCCAATTTGTGCGTTTAAAATAATTCTACCATCGGCTTTAAAACCATTAATTTGTGTTGGAGTAATAAAGTTTATGATTTCGTGTTTATTATCGCCCACAGGCAAAACAAATTCTCCTTGGTTTTTACTGATGGTTTTACCGGCTACGGTTATGTTATATTGCCAAGTACATTTTTGTTTCTCACGAGTATCGTTAAAAAAGAAAAGCTGTTTTTGTATGTTTTGGTTGGTTTTAAAGTTGTGCGATTTTTCGGTAAACGCTTCGGGCGCACCTGCTATGTAGGCTAATGTAGCGTTGTTATTGGCATTAAATGCTTGGCCAGCTAAAGTTGTAGTGTAAGCAGGTTGTTGTTTTTCGTACAAATCTGTTACGCTTGCGGTTGGGTAATACATACCTTTTCTACCCGTTTCAAAAGGTTTCATATTTACAATACTGGTTTTGCTTTTGTTACGATTCCAGCCATAACCATCATCCCACGGCAGCATTGTGCTAGGCAGATTGTAAGTGCGCCAGCTGCGCCAAGTATTGGTAGTAAACAATTTTTGCAATTGCATAAAACTCCACATATTTATAATACTACTGCTGCTCATACCTTTGTATGTTTGGCCCGATATAAAATTGTTTTTTATGTAGTTTTTATAATTAAGAGGTTCGTTTGTATAGGCTTTTTCGCCTAAGTATGCTGCTGTAAACTCGGTTATTAATGGCTCCGATACTATGTTGCTACCAAAGCCGTTTCGTCCACGTAAAAAATCGCAGTAAAGAGGTGTGCCAAACTCAATACCTATAAACGGAATTTGCCCTTTTTCGGCATAGGCCGACATCCACTCTTCGCGTTCTTGTAAGGGAGTAAAGTTTAGGTAAAAATTTAGGGTATGCACATCGCCAATGTAAGTGCCATGGTGGGTAAAAACTGGGCGTGTGGGGTCGTGTTTTTTAATAATATTGATGGCTTCTAAACCCGCTTCGGCATTTTTTTGAAACGGAGGATTATTTTTTACCCAATTTACTCGGCCAATATTAACTGGATTTTGATCTTGTATGTTACCAAAAAAATTGCCTGTGGTTGTCCACATAACTACCGATGGGTGGTTACGGTCGCGGCGTAAACTAAGCAGTAATCTTTTTTCGAAAGCTTTTTTTATTCCCGGTTTATCCCACCTAAATCCCCAACTTTCGTCAACTAAATAATGTACAAAAGGCAAGGCTACGCCCATTAACAAAAACCCTTTTTTATCGGCTCGGGTCATCATTTGTTCCGAATATTCTAGCGTACCACGTAAATCAAAATTGTTTGGCCAAATTTCACTAATGTTAAAACCGTTTTTACGAATACCATCAATACTGGCATCAATTAATTCATCCATACCTTTTCCGCCTACAAACAAGTGCGGCCTAAGATTAATTCGGGAGCCGTTTAGGTAAAAGTATTTCCCATCAATCCAAAATTCGCGGAAACCAAATTCTTGTGCGTAAACATCGTTAATTAAATTTTTAGCTTCAATTTTAAGTTTTAAGGTGTACAAGTTGGGTTGGTCTAAATCCCACAATCGGGCATTAGCCCAATTAAAAGCCAGTTTTACGGTTTGGGTATCTTTAGCAATAAGGTTTAAGGTGGTGGTAAATGTTTTTTCAAGCTCGCCTTTTTGGTTAAATAATTGTGCGGTAACTGCCGCCAAACCAGCTTTGTTTACGCCTACAATTTCTACATCTAAACCCAATTTACTTTGCCTTACAGATGGCTGCACAAAAACATCGTTAATAAAAGTATTTTTAGGTTGCGATGATAAAATAACATCTCCAATTATACCACGGGTTTCTAAAACAGCTTTTGTAAAAGTTACTTGGGTGGTGGCTGTGCCCATTAATACAGGGATATCTGCTTGATTGGGTGTGGCAATAACTAAAATTTTAATTTCGTTTTGTTTGCCATATTGCACAAATTTAGAAACATCAACTACGCCAGCAGCCCATTCAACCTGCCCAGCTTTTTTACCGTTTATGTAAACTACCGCATCGGTTGATACTTTGGTAAGCTGTAAATTGGTTGCATTTTTTTTCCAGTTGGCTGGGATAAAAACCGTGGTTTGGTACCATGCTTTGTTTAAATCTTTTAGCTGTTTTTGCTTATCGTTATTGGCGGTTTTAATTGCCGAATCGACAGTGAAATTTGAGTACCACGATGAAGGAACTTGTAGGGTATCCCAAGCGGTTGTAACCGGATTTTGTTCGGCTTTATTTGTTGCCGGCTGAAATAGCCATTTATTGTTTAGCACAATTTGTGCTCGAGTAGGGCTAATAATTTCTACTTTATAATTGTTGTTTATGGGTGTTTGGGCATGGGTTATAGCGCAAAAGTTGGTTATTAAAATGGCTATTAAAACGCAAAGTTTCATTTTTTTAGGGTTTGATTTGTGTTCAAATATAAGTTTTTATTGATAAGAGAAATGCAATTTTAGGATATTGAAACTAACGAATTTAAGATTTTATCAAGATAATGATTAAACTATTTGCTGATGAATTTGTGCATTTGTGGCATAAAAATCCCATAATATTTATTATAGCCACGAATTCAAAAATTTTGAGGTATTGTTTGAAAGAAATACCTATTGCAATTATAGTAAAAGCCGGATTGTACTAATCTTATTGCTTTGGCTATGGGTTTTAAAATATTTTTTATTGTATAACCTTAACTCCGCAGACCGGCATAAAAAAGGAAGAGAAAAAGTCAGTAAATCAATGATTTAAAGACTTTTTTCTTCCTTAAAATTTCACTATATT
>REAS01000119.1 GCA_004294495.1 Sphingobacteriales bacterium
TTAAGACACTTAAATATACAAATAATTACTGAACCTTTCTTGTTTTTTTGCAATATATTCTAAAATTTTTACTTATTTATTAATCGAACTCAGGTTATTGGCAAACGCTATTTAATTTGGCTACAATTATTTTTGTTAGTTTAGTTTATAAAATAATTAAGAACGCTAAATTTACTTATTTTTAAAATAGTTTAATTAACACAATACAAAAAGCACAATCCCCCTACACATGCAACGCCCTATTATCCGTAGCCGCCAAACACGCTTCTTTAAATGCTTCGGTATAAGTTGGGTGGGCATGAGATATACGGCAAATATCCTCGGCCGAAGCCCTAAACTCCATCGCTAAAACAGCTTCGGCAATTACATCGGCTACACGTGGGCCTATCATGTGTACGCCTAAAATTTCGTCGGTTTTGGCATCAGCTAAAACTTTAATTATACCATCGGTATCCATACTTGCCCTTGCCCTTCCGCTGGCTTTAAACGGAAAAGAACCTGTTTTATACGCTGTACCATTGGCTTTTAACTGCTCTTCGGTATAACCTACTGCGGCAACCTCGGGCCAGGTATAAACTACGCCGGGTATTAAATTGTAATTAATGTGGGGTTTTTGCCCTGCAATAACTTCGGCTACAAAAGTACCTTCATCTTCGGCTTTGTGCGCCAACATAGCCCCAGTAATTACATCGCCTATGGCATAAATACCTTTAACTTTGGTTTCTAAATGTGCATCAACGGTAATTTTTTTGCCACGTTCTTCAACGGTTATGCCAATTTTATCTAAAGCTAAACCATCGGTGTAAGCGGTACGGCCAACGGCAACCAAGCAAATATCGCCTTCTAAAACCACTTTTTCGCCTTTGGGCGAATCGGCAGTTACCGTAACTTTTTCGCCTTTAACAGTTGCGCCAGTTACTTTGTGGCTCAATAAAAATTGTATGCCTAATTTGGTTAAACTTTTTTGTAATTCTTTACCCAAGGTTTTATCCATAGTTGGGATAATGGCATCCATAAACTCCACAACGGTAACTTTTGCACCCAAACGGGCATATACCGAGCCTAGCTCTAACCCAATTACGCCACCTCCAATTAAAATTAAATGTTTAGGAACATCTTTTAAATTTAAAGCTTCGGTTGAGGTAATAATACGTTTCCCATCGGTTTTTAAAAATGGCAATTCGGTAGGTTTGCTACCAGTGGCTATGATGATATTTTTACCAGTAATTTTTTCTTCTTTACCATCGGCTTTATTTATGCTAACGGTGTTTTTATCTACAAAAGAACCCATACCGTAAAAGGTATCGATTTTATTTTTTTTCATTAAATACGTTATGCCGCCCGTGGTTTGTTCTACCACTTCGTTTTTACGTTTAATCATTTGCGGCAGGTTTACTTTTAGGTTTTTTAGCTCAATACCGTGTGCCTCAAAAGTATGTGCGGCATTGTGGTAATGCTCCGACGAGTCTAAAAGTGCCTTTGATGGTATGCAACCTACATTTAAGCAAGTGCCACCAAGGGTATTGTATTTTTCTATAATGGCGGTTTTCATACCCAATTGTGCACACCTAATGGCTGCTACATAACCTCCAGGGCCAGACCCGATAACGATAACGTCGTATTGCATTTTTATGGTTTTTATATTATTGTGCTAAAATAGGTTTAGAAAAGTAAAAATTCAAAATTAAAAAGTTAAAAGCCCTTAATAGGTTTAAAAAGTTAAAATTCAAAAGTTAAAATTCAAAAAGTCTTTCAACGTGTTTTAAAACCTGAGGTCAATTAATAAATGCTGTTTTTGTAATGATTAGGGCGTTTTCACACGCCGTACGCTATATCTTTTTTTATTTGTCAATCCCCCCGCCCCCCGAAGGGGGAGATTCGGCGTAAAAAAAGGATGCCGCTGCCGTCGTTAACGCTTTAAAATCCTAAATATCATCGGTTTACAGTAAATTATACTATAGCTTAATAATCGAGCTCGGGTTTATACATTACAAAATCATTAAGCATAAAATTGTGGTAGGGTATATCAACCGTTTTTAAAATTTGGTAACCCTGTTTTAGGTAAAAATACTGAGCTTTATTTTCTCGGTTTACATTAAGTTGAACGCTTGTTGCACCTAGGTTTAAAAGTTCATTTTCTATTGCAGTTAGAAATATTTTACCCAAGCCCAAGCCTTGGTATTTTTGGTGTAAGTATAATTTATGGATTTTATAAACACCAAAATCATCTATTTGTGAATAGCTTGCAAAACCACAATAAATTTTTTGGAAACTAGCAATCTTAAAAACATGGTTATTTGCTAGTTGGTTTTGCAACGACTTTAAACTGTACATATCGTTTAGCATAAAAGTAATTTGCTGCTTGCTTAAAAAACTTATGTAGGTGTGCCACCAAATTTGATTTGCTAATTTGCTAATACTGCTTAATTGGCTTTGGGTAGCGGTGGTAATTTTTAGCATAGGCCCAATAGTTTAATTAAAATGTTTAGGGCTGTAAAATTTCTAGCTGAGCTAAAATATCATCGGACTTTACAAAATAGGGTTTGTTTTCTCTAATTGTTAAAAAAACTTGGTTAAACACTTCCATGTAATTTCCCGCTTGGGCGGGGATAATCTCATCTATTATTTCTGCATTTTGGTTTAGGTAGGTTATATAGCCATCGTTACCTGGCTTTTCTTTTCCATAAGATATATCGTCTATATCTATTTTAGCTATTAATTGATTTTCTTGTTCGTCTGCTCGCAATTTGGTAAAAGTGCCGTTTGTGCCATAAACGGTGTAAGCCTCTTGAGGTTTTAAAACCAGCATATTGGTGGTTATAAACACATTTTTACCATCGGCGTATTTTAGTTGAGCTTGGGCATAATCATCAACCTCGGTTTGTTGCCTAAACTTGCCATAAGTTTTGGTAAAACTTTGTGGTGTGCCAAAAAGGGCAATGGCTTGGTCTATTAAGTGGGCACCCAAATCGTAAAATATTCCCGACCCAGCTATAGCGGCTTCTTTAAATTTTTTGACTCCAATAGTGTTTCTAAACCTATCAAACCTAAAATGAGCTTCGGTAATTTTACCCAATTTGCCCGTTTCTAAAACTTGTTTTAAGGCTAAAAAATCGCTATCGAACCTGCGGTTTTGGTAAGCCATTACCTTCAAATTTTTGCTAGCTCCTAAATCAAATATATGTTGCGCTTCTGCATTAGTGGGTGCAAAAGGTTTTTCTATCAGTATATGTTTGCCTGCGTTTAAGGCTTGTATTGCAAAATCATAATGGGTATTGTTAGGTGTGTTAATAATTACCAATTCAATATTTGTATCGGATAAAAGCTCTTCGATACTGTGGTAAGTTATCATATTGGGATAATCTTTTTGCGCTTCGGTTTTGGTTCGTTCTAAAACAGCAAAAAAATCAAAATTTTTGCTTTTGCTTAAAAATGGTGCGTGAAAAACCCTGCCCGACATACCGTAGGCTAATAAGGCTGTTTTTATAGGATATGCCATTATAGTTGAGTAAGACAATAAAAGTAGATGGTTTTTTTTTTAAAACAATACGAATTGCATTTTGGTGAAATACATCTGCGTACAATCTAATAATTAAAGTGTTATATTACTTTTTTGGATGATAAAATCATATTATTAGCAATTTGTTGATTTAAATGCTTTGATACAAATTGATTAGTGCCATTTATATACAACATTGTTTTATTCTTAATTAAATCTATTATCTTATTATTTAGTTCTTCGGGAACCGCTGGGCATCCGTGGCTACGCCCCAAACGGCCGTGAGATTTAATAAAACTTTCGCTTACATAACTGGCACCATGCACAACAATAGATCTTGATTTTGCTAAAGAGTTTACGCCATCATCTAAACCTTGTAGTTTAAGTGAAAGACCATGTTTACCAATATAAACATCATCGGTAACGTAAAAACCTAAACTACTTTGGTGCGAATCGGCAATGTTAGAAAACTGATTGGCAAAGTTATCGCCACTACCTTGGCCGTGTGCTACTAGCGTATTTAGCAATACCTTTTCGGCTTTTAAATCAATAATCCACATACGTTTAAACGTACTTTCTTTAGTAAAATCAATAACGGTTATAATATTTTTAGTAGTATTAATTGCATTTTGATTAGCCAAGTTAAAATATCCTATCATAGATTTTTGAAAAACAGAGAACGATAAACCTACAGCTTGTAAGTTGCAATTAATATAAAATTGGTTAATGTAATTATCTAAGGCCAAAACTTGAGATGCATTTGCGCTTTTCACTATAGTATGGTTAAATAAAATACTTTGTTTTACACTATTTGCTTTAATACCTGCAAAGTTTGTAACTAAAAAACATAGCATTATTATGTATGCAAAACTTTTAATCATCAATTTAGAGAAACCCTTAGCCATACAATATTAAATTAGTTGAACATTTTTAATTGGTTAAACAATAATAAACATTTTATAACATGTTAGTTACAAACATATAAGTTTATTTTTGGAGGTTAGTTTGCGGGATGTAAAATTAATTTGAAAGTTTTATTGCTAAACTATTTACCAATGTAGCACCCCAATATAAATAACGTTAATAATTTAAAATAATTTTATTACACATTATTATAACTAACAATTAGGGTAATAAAGCTAAAAAATATTTGTTGAGAAATTACTTCATAAAAAAGGCACACAATTTGTATATTGTAAAGTTGAATAACAACTAATTTGTTACAAAAAATTTAACCTAAGATGTGTAGATTTGCAATTAAAGTTAAAAAAAATTCAAATTATAGTCTCAAAACTTTGTCCATAAATATTAGTTTGCTTTAAAATGAATTTGTCAGAATTTCTTAACACCAAAAAAATGTTATGCTTTTTAACTTTCTTGTGTATTTGCAACTTTAATTTAAAAGCCCAATTAGCTATAAATTATATTAATATAGATGAATGGGTGCAAAAAAACTTTGGAGGCCAAGGTATAATTTTGGGGAATATAAAACATAAAGGTAACCCAAAAGCAATTGCAGGTTTTACAAGCACAAAAAATGTTTTAAAAATACCTAATGGTTTAATTATATCAACAGGTGCAGCAACAGATGCTATTGGCCCAAACAACTCCTATAATATAAGTACAGATTTTAGCTATGCTTTAGATCACGATAAGGATTTAAAAACTATAGAGAAAGGTGATTTATACGACCTAAGCTACATCGAATTTGATTTTGTTTCGTTTGAAAATAGTATAAATTTTAACTATCAATTTGCATCAGATGAATATCCCGAATATGTAGGGTCATCGTTTAACGATATATTTGCTTTTTTTGTAAGCGATGAAAAAACAACAACTAACATCGCGGTAATACCAGGAAAAAATCTTCCAGTTAGTGTAAATACCATAAATAATCAAAACGACTCAGTTTTATATATCAACAACAATGTTTTTGCAAATGATATAAGCAGTGTATCCATAAATAATAAAACTTCGAACAAGGCAATAAATGTGGGCAAATTATGGTATAATTTCAAAAGTGCGTTGAAAAAAAACAAAAGCAATTACGATGAGTATTTGCCAGATAACAACCTTTTAAAATCCGTAGATGAAGACTTATACAACTACTTGCAATACGATGGAATTACCCAAAAATTAAGCGCCCAAACTTTTGTTGAACCTTATAAAAAATATCATTTAAAAATAATTATTGCCGATGTTGCCGATAATTTTTACGACTCGGCAGTTTTTTTAGAACAAAATAGTTTTATTTCGAAAAAAGATTCTATAAATGCGAAATTTAAAAACTATTTGGCTTTTAACACCATAATAGACCCCAATTTGATATTGCAAGGGCAAAAATTAGAAGAAATTTTACCCCAAAAACTTACCTTTGCAATAACCGATATATATTTTGACTTTGATAATGCAGGATTAAATAAAGAAGAAATACCTAAATTAAACCAAATAATTTCGATTTACAATAAAGTTAAAGATTATTATAGGATTGAGATAACCGGCAATACCGATAACATAGGTTCGTATGAATTTAATTACACCTTGTCTAAAAAACGTTGCGAATCTGTTATAAATTTTTTAAAAAAAAATAACCCTGAATTTTGGATTGATGAAATTGATTTTAACTCCTTTACCCAACCAAAATCAAACAACAAAACAGAAAAAGGACGTAAACTAAACCGTAGAGTTTCGATAGAATTTATTAAGATTAAAAAAGATGGATAAACGTTCAAAAAAAATAAACAGTTTTGATGGTATTGTATTTTCAACAAATCCAAACCAAACCATAGAATTAATCGAGATTTTTGAAAATAGCAGTTTATTACCAAAACAACAAAACCTAAAAATACAGCTAGACCGTAAGCAAAGAGGCGGTAAAACTATAACCTTAATAACTGGTTTTATAGGTTCTCAAAACGATTTAGAAACATTAGGCAAAAAATTAAAAAACAAATTTGGCGTAGGTGGTAGCGCTAAAGATGGTGAAATAATTATACAAGGCGATTTTAAAGAAAAAGCGTTTTTATTTCTTACAGATGATGGTTACAAAGTTAAAAAAGTGGGTGGTTAAATTTATATCGATTAACCTATAAATATTACACGCTAATTTTATCTACAATAAAGCACTTAGCTTATAGCCTGAGTTCGATTAATAAATATTGTTTTCGTTATGATTAGGGCGTTTCTTGCCTGCCGTTAGGCAAGGGAACACGCTTGGAGTTTATCCTGACAAAGGAAGGGCTATATCTTTTTTTATTTATTTATCCCCCCGCCCCCCGAAGGGGGAGTTTCGGCGTAAAAAAAGGATGCCGCTGCAATCGTTAACGCAAGAGATAGCTTTAGAATAAACAATCGAACTCGGGTTTATAGTGTTTTTGGCTTTTTTCGTCTTAATATAGTGATATTTAAAGGGCTAATTTTAGGCACATCATCGCTTAGTAAAACACCCCAATGCTTAAACATTACCGACCTATCGAACACAATTTTAAATACCGCTATAATTGGCAAAGCCAAAAACATACCCGAAATACCCGCCAAACTACCCCCAATAATTACACCTAAAATAGCGCTTAAAGCGTTAATTTTTACTTTACTCCCTACAATTTTAGGCATTAAAATATTGTTATCTAAAAATTGCACAATAGCAATAACCACTAAAACGGTTACAATTGATGATATTTCGGTAGATGATGTTAACGTTAACAACATGCCAATTATGTTGCCAATAAGTGCCCCTACATAAGGTATTAAATTTAACAACCCAAAAATTACCCCAATTAAAAGGGCATGTTTTATACCTACTATTAACAAAATACCACCTAATAATATGGTTATATAACTAATTTGAATTAACAAACCTATTAAATAACTTTTAATTATAGTTTCGATTTCGCGTAAACTTTCTTCCACTTTTTTATGGCTTTCATCATTAAACCACATAAAAACAAACCTTAAAAACAGGTTTTTGTAATACAGCATTAAGTAAATATAAATAGGTATTAACCCAAAAAATAAAAACATACCAGATATAGAACCTAATGCACCAGATAAAACGTTGCCTGCCGAACCCAACAATTTATTGCTTTGTTCACTCACAAATTTTAATTGTTCCTTTGTAGAATAATGCGCTTTATTATCAATCCACAAACTTAAATCGGTTAAATGCTTATTTACATTACTTTTAATTGCCGGAAAATCGGATATTAAAGCCCCAATTTGTGAACTAAAAAACCACACAATTAATGCAAAAAAAACGAATATCAATAATATGGGTAAAATAATTGCCAAAGCATTGGGGAATCTTTTAGTTTTTAAAAACCTATAAACTGGCAACAACATAATACTAATAAAAAATGCCATTAAAAGCGGCATAATAATATCGGCACCTATTACAATTAAGGCCCCTAACAGCATAATTCCTAATAATTCTATAGCTCGTATTACCGTAATTGGCATGTCTTTCATAATATCTTTTATTTGAAGATAAACAATTTTGATGCCCCATTTTATTAATCTGGCATTCTGTTATATTTTCTAGTTAATAATTAAGTGTTTTTTATTGTTTGATGTGTAAAATTATGGTTCTTCGTCAAAAACTGTGGAACAGACCTAAATTGCACTCCTTTTAAACAAGTGTGCGATTGGGGACGGCCTAGCTGTTGTTTGGAGTGGAATGCCAATAAATTTTTTGTAGAAACTAACATAAAGCAAAAC
>REAS01000051.1 GCA_004294495.1 Sphingobacteriales bacterium
TAATTCTTTAATATAATGAATATCAGTCTTTTAACCTAATTTTTTGTTGCTTATTTTATTGATTTTCAATCAAATATATTTTTTGTCATGTACTAAAATGCAGGATATAAAAAAAATTGATACAGTTTAGTGACCAATATGTACCATCTTCTAATTGTTTGTTTTTAATATCGGGCTTAATCTTTTTAGCTAATTTAACTATTAAATAAAATATAAACTTATAGTAATACATAATTTTCTATTTATGAATTTTATTGGTCTTTCACTGTTATACCCATATTTTTATAGTATGTTCTATGAATAAGGTTTAGAGTAGCATCAACACCTCCATAATAATCCGCAACGCCATAAGCTAAACCAGCTACAGCAAGTGCAGGTGCCCAGGCAGGTGCTGTAAATGCGGCTACTATACCTGCAGCTGCAAGCCCAACACCTAATACAACTTTTGTTCCACTTCTAAAATTTAACCCATTCTTTGAGGTGTCGTCATAAGCATCAAACAATGCAAACCTGCTCCTACAACACTCAAACCTCTACTTACTTTAGTTACAAACTTCGGTACTTCACCTACTGCTTCAAATGTAGCAGCTGTTTTATCCCAGTATGCATTTGCTAATGTAAATGCAAAATTTGCTACTTTAAAAGTTAGCATACCTTCATCAACAAAACTTATTTGTGTCCTAACATTTTGTTCAAAATGCGAAGTAACACCGTTTAAAGTATGATCATACGAAGTACCAATATTCGTGAGCGTTTGTCCATTCAATTCAATTGTTGGTGCACTACCCGCTACCCAAATAGCAGCACCTTTACCATCACTGTACCAATCGGTAGTCTCCCCTCCATCCGGATCCACACTACTCACCGGGTTATTCCCCATCCCTTCGTACGGAGAATAATATTGTGCGTTGGGGTCGGTGCTTAGCCAGCGGCCTTTGCGGCCATCGTACATACGGAGGTCGAAATTGTTAAAGCCTGTGATGGGGTCTTTTTCGGCGTAAGCTCCTTGGTATTCGTAACGGTAGGTTACGCCGCCACTGCGGGCTATGCTGCCGTAGGGGTAATAATCGTTGTAGGTATAAACATTGGCCTGGCCTGTGGGGTTTTGGTGTTCTGATAAAAATAGTTCTTATTGTTTACTAATACACGCACTATACAATCTCCCCTACTTCAAATCAAATAAACTATCAACCCCTAACAACTTTTTGCATAAAAAACCTTCGGCATAAGTTGCCCCAATTGGCTTGCCAAACTCTCGTGAGCGGGCAATAATGGCTTCTAAAAAATCGGGTTTAGATATATAAGTTTGCTGCTCGTTAACATCGGCCGTAGCCAAAAAAAATTGAGTTTCGTAAGCCCTTATGGCTTCCATTTTTTTGGCTTGGTAGGCTGTTATGTCTATTAAAATATCGGGCTTTATGTAATTATCTTGTATCATACTCAACAGTAAACTAGGGCGGTATGCCTGTTGTTCGCCATTTTGGTTATGAGTCTCAATTTTTGGTAAGCCAGCTAAAAAGCAAGCATCAAAAACCAAGTCGGCGGCTCGACCGTGGTCGGGGTGTCTATCTTGGTAGGCATTTGTAACCACTATTTGCGGAGTGTATTGTCTAATTTTTTCAATAATTTTAATACGATGGTATTCATCGTTAACAAAAAAACCGTCTCTAAATCCTAAATTTTCTCTAATACTAATTCCTAATATTTTGGCGGCGTTTGTGGCTTCGGTGTCACGAGTTTGAGCAGTGCCGCGTGTGCCTAATTCGCCACGGGTAAGGTCTATAATAGCCACCGTTTTACCTAGCTGTATGTGTTTTAAAATAGTACCACCGCAACAAAGTTCAACATCGTCGGGGTGGGCGGCAATAAATAAAAGGTCTAACTTCATTATTTAACTAAAGTTTTGCTGTGGTTAACAATTTATTAATTTGTTTTTTAACGTTTGCCGAGTTGGGTTTGGTAAACGGATAAAAAAAGTCGACTACTTGGCCTTTGCTATTTACTAAGTATTTATGGAAATTCCACTTTGGTGCTGCTCCTACCTTTCCGTTCCGTTTTTTATCGGCCAAAAAATTAAAAAGTGGGTGAGCATAAGCTCCACGAACCCTTAATTTTTTAAATAGCATAAAATGTGTATCGTAATTTATCTCACAAAAAGTACTTATTTCTGTGCCATCTAAAGGTTCTTGCTGGCCAAAATCGTTACTTGGAAAGGCTAAAATTTCGAAAGGTTTGCCTTCAAAATCTTTACGTAATTGCTCTAAATCTTTTAGTTGAGGTGTAAAGCCGCATTCGCTAGCGGTGTTTACAATCAATAAAACTTTTCCTTCGTAATCTTTTAAGCTTTTTTCGTTATCCTGTAAAGTATCTACTTTAAATTGGTAAATGTTTTCTGTTTCCATTATTTTTTATTGGTAGCTGTAATAACCCGCACTGTTTATAATTGTTTCAATATCTCGTTCTTCTTCGCTATCATATTCGGCTTTTAGGTTATGTCCAAAAATTCGGGCTAACGATTGCATAAAAAATGCAGGTAAAGTACCCTGAATTTCTTTAACTAATTTAAAACTGCTGGTGCCTGTTTCTCGGTCTATCAATTTTATTAAAATTTCGCCTTGGTTTATAGTCATATCTTTTATTTTGCTATTAAACAGGGTTTTAATTTCTTTTTCGCAGGCTTTAACCAACTGTTTTTGTTTTTTACGGTCGCTTGTTTGGGCTAAATCTCGCTCTAATTGGCGGTAACGTTGGCCAGCGTAACGGGCATAAGGTAAAACTTTTAGTACATTGTAACGTAGGCGGTTAAATTTGGCTTTATCTAAAGGAGTTTTAAAAATTCGTCTATCGGTTACCAGCACTTCGTTTAACACTACCCAAGGTATGGTTTCGCCATTATAATTGGTGGTGGCTACTTTTAAAGTATCGTATTTACCTATGGTTATGGTAGTCATTTGTTGTGCAAAGGCAAAATGTGACACAAGCAATATAAAAACAACAGATAAAAAAACTTTTAATTTCATATTTTTATGTTCAAGTTTATTGCTTATTAATTACCTTCCACGATTTAAAGTAACCCAACAAACAAATATATTGTTATTTTATATGGCTACAAACATACAAATGAAAGATTACATTATTGATATTGAAGTAGAAAAGACCGAAATTTTAAAACGGTATAGGGCTTTGTTACGGGCTTGTAAATCAACCCTTAAAAAAGGTGATAAAGCATTGATACGTTTGGCATTTGATATGGCGGTAGAAAGCCATAAAGATATGCGCCGAAAATCGGGCGAACCGTACATTTATCATCCTATTGCGGTGGCACAAATTGCTGCCGAAGAAATTGGTTTAGGCCCAACATCTATTGTTTGTGCGCTTTTACACGATGTGGTGGAAGATACCGACATTACTTTAGAAGATATTGAACATCTGTTTGGTAAAAAAGTAGCTAAAATTATTGATGGCTTAACTAAAATTTCGGGCGTGTTTGATGCTAATAGCAGTATGCAGGCCGAAAACTTTAGAAAAATGCTGCTTACCCTTGCCGATGATGTGCGGGTAATTTTAATAAAATTGGCCGATAGGTTACACAATATGCGCACAATGGAGTTTATGCCGAGGGATAAACAGCTCAAAATATGCTCAGAAACGGTGTATTTGTACGCTCCGTTGGCACATAGGTTGGGTTTGTATAGCATAAAATCGGAGTTGGAAGACTTATCTATGAAGTATATGGAGCCCGAAACCTACAAGTTTATAGCACTAAAACTTAACGAGAAAAAAACCGAACGTGAGCATTTTATAAGGGAATTTATTGGTCCAATAACTAAAATTTTAAGTGGCCAAGGTTTAGAGGCTCAAGTGTTGGGCAGGCCAAAATCCATACATTCGATATGGACAAAGATGAAAAAAAAGGGCATCCCGTTTGAGGAGGTGTACGATTTATTTGCCATACGTATTATTTTGATTTGTAATGCAGAGTTAGAAAAATCAGAATCGTGGAAAGCATATTCTATTGTTACCGATTTGTACCGCCCAAATCCCGACAGGTTAAGAGATTGGATATCATCGCCTAAAGCAAATGGGTACGAATCGTTACACACCACCGTTATGGGGCCAAAAGGCCAATGGGTTGAGGTTCAAATACGATCGCAACGGATGAACGAAATTGCCGAAAAAGGTTTTGCTGCGCATTGGAAATACAAAGAATCGTCAACCGATAGTGGTTTAGATCAATGGGTTACCAAAGTGCGGGAGCTGTTAAGCAATCCCGAAGCCAATGCCTTAGATTTTTTGGATGATTTTAAACTCAACCTTTTCTCGGACGAAATTTTTATTTTTACGCCTAAGGGCGATTTAATGCAGCTACCTGTGGAAGCCACCGCACTGGATTTTGCGTTTGAAATACACTCGGATGTGGGTGCAAAATGTATTGGTGCAAAGGTAAACCACAAGTTGGTGCCGCTATCGTACAAGCTGCAAAACGGCGACCAAGTAGAAATTATTACCTCAACCAAGCAAACCCCAAAAGAAGATTGGCTAACTTATGTAGTTACAGCCAAAGCTAAAGCCAAAATAAAATCATCGTTAAAAGAAGAAAAACGAAAAATTGCCGACGATGGTAAAGAAATTTTAGAACGCAAACTAAAATCTTTAAAAATTACTTACAATACCGATAATATTTTAAAACTATCGTACTACTTTAAGTTAACAAACACACAAGATTTATTTTACAACGTTGCCAAAGGTTTAATTGATATTAAAGACCTAAAAGAGTACGTAGCATCGGAAAAAGTGCTGGAGCAAAAACCCCAGCTAAGTACCGATAACGAGAACATACAATCGCTTATAAAGCAAGTTAAAACTAAAGACAGCGATATTTTATTGATTGGCGAAGATTTGCAAAAAATAGATTACAAGCTATCGAGCTGTTGCAACCCTATACCCGGCGACGATGTTTTTGGCTTTGTAACCGTAAGCGAAGGCATTAAAATACACCGTACCAATTGCCCTAATGCAACCAAACTAATGTCGAGCTTTGGTTACCGAATTATAAAAGCAAAATGGACTAGCCAAAAACAATTGGCTTTTTTAACAGGCTTACAAATAACTGGTATTGATGAAGTTGGTTTAATTAATAACCTTACCCAAATTATATCGAACGATTTTAAAGTAAATATGCGCAGCATAACCGTTGATAGCGACGAAGGAATTTTTAACGGTTCTATAATGGTTTACGTTAATAACACACAGCATTTAGAGGATTTAATTAATAAACTAAAACAAGTTAAAGGTATAATTGATATTACGAGGTTTGATTCGGAAAACGAAAAAATTAATTTTAAAAGTGCTTAATAAAATCTATTTATGTTATAGATTGTTATACCTTAATTGATAAAAAAAAGATAAATACACCTAAAAACGGGTTGCATACCAATAAGTATTACTCTAATTTTAATATTATTTTTTATTATTTTTGAAAAAAAAAATTATGGAAACACAGCCCATTTTTATAGCACATCCTACTACTTTAGAAGAAATTAATATTTTAAAAGCGTTTGTAAAATCGCTCAAAATTAAATTTGAAGTAAAAAAGGAAAGTGCTTATAACGAAACATTTGTGCAAGAAATACTTAAAGCCGATAAGGATATAGCAGAGGGCAAAGGTGTAAAAATTGAACTTGCCGACTTATGGAAATAATTTATTCGCCTAAAGCTAAAGACGATATTAATTATTGGAAAAAACAAGGTAACAAAGCTATACAAACTAAAATAACAAACTTATTGCAAGCGGTTTTAGAAAGCCCTTATCAAGGTATTGGTAAGCCAGAACCCTTAAAACACAAACTTCAGGGTTTTTATTCACGAAGAATAAACCAAGAACATAGATTGATTTATAAAATCGAAAATAATGTGATTAGAATTGAATCGTTAAAAGGACATTACATTAAGGTTTAATTTTCTAAATTATCTTTTTTACATAATAGGCTTGTCTATCAACACTATTAATTTCGCAAATACACTTATTAACCTATGTTACCGATATTACAAGGTTTGAATCGGAAAACCAAAAAATTAATTTTAAAAGTGCGTGATAAAACAAGTGGTGTTTTTGTAAATTTTAATACCTTTATCCCTTTGCAAAAAACATGAACGTACAGCAAACCATTGATATGGTTAAAAAAATATTTGAGAGTTACCTCGAAAATAAAAACCTACGGAAAACACCCGAACGCTTTGCTATACTCGAAGAAATTTACTCGCGTACCGACCATTTTGATGTAGAAATGCTGTACATTCACATGAAAAACAAGAAATATCGCGTAAGCCGAGCCACCGTTTACAACACTCTAGAGTTACTTTTAGCTTGCGATTTAGTTACCAAGCACCAGTTTGGTAAAAACATGGCACAGTTCGAAAAATCGTACGGATACAAACAACACGACCATATAATTTGCCTTGATTGTGGAAAAGTAGTGGAGTTTTGCGACCCAAGGGTACAGCAAATACAATCAATGATGGGCGATTTATTAAAATTTAACATCCAACACCACTCGCTAAATCTATACGGCAACTGCACCAGGTTACAAGCTGGCCATTGCGAAACCCGAGAAATTAAAAATTAAATACACATTTTTAGGCTTTCGCCGATTTAAGAATACCTAAATATTTTACAAAAAATAAAACACCCATATAGATTAAAAATAATGACTGTTGATGTACTATTAGGCCTCCAATGGGGCGATGAAGGAAAAGGGAAAATCGTTGATGTACTGGCTCCAAAATACGATTTAATTGCCCGTTTTCAAGGCGGCCCAAATGCTGGCCATACTTTAGAGTTTGATGGTAAAAAGTTTGTGCTAAACACTATACCATCGGGTATTTTCGAAGAAAATACAATGAACCTAATTGGTAACGGCGTAGTTATAGACCCTATTATCTTAAAAAAAGAAATAGAAAAATTAAAACTAGCCGGTGTTGATTTGTTAGCCAAAAAAAACCTACTAATTGCCCGCAAAGCACATTTAATATTACCTACACACCAGTTGTTAGATGCATCTAGCGAGAAAAAAATGGGCGATAGCAAAATAGGTTCAACACTTAAGGGTATTGGTCCAACTTACATGGACAAAACTGGTCGTAATGGCTTACGTGTAGGCGATATTACCCTGCCCGATTTTAAAGATAAATACAATAAACTGGTAGAAAAACATAAATCAATATTAAGCAATTACGGTGAAATAGAAGATTTTAGCGAACGTGAAGCTGCATTTTTTGATGCCTTAGAACTGTTAAAACAATTTCCTTTTGTAGATAGCGAACATACCGTTAACCAATATTTAAAAGACGGAAAATCGGTTTTAGCCGAAGGTGCACAAGGTACAATGTTAGATATTGATTTTGGATCGTACCCGTTTGTAACATCATCAAACACTACAACTGCAGGTGCTTGTACAGGTTTAGGTATTGCCCCAAACAAAATTGGCGATGTAATTGGAATTTTTAAAGCCTATTGCACCCGTGTTGGTAGTGGCCCTTTCCCTACCGAGTTAGAAAACGAAACTGGCGAAGAATTACGTAAAATTGGTCACGAATTTGGTGCAACAACAGGCCGTCCACGCCGTTGCGGTTGGATAGATTTACCTGCCCTAAAATATGCCATTATGCTAAACGGTGTTACCCAATTGGTAATGACAAAAGCCGATGTTTTAAGTGGTTTTGAGAAAATTTACGCCTGTACCCATTACAATTACAATGGCGAAATTATTGATTATATGCCTTACGATATCAGCTCAATAAAACCCGAACCTATTTGGAAAGAAATAGATGGCTGGCATAACGACCTTACAGGTATAAGACAACCTAACGAAGTACCTGAAAAACTACAAAACTACATAGATTATTTAGAAGCAGAGTTGGGGGTACCTATTAAATATTTATCGGTAGGGCCAGATAGGGTGCAAACTTTAGTGATGTGTTAGAAAAAAAATCCATTTATATTTATCACTAAATATTTATAACTTTATTCTTTTAAAAATCTTACTTAGTTAATTATAAAAAACAAAAAAATGAAGAATTTAATTCTGATTTTAACAATCCTTTTAAGTAGCCTGTTAGGTTACTCCCAAAATATAGAAGTATTTAGCACAAAAGATGGTGCAATAAATGGATACGACCCAGTATCCTATTTCACAGATAGTAAACCTGTTAAGGGTGATGCAAAATTCACTTTAGAGTGGGATAAAGTAATCTGGTATTTTTCTAGCAAAAATAATTTAGACTTATTTAAAGCATCGCCAACAATTTACACTCCACAATATGGCGGACATTGCTCTTATGCAGCATCTAAGGGTTATAAAGCCCCAACCAGCCCAGATGCGTGGGCAATTGTAAACGGAAAACTTTACTTAAATTATAATATAGATACACAAAAAAAATGGGAAAAGGAAAAGGATGAGTTAATTAAAAAAGGTGATGAGAATTGGCCAACTTTAAAAAAATTGTAATTCAAATAATCAATATCAATAAATATTATTACTTATTGGTTATTACAAATTCGGTTCGCCTGTTGCTTGCCCTACCTTTCTCGGTAGTATTAGGGGCAATAGGTTTATTTTTACCAAATCCTATATATCTTAAACGTTCTGCTTTTATGCCATTATTAATTAAATAGTTATAAACCGACTTAGCCCTATACCCAGATAAAATCTGGTTTGATACATCATCGCCAACATTATCAGTAAACCCTTCAATAACAATTGAGATTGTAGGGTTACTTAATAAGAAAGATTGTAAATAAATAAGTTCGGCTCTCGATTCGGCTTTTAAATTATATTTATTGGTTTCGAAATACATATTTTTTAAAATTACATTTTTGCCTATTTCAATTTTCTTTAATGGCACATCTAATATAACAGGAACATTAATTTTATGAAATGCAACATCAAAACTTTCGGAATAGTACAAATATCCATTTGCACACACATGTAAAGCATAAGATGTACCTTGCGGTAAAACTGCTAAAAAACTTCCGTCGGCATAATTTGAGTAACTACTAATTATGGTTTTACCGGTTTTTAAATCTAATATATATATTTCGGCTTCTATATTTTGCTTTGTGTGTTCATCGTATACTTTACCTTTTACATAATTAGTATAAATAGGTTTAATGTTTTGAGGTATGATACTGAATGAATACAAATCTAAACCACCAAAACCATTGAAATTGTTCGACGAAAAATAAGCGGTACTACCGCTGGCATTAATAGTTAAACCACCTTCATCGCTATAAGAGTTTATTGGATAACCCAAATTTTTAGGTAAAGACCACTGCAAATTATCACCTAAACGCGATATAAAAATATCTTTGTTACCTAAGCCCACCCATCCATCTGATGAAAAATATAATGTTTTACCATCAGGGTGTATAAAAGGTGATTGCTCATCAAAAGGAGTGTTAATATTAGGCCCTAAATTAATAGGTACCCCCCATTTACCCATACTATCTAAAACCGACTTCCAAATATCATATCCACCCAGAGTACCTTTTTTATCGCTTACAAAATATAAGGTTCTACCATCAGCAGATATAGAAGGTTGAGATTCCCAACCTTTTGTATTAATAGGAAAACCTAATTCTAGCGGTTTGCTCCACTTTAGTCCTTCTTTTTTTGATATATAAATATCGCACCTACCCACCCCATCTGGTCGGTTGCAACCTGTAAAAAACAAATATTGGCCATCTGGTGAAATACATTGTGCCCCTTCGTTATAGTCAGGAGTATTGATAAATTTACTCAAATATTCAGCTTTTTTCCACCCAGTATCGGTTTTAAAACTTTGATAAAAGTCTTCTTTCTCGTTACTTTGGCGAGTAAAAATTAGGTTAAGTTCATCGGTTGTAATAGCTGCCATATACTCGTCATCATAAGTATTAATTGCAGGCCCCATGTTTATAGGCTTAAAAGGTACAGGGTTTTTAATTGCATCTAAACTAAAATCACAATCTTTAATAAATTTTTGTGCTTTTATTATATTTTTATCTGATGTAATGGCAACAGAGAGAAACTTTAAAAAATGCTCTTTTGCAGATACATAATCGCCACTTTTAAGTTCGGTATCGGCAAAGTAAAAATACCTTTCAGGGGCATAATTTGGATTAATTTGATAAACTTTTTTATAAGCAAGTTTTGCATCTAAATAATCATACTCAGCTCTGTAAACATCGGCTAAAAGTAAATATGCTTCAATAAAATCAGGGTCGTTTTCTGTTGCTTCTTGTAATTCTACAATAGCTAATTTTAAACTATGCTGATCAATGTAACCATTTGCTTTCTTAAAATTTTTTATTGCCGCCTTACTATTCGAGCTCAATACTTCCTGCGCAAATAAATAATTTTGCGTAAACACAAATAGGATTATAATGAAGATTCTCATCAATAAAATTAAACGCTTAAAATAAAAATAAGTTGCATTTTAGGGAATATTCAAATACTTATGAGTTTGTAACGATATTTCCCAGCGTGGGTTATTCATCACATAATCAATAATTAAGGGTATAACTTCGGCCGATTTTGACCACTCTGGTTGTAAATACAGTTTGCAGTTTGGTCCCACCATTTTGGCGTGTTCCTCAGCCCAAATAAAATCACTTTTATTAAAAACTATTACTTTAAGTTCGTTTGCAAGAGGTAAAACATCGAGCCGGGGCGCTTTAAATTTTTTCGGGGATAGGCATACCCAATCCCATTGGCCACTAAGCGGGTATGCACCACTAGTTTCTATAAACGTTTGTATATTATTTGCTTTTAAACCTGCTGTTAAATATTCTAAATTATAAATCAAAGGTTCGCCACCGGTTACCACCACGGCTTTACCCGGGTATTGGTTGGCATTATTAATTATGGTTTGTGTAGGAGTTAATGGGTGTAAACTAGCATCCCAACTTTCTTTTACATCGCACCAATGGCAACCTACATCGCATCCGCCTAAGCGTATAAAATAAGCAGCTTTACCCGTGTTATATCCTTCGCCTTGTATGGTATAAAACTCTTCCATTAAAGGTAATAGTGTGCCATCTTCGGGTATTTTTTGTTTATTAATCATTTATTCTTAAAAGTACTTATTTTTTTATTACTAAGCTTTTTTTCTCGCCTGCTTTTAAATCAACTAATAAAAACTTAGAATTTGGCAAGTTAGCTAATAAAGCCTTAGCAATTATATTATTTTCGGCCAATATTTTTAGGTTACAATTGTATATAGTTGGATTTTCAATCAACAACGTAATACTTTTTTTATCGTTTTTTACGATTTTGGATTTTACCTGATCAAAATTTGCAACTACACCTGTTTGCGTGTTTACATATATACTAGGCACTTCTAAGGTGGTTAGCATTAACGCGGTTTCGGCCCAGGTAGAGCCAGGGTATATTTCGCCAATACCTTCTAACCAATCGGTTGTGCTTACCCTTTCTGATAGCCAGCCGGGCTGTAATGCGGGTATTGGTTTTTCTACCGTCGACATATATTGAGGTATCGCCTTCGTTATATCCTGCAAAAGATTTAAATAAAAAACATTGCCCGTTGCCCTATACAAACGTAATAATGCCACACCCGAGTGGGTGCAAATACCTGGTCCACCGTGTTTGTTTTGCGTATTTGCCCATACTGCACCTGTGGTAGTTTTACCTAATTTTGCTAAGGTTGATTGAGGTGGAAAAACAAAATCGAACGAGCTTACCCAAGTTGTAAATTGTATGGCTACGTTTTGTGCAATTTGCAGCCATTTGGCATCACCTGTGGTTTCGTACAAAGTGGTGTAACTTTCTAACAATGCGTAAGTTGCTTCGCTATCAAAGTTTTGAATGGCATCGCCTGCGGCACCGTAAATTAAGCCTTTTCTTACATACTTTTGATTAAAACTATCGGCAATTTGTATGGCAACTTCTAAGTATTTTGGGTTGTTAAAATGTTGGGCTGCTAAAACTAAAGTAGCTGGTGCAATTGCTCCGCTTGCGCTGCCACCAATTATTATTTCGCCAGTAGTATTATCAACATATTGGCCTAGCTGGCCATATTTTTGCCAAGTATTTACCAAAGCATCGGCAACGGTTTTGGTACCGCTTTGCCAATTTTGTTTTATTGGGATATTTAAAGCTTTAAAGGCAGCTAATTCTTTTAAAACGTAAAATAATCCATCGGCACTTTTACGCACTAAGTGTAAATTTTTTGCTGTTGGTATATCCTGAAAAATGCCAAACCATTGGTTACCTTTTTGGCCACTATCCCAAAAATAGCCTGATGGTGATACGCCGTTAGGGAAAAGCCAATCGAAGTTGCGAACTACGTTTTTTCGGCTTTGCTCTCCCCCATTTACCAATAATGGGTAAGGAGAAATCATTCCGCCTGTCCAGCCAATTTGCCAATCTTGGTAGTAATTTTCTCGCATACCAACCGAATAATAACCGAATTTTGGCTCAAAATTTTGACGGTTAAATTTTTCTTCCTGTATTTTAAAAGCTGCCGAAAACGGTATGGCATAATTAACATCGCCTTTAGGTAATAAATCGTTTCTTACCTCGGCAAATTTATTGAACAAACTTTGCACATCGGGCGAGTTAAAAAAGTAAATTTTGGTGCTTAGCACTACCGAATCTCCGGATTTAAAATTTGCAGGTTTATCGGTTGCGGGGGCTTGCATTTCGGCAATATAGTATTGCAAGTTCTCTCTTACTACGGGACTTGTTAATGTAATGCTTGCTACGCTGCGGTTATTATTTTCTTCAATATCAATACCGTTATCGCCATATTGGTTACCTTGGTTGGTTAATAACCAAAATCCTTTTTTTAAGGTAGGATTATGGAAGCCTATTGCAGGTGTACTCATATCGCCACTGCGTTGTTGTATGCGAGATGGCCCGTTTTTTATATTTAACCTTGGCACATCAGATATTACTTGGGGTTTATCAACACCAATATCCTCGGCGTTTACCAAAAAAGAAAGATACGGGTGCACAAAAGCTTTTACACGATTACCGTTATAAACGGCTGCTGGCATAAGTACATAATTGTTTACCGCCCAATTATTAAAATCAAGATTTAACGAAACCGAACTTGTATTGGCCTTACCTTTTAAACATCTAAAAATTAAACTTAAATTAACCCCTTCGTTATTTGTTGCTACCGATATTCTTCTTTCAATCTCCCAATTTGAGTCTTCCAAAGCAACAAAAGTTTTATTTTGGGATATATATATTTTTTTTCGAGTTATTACCTTATTAAAATGCCCTGTATCGTATTGAGTAATATATGCCGATAAGTTGGCATTATTATTTTGCAAAATGCTTTCACTTTGTTGTGCATTAGCATTTAAAAAATAGGATGTTGTAATTAATAATTGAAGGAAAATATTTTTATACATTGGTAATTATGTTAGTGGTTTTTAATTTATCATTATTCGTAAAATCTTTTTTATATTGTAACGGGCTGGCGCCCGTTATTTGTTTAAAAAATCGGTTAAAATTAGAGAAATTATTAAAACCACTAGCATAGCAAACCTCACTTATGGTAAGTTTATTTTCTACAAGCAGCTTACAAGCATTTTGCACCCTAACTTCTATTAAATATTGCGAAAATGTTTTTTTAGTTATGGTTTTAAAATACCTACAAAAAGAATTTGTACTAATGTTTGCAACTTCGGCAATTTTATCTAATCTTATTTTTGCGGCAAAGTTTTCTAACGAGTATTGGTAAATAGCGTTAATTCGTTTTGCCTCTTGTAGGTTAAAATTATTTATTGCCTTGTTTGTTAATAAAAAATCATTATCGGTTGAGTTTGCTATTAAATTTAAAATCTGTAAAAGTATTAAAATACGATCCATATCTTTAGCAATTAATAGCCTATCAATCAGCTCAATTACTTTATTTTTTGTTGTACCAGTTAGTAAAATACCTTGCTGTGCTTTTATATATAAATCTTTAAGTGCTTTATTTTCTTCTAAATCTAAAAATTTTCTACCTAAAAAATCTTCTAAAAAATGTACCACTTTTGCTTCAACATTTAAATTGGGTTGATTTTGAAAGTAAATATCATCGCATTTCCAATAATGAGGCAAATTACTACCCACTAAAATTAAATCGCCAGACTTAAAATGATAAATACTTGAACCAATAAACTGTGTACCAGTACCCTTAACAATATGTACCAATTCTACTTCGGCATGATAATGCCAACGGTTTAAAAAATTTGGAACTATATCGTGACGTACGCTAAAGGTTTGGTTTGGCCCTACAGGTACTAACAGCAGGTGAGGTTTCATTGGGTGTAAATATTGTATTTTTTTTTAAAATTACCAACAATTATGCTAATATAATTGCAAAAATTATCAATTTAGCAAAAATATTAGCTTTACTTAGAAAAAAAAACATTATTTTAAATTTAACAAGATGCAAGAAAATGATAACCCATGGCAAATTTTGAGTAGCCAGCTTAAATACGATAATCACTGGATAAGCCTCACTCAACACGAGGTTATAAACCCAAATGGCGGCCAAGGTATTTATGGGCAAGTACATTTTAAAAATTATGCTATTGGGATTGTTGCGTTAGATAATCTCAACAATATTTATTTGGTTGGGCAGTATCGCTTTCCAATAAACCTTTACAGTTGGGAATTACCCGAAGGTGGTGGGGATTTGTGTGTAGAACCATTGGTTTCGGCAAAGCGAGAATTGTTAGAAGAAACTGGTTTAGTTGCAGCCGAGTGGAAAGAATTGTTTAGAATGCACTTATCAAACTCGGTAAGTGATGAGTTAAGCATTATTTACCTTGCAAAAAATTTACAGCAATTTGAGGCCCAACCCGAGGATACCGAGCAATTGCAAATTAAAAAAATACCTTTTGAAGAAGCTTACCAAATGGTAATTTCAGGTAAAATAACCGACTCGATAACTATGGCTGCTATTTTAAGAGTTAAATTATTAAATTTAGGGTATTAAATATTACAAAATGCGCCGTTTATTTGGATACTTTTTATCGCCCATACATCACTTATTTTTTTTATTAACGCTTTGCATTTTTCAACCTATACAATGGGTTTGTTATAAATTTTTTGGCTATGCAGCACACAAAAAAGCAGTTGATTGGCTTAATTTTTTTTTAGTTGCCACTTATTATCTTTTAGGTTTAAGAGTTAGTTATTATAAAAATAAGGCATTACCAATTGGCAAACCTATTATTTTTATTGCCAACCACCAAAGTATGTACGATATACCTGCACTTATTTGGTTTTTACGAAAATACCACGCTAAGTTTATATCTAAAATTGAACTTACAAAAAACATTCCTTCTATATCGTTTAATTTAAAAAATGGAGGTGGTGCAAATATAGATCGTAAAGACGCCCGACAAGCCATTACCGAAATTTTAAAAATGGGGCAACGTATGAAAGATAATAATTGGGGTGCGGTTATTTTTCCTGAAGGTACACGTTCTAAAACTGGTTTGCTTAAAGATTTTCAGATTGGTGGCATAGCTACCTTATTAAAAAAAGTACCTGATGCCATTATTGTGCCTGTTGCTATTCGGAATTCTTACAAAGTTGTTAAATACAGCACATTTTGGTTAATGCCTGGTTACCATTTAAGTTTTAAAGTTTTAGATGCTATTGATAAGCAAAACAAAACAGTTGAAACGGTAGTTGCAGAGGCTAGAAATGCAATTGAGAAAAATATATAAAAGGTTTTAGCGAATAATTACCAAAGTTTTACAGCTTTTATATGATTGGGGTACAATATAAAATTAATTTTTATATCTCTATTATTTCATCAATTTGTATAATAGGTTTTTAGATTCGGTCTCAAAAACCTGTTCACTTACCTCATCATTTAATCTTTTAATTTCTAAATCTATGGTATTAATGGTAAAATTTAGTTGCTCTCGGTACTCAACTAAATCTTCGTCTAATTTCTTTTTATTTCTAATTTTGTTGTCTTCTTTCAACAATTCAACATCAAATAAAAGATTTTCTCTTATTAAATTAAATTTTTCGAGTGTTAGTGGATGACTTATTTCCGATATTAACTCAGACCGTAAGGTTTGACTGTAAAACGGAGGTAATTCTAAATTGTAAAATTTTTGATGGTTTTTAACTGGCAAAGAATCAGAGAGAATATCAATAGTTTTTGCTCTATTAATTAACCACTCAATTTCTTCTTTACTGGCTTGGTAAACTTTAACTGTTCTGTTTTTTTTATCGTTTAAAGATGCTAAATCGTTAAAATATAATCCAATAATTATACCGACAAAAGTTGCAACTAACGAAACTATGTAACCAAAAATGTCAGGATTTTTTTCTCTAAACTTAGTTGTCCATCCTAAAAATAAAAATATGGGCAAAAAACAGATAACAGCAACAAACCACAATGGCATAATAATATTACCTTATAATAATGAATTAAATAATGTTTTATAGTTACTACAAATTAACAAAGAATATATGCGCCAATTAGTATATACCTCTAAACAACCTGCTCCAGCGTATTTTATTAAATAACGAACCTTTATCGTCTAAACTCATCCACACAAAAAGTGCCTTACCCACTATGTGATTTTCGGGTACAAAACCCCAATATCTAGAATCGGCACTGTTATGTCTATTATCTCCCATCATCCAATAATAATCACTTTTAAAAGTGTAAGTATTTGTTTTTGCGCCGTTAATTATAATATCGTTTCCTTGTATTTCAAAGGTATTGCCTTCGTAAATTTCGATTGCTCGGCGGTAAATAGGTAAACTCAAACTATCCAATTTAATTGTAAAACCCCTTTTAGGTATTATAATTGGGCCGTAATTGTCACGGCTCCATTTATGGTTAATATCGCCAGGAAAAATGCCTTGTTCTTGAGAATTTTTTTCGCTTAAATAGGGTACAATTTGTTTTATTGTGGTAAACTGTTTCAGTTTTTCAACCTCGGCTTTTGGCATATTAAAAACGTATTGGTTTGCCGATACTTGGTTAATATCTGCTTTTAAATCTTTCATGGCCATTGGGTTAAAATCTGTACCATCGGTAGTAACCACATATTCGGTTTGGCTCATTGGTGGTTGCTCGGCTGGTTTGCCATCAATAAAAACTTGTCCATCAACTACGCTTAAAGTATCACCCGCAACGCCCATACAGCGTTTTATATAATTTTCTCGTTTATCTAACGGGCGGCTAAGTGGTGCATCGGCATCCATTGGGTAGTTAAAAACTACCACATCGTAACGCTCTACATTCCCCAATCCCGGTAAACGGTAATAAGGTAATTGTATACCATCCCAATAGGCTTTTGTACCTATTAAAGGCATGGTATGGTGTGCAAACGGAAATGCGATTGGGGTAATTGGTGTGCGGGCTCCGTAATTAATTTTGCTTACAAACAAAAAATCGCCTACTAGTAAAGTGCGCTCCATAGAGCCTGTGGGTATTACGTAAGCTTCTATAAATAAACCTCTTATAAGTGTGGCAGCTACAACGGCAAATATTATGGCGTCTAACCACTCTTTACCTGCACTTTTTTTTACAACTACTTTTTTATCGTTTTTTTTCCGGAATTTAAGGTTCATTCTATTTTGTTAAATTTTTTATTAAAAATTAAAATTATACATATCCTTTACAGAGAAAAACCCTGTTTTATTATTTAGCCACTCGGCTGCAACTACTGCACCTAAGGCAAAACCTTGGCGACCGTGGGCAATGTGTTTAAGTTCTATCCTGTCCTCGTCCGAATCGTAAATTACCGAATGTGTGCCGGGCACTTCGCCTTGGCGGTAAGATTCTATTATAAGATACTCGGGACTGTTAATTGTTACATTTTTTTCGTCGGCATTTACAGATAGCCATTCTTTTTTGGCTTTAAACTCGTCTAAAACATCTTCGGCTAAGGTTATTGCAGTGCCGCTTGGTGCATCTAATTTATGTATGTGGTGTATTTCTTCTAGTTCAACATCGTAATGAGCGGCAAATTGGTTCATCATTTTTGCTGCCATTTTATTGATTTGAAAAAAAATATTAACCCCAATACTAAAATTTGAGCCATACATTAATGCCGAATTTGCGTTTAAACAATCGTCTTTAATTTTTTGTAAACTGCCATACCAACCTGTTGTACCTACAATTACAGGTACTTTTGCATTTAAACATAATTGTATGTTTTGCAAAACGGTATCGGGTGTGCTAAATTCTATGGCAACATCGGCTTGTTGTAAGTTGGCAACTGTAAGCTCGTGGGCGTTATATTGGTCTATTTTTAAAACAATTTGGTGGTCTCGGTCTAGGGCAATGGTTTCTATCATTTTACCCATTTTGCCATAACCTAGTAAAGCAATTTTCATAAACGAACGGTTAATTTTATCATTGGTATTGGTGTGCCGAAATTACCGGCAAGCGAAGGTACATAAATTGATGGCTTTAAAGTAAACGAAAGATTTTCATCTACATTAAAACGAGCCAAGCGAGCATCAACATAAGCATCAATTGCTACAATGCCGTAAAAAAGTAATCCTCCTAAAATTGATAAATCTCGGTTACGGCGGTAATAGTCTTTGGCTTGCACCAATTGTTCACTTCTTATTTGTATAGGAAACTCCGGATCTTGAGTTTCACCAGGATTGTTGGCTCGAAACTGCAATTCGGTGAGGGTTTGCTGGTAAAGCTTATTGTTAAAATTAAATACTAGTGCAATTCCTACAAAACCTGCGGGTACTAAAGGCACTTTCCACCATTTTCCGTTTTTATATTGCCCCCAACCTGGCAAAATAAACGACCTATAAACAGCCTGTTTAGGTGTTTGTAAATTGCTGGTATCGTTTGGTAACCTGTATTTACTAAGCCTAAAGCCAGTTTTTTTTGTTTTTAAGGCAAGCGAATCTTTTTTTTGTGCCAATGCTACACAAAAAAAGGAAAATGTTATAACTATAAGTAAGCTTAACTTTTTCATTTTACCAATCCAGCATTTCTAAAATACGGGTTAAATCATCATCAGATAAAAACGGAATTTCTATACTTCCTTTACCGTTGCTTTGCACTTTCATTTTAATGCGGGTTGAGAATTTTGATGATAAATCGTCTTCTATTTTTTGGTATTGAAACGAAATACTGTCGTCTTTCTTACTTTTAACGGCTTCTTGCTCGCTAGGTTTTGCTAACCTTACCAGTTCTTCTACTTTACGTACCGATAAATCTTTATCAATAATTTGTTTGTGTATAAAAAGTTGCGTGGCTAAATCATCTACGCTTATAAGCGCCCTAGCATGGCCCATAGAAATTTTACTATCTCTAATTGATGCTTGTATAGCTGGCGGCAATTTTAACAAGCGCAAATAGTTGGTAACCGTACTCCTATTTTTTGATACCCGCTGGCCTAATTCTTCCTGTTTTAGGCTGCATTCATCAATCATCCGTTGAAAACTTAAGGCAACTTCAATAGCATTTAGGTTTTCGCGTTGTATGTTTTCTATCAACGCCATTTCCAACATTTGTTGGTCGTTGGCGGTGCGTACGTAAGCTGCAATTTCGGTTAAACCTACTAGTTTTGAAGCTCTTAATCTACGTTCGCCACTTATTAATTGGTAGCTATTGTGCCCAAATTGGCGCACAGTAATGGGCTGAATTAAGCCTTGTGTTTTAATAGATTCGGCAAGTTCGGTTAACATTTCTTCGTTAAACTCAAACCTAGGTTGAAAAGGGTTTACCTGTATTTCACTAATTTTTATGTGGCTTATACTGCCTAAAGCTGCCGATGGGTTATCGGTAATTGCCGAACTTTCTCTGGCGGCATTTCGGTTGGGCATTGCCTCGTCCGAATCGTTTAACAACGCACTTAATCCTCGGCCTAAGCCAAATTTTCTTTCCTTACTCATTTATCTAAATCAGCTAAACTATAGCTGCAGTTTCTTTGGTTAAACCGTTTTTCTTAATAATTTCTCGGCCTAAATTTAAATAATTTATAGCTCCTTTGCTGTTAGCATCATGCATAATTACCGATATACCAAAGCTTGGTGCTTCGCTTAAGCGGGTGTTACGGGCAATAATGGTTTCGAAAACTAAATTCTCGAAGTGCGAGCGTACTTCTTCAACCACTTGGTTTGATAAGCGCAAACGCACATCGTACATAGTTAACAATATACCTTCTATTTGCAACTCGGGGTTTAAACGGGTTTGTACAATTTTTATGGTATTTAGTAATTTGCCTAAACCTTCCAATGCAAAATATTCGCACTGTACGGGTATAATTACCGAATCGGCAGCAGATAATGCGTTAATAGTAATTAAACCTAACGATGGCGAACAATCAATAATTATAAAATCGTATTGGTCTTTAATTTTTTCTAAAACAGCCTTCATTTTGTACTCTCGGCCGTGTAAATTTATCATCTCAATTTCGGCACCTACCAAATCAATATGTGCTGGTAGTAAATCTAAATTAGGCGTATCGGTATGTTGTATGGCTTCGCTGGCATCAACATCGTTTATTATACATTCGTAAATGCTGTTTTTTATGGTACGAGGATCAAACCCAATACCAGATGTAGAATTTGCTTGCGGATCGGCATCTACAATTAAAGTTTTAAACTCTAAAACCGCCAAACTTGCTGCCAAATTTATGGAAGTTGTAGTTTTACCCACGCCACCTTTTTGGTTGGCTATTGCTATAATTTTACCCATTTAAACGCAAAGTATATATTAGTATTAACAAAAAATAATTATAAAATAGCCTTTTAATATAGTAAAACACCGTTTTAGAACCTATATTTGACAATTGCCAAGATACATATTTAAACAATATCTTATCTAAAACGTTAAAATGAGTTATAAACATATTAAACAGAATTAAAATATATGATTACCATAATATCGGGCACTAACCGCCCAAACAGCAACAGCCTTAGGGTAGCAAAGTTTTATCAAAATTTATTAAAAAACAAAAATATAGACTGCAATATTTTACCATTAACAAGCTTGCCTATTAGTATTTACAGCCCAGATTTTTACCTTAACCCCAATAAAGAATTTAATGATTTGCAGGAATTAATTACCAAAACGCAAAAATTTATTTTTATAATTCCCGAGTATAATGGCAGCTTTCCGGGTGTTTTAAAAACCTTAATTGATGTTTGCAAATTTCCTGATAGTTTTGATAATAAAAAATGTGCCTTATTAGGCATAGCAACCGGAAAATATGGTAACATACGTGGTGTGGAGCATTTTACAGGTATTGCCCACTATTGTGGGATGCATGTTTTGCCGTTAAAATTACACATACCTGCTATACATAACGAGCTTAACGAGAATGGTGATTTTTTTAACGAAAAAACTTTAAAATTTATTAACGAACAAGTTAATAAGTTTGTGGAGTTTTAAAAAAAAACAATTTATATTTTTATAAAGGTTTTAATTTGCTTTATTGTTATTAAAAACTGGCAAAATTTACTTAAAATATATTATTTTAAAATTCAGTTAAATTGTAATGCAATAAACTTAACTTAATAAGGCACAACAAGTATGTTTAAATATTTTCTTTTTATTTTGTTACTACCAAACTTGGTTTTATCACAAAACATTAAAACTAAAACTGATTTACTAACAACAAAAACCGACAGCCTTTACACTAAAATAAATAAAAGCAACAATAATTTAGTAAAAGCTAAGGCTTACCTTAATCTTTTTACTGTTTACGAAAAAAACAATTTAAACAAAGCAAAATTGTTTATTGATACCGCAAAATTGTGGTGTAACAACATAAATAACGATACGCTATTAATGAACCTAAACAATAAATATGCTGCGTATTTTTTTGATATTGGTAAACCCGACTCGGCTAAATTATACGCCTCAAAATCGCTTAAAATCGCATACAAGTTAAAACAAAATGCAATTATTGCTGCATCGTTAGGATTAATAGCAAATGCTTATTCGTTAAAAAACGATTTTAAAAATGCCCAATTATATTACCTAAAAGCAATTAAAATATATACCGTTTTAAACAACCAATACGCCATAGGTAATTGCTACATAAATATGGGCAACTTGTTTCAACACCAAGGCATTGTTACCCAAACCGAAAAATATTACGCCCTAGCTGGTACAATATTTAAAAAGTTAAACGATAACGAAAGACTTGCACAACTATATAACAATTACGGCATATTATATGGCGAAAATAACCATTTGTTAAAATCAGAAAAATATTTTGTAGCATCAACAAGCATACGCGAAAAACTTAGCGACCAATTAAACCTTGCCAATGCTTACTTAAATGTTGGTGCAATTAATGTTTTGTTAAAAAATTATAATAAAGCCGAGCAATTTCTACTAAAAAGTATGCTCAAATTTAAATCGATAAATAATGTTTACGGCCAAGCCAGTTGTTTAACCAATTTAGGACAAATACAAGAAGAAACTCAAAATTTTACTAAAGCAATTTATTATTACAAACAAAGTATTGCATTATCTAAAGCCAATAATAATATGGAAGATTTAGAAAATGCCTTAATAAACATCAGCAATACATACAGAAAAAAAGGTGATTACAAACAAGCTTTTTTGTACAACGAAGAGTTGATTGATTTAAAAGATACTATTTACAAAAAAAGTTTAACATCGGAAATTGCAGAAATGCAAATTAAGTACGAAACCGAGAAAAAACAACAAAATATTAACCTGTTAAATAAAGAAAACAAAATTCAAAAACTAACCGTTGCCAAGCGCAATACTTACTTAACAATTAGTTTAGGTGCATTATTAACCACCATTTTACTCGGATTTTTATTTTACAACCGATATAAATTAAAACAAGAATTTAGGCTGCAAACCGAGATTATAAAACAGCAAGATTTAGCTACAAAAGCGGTTTTAGAAGCCGAAGAAAAAGAACGAAAACGCATTGCTGGCGATTTACATGATGGCGTTGGTCAACTTTTTTCGGTCGTTAAAATGAACCTTTCGGGATTGTTAGATAGGTTAAAACCAACCCATACTGATGATAAATTATTGGCCGAAAAAACTTTAGCCTTGGTAGATGAGAGTTGCAAAGAAGTGCGCAACATATCGCACCAAATGATGCCAAATTTATTGCTTAAATCGGGTTTAGCATCGGCAATTAAAGATTTTATTGATAAAATTGATAAAGAAAGTTTAAAAGTTAACCTGCAAACTGTTGGTTTAAACCAAAGGTTAGCTACCAACATCGAACTTGTTTTGTACCGCGTATTGCAAGAAACCGTTAACAACGTAATTAAACACGCCGAAGCAAGCCAATTAGACATACAATTGGTAAAAGACACCCAAAGTATAACCGCCACAATTGAAGATAATGGTAAAGGATTTGATAAAAATTTAATGGAAAAATTTGAGGGTATTGGCTTAAAAAATATTCGCACAAGGGTTGAGTATTTAAAAGGCTCGGTTGATTTTGATACCCAATTAAATGGCGGTACGGTGGTTAGTATTTGGATACCGCTTGTTTCATAGTTTGCTAAACCTGCAAATTAGGTGATTTTTTATCATTAAAACCGTTACCGTATTTATTTTAAAGCCTATTAAATAAACCTAATTACACTCAACCCTACCAGCACATTTTAAACAATTTTTTTGCATTATAGGTATAAAGCATAAAAAAACTAAATTGCACACAAACATTTAAAACAATATGGATGGAACAAGTTTGACACCCCAACAAGAGAAACTTAAAGCACTACAAGAGCTTTTGCCAGAAGCATTTGGCGAAGGCAAAATTGATTGGGAAAAACTAAAAGCAACACTTGGAGAAGACATAAACTTCTCTAATGAACGCTATGTGCTGAATTGGGCAGGAAAAAGCGATGCTTTTAAAGTATTACAAACACCAACTACCAAAACATTGATACCTTGCCCCGAAGAAAGTGTAAAAGCAGATGGCACAAAGTATCAAATAGACGAAACATTTATAACCGAACGTCAAGGCAATCAAGAAAATCAAATAAATCATGGTTCCGACAACATTTTTATTGAAGGCGAAAACCTAGAAGTGCTAAAAGTACTACAAAAAAGCTATTTTGGTAAAGTAAAAATGATTTATATAGACCCACCTTACAACACAGGTAACGACAGTTTTATATACCCAGATAAATTTAGCGAAACATTAAAAGAATACCAAGTACGAGTTGGTGATAAGGATGATGAAGGTTATGTGACAAAAGACGGTATGTTTAAAAAGAACAGCAAAGAAAACGGACAATATCATAGCAATTGGCTAAATATGATGATGCCACGATTGTATTTAGCAAAAAATTTATTGCGACAAGATGGAGTAATTTTTGTGAGTATTGACGATAATGAAGTGCATAATTTAAGGCTTTTGATGAATGAAATTTTTGGGGAGGAAAATTTTGTGGCTCAGTTTATTTGGAAAAAGAAACAAGGAGGAGGTAATGATTCTAATAATGTTGTTGCAGAACACGAATATATTTTATCTTTTACAAAATCAATAGATTTTTTGAATTTAAACTTAGACAAAAATTATAAGTTAGATGATGCGTTATATCCTTTCAATGATGAGTTGGGAGAATATGGATTAATAACATTAGATAAATCATCAATAAGATTTAGTGAGTCCCTTGTATTTGAAATAAAAGATAACGAAGGAAATTCGTATAAACCAAGAATTGTTAATGGAAAACAATCTTGTTGGCGTTGGGGTAAAAAGAAAGTTACCGCAGACTTTGATAAATTAGTTTTTAAAAACGGTAAAATTTATACAAAATACTATAGACCAGATGGTATAACTCCAAAAAGTCTATTAATTGATTCGATTTATGGAAGAACCGAAACAGGTAATGACGATATAAAAAAGCTGTTTACAGAATTTAATCCATTTAGCTATCCCAAGCCAATTAACCTAATAAAACATTTTGCAACTATTGGCACAAACTCTAATGACATCATCCTCGATTTCTTCGCTGGCAGCGGCACCACCGCCCACGCTGTAATGGAACTCAACGCAGCAGATGGTGGCAACCGCAAATACATTTGTGTACAAATGCCCGAGCTATGCGATGAGAAAAGCGAAGCCTACAAAGCTGGTTATAAAACTATTGCAGACATTAGTAAAGAACGCATAAGAAGAGCAGGCAAAAAAATACAAACCCAAATAGCATTAGAAATAGAAAAACAAAAAGGGCAACTCAATTTTGAAAATCAAGAAAATCAAACAAATCAAAAAAATCATAGTTTAGACAACGGTTTCAAAGTTTTAAAACTTGCCCATAGCAATTTTAAACAATGGCAACAATTCCCATCCTTTGGAGGGGTGCCCAACGGGCGGGGTGGCACAGAAAACCAAACCCAAGCACTTACCGAGCAAATGCAATTGTTTATTGACCCAGTTGCAGAAAATGCCACTATTGAAAATATGGTGTATGAATTTTTGCTAAAAAGCGGTAAAGACTTAAATAGCAAAATTGAACAAAAATTCCCCTCCAATGGAGGGGTGGCTGAAAGCCGGGGTGGTTATTTTGTAATTAATAATAGCGAAATAATAATGCTTTTAGAAAAAGTATCACAAACAATTATTGAGCAAGTAATTGCCCACAAGCCAATGAAAGTAATTGCATTAGACAAATTATTTACGGGTAACGACCAACTAAAGACCAATACTGTTTTGCAAATGAGAGATGCAGGTATTGAATTTAAAACGATATAAAGCAATGGCAAAATTAACCTCAGAATATAAAAATTGGTTAGTAGAACTAAAAAGTAAAATTCGTTCTACACAAATAAAAGCAGCTATTGCTGTAAATAGCGAGCTGATAAATTTTTATTGGGAATTGGGCAAAATGATAGCCGAAAAAGAAAACGCATGGGGAAGTAAATTGATTGAACAAGTGGCAAAAGATTTGCAAAGGGAGTTTCCTGAATTGAAAGGGTTATCTAGTTCAAATTTGAAATATTGCAAACGATTTTATCAATTCTACTATTTACAATTAGTCCAACAAGCTGTTGGACTAATTGGTCAACAGCTTGTTGACCAATTACAAAACACAGAAAACGAGCAACTTGTATTTATGAAACAGCTTGTTACACAAATACCTTGGGGGCATAATATCTTTATTTTTACCAAAAGCAAAAACACAAACGAAGCTATTTTTTATATTCAAAAAACGATAGAAAACAATTGGAGTAGAGATGTATTAGACCTTCAAATAAAGTCAAATTTATATAATAGACAAGGCAAATCTATCAACAATTTTAAAGCAACTTTACCTGAACCATTTTCTGATTTGGCAAATCAAACACTAAAAGACCCTTATATTTTTGATTTTTTAACCTTAGCAGCTGGCTATAAAGAAAAAGATATTGAAAAACAATTGGTTCAGCACATTACCAAATTTTTATTGGAATTAGGCAAAGGCTTTGCTTTTATTGGGCAACAATACCATTTAGAAATAGCGGTAACCGATTATTATATAGATTTACTTTTTTACCATACAAAGCTAAAATGTTATGTGGTAATAGAATTAAAAAACACCAAATTTATACCTGAATATGCAGGAAAGCTTAATTTTTATTTATCTGCGGTAGATAGTTTGGTAAAAGATGATACTGACAATGCCACCATTGGCATATTGCTTTGCAAGGATAAAAACAATATAGAAGCAGAATTTGCTTTACGAGATATTGGAAAACCGATAGGCATAAGTGAAATAAACTTTACAGAAATGTTGCCTGATAGTTTGAAAAGTAGTTTGCCTACTATTGAGGAAATTGAGGCAGAATTTAAAAATGGAAACTTATGAAACTAACGTTTGAACCGAACCTTACCTTTCAACAAGATGCCATTAAATCTATCACAGATTTATTTGAGGGGCAACCTATGGAAGATGCTATTTTTGAATTTAAATTAGAAGAAACAGGTCAACTAAACCTTATTAATGGTGTAAGTAATAAATTGGTTTTATCGGAAGAACAACTGTTAGAAAACTTAAATATCATACAAGAAAGAAACCAAATAAAACTTTCAACGCACTTGGATGGTCTAAATTTTTCGGTAGAAATGGAAACAGGTACTGGCAAAACTTATGTGTATCTGCGAACCATTTACGAATTAAACAAACAATATTCTTTCAAAAAATTTGTAATTGTTGTGCCTTCGGTTGCCATACGTGAAGGCGTTTTAAAAAACTTGGAAGTTACGCATGAACATTTTCAAAATTTGTATGAAAATGTTCCAATAAACTTTCAAATGTACGACAGTACAAAAGTTTCTAATTTACGAGGTTTTACAACTACTAATAATATAGAGGTTTTGGTAATCAACATTGATTCGTTTGCCAAAGACGAAAACATTATCAATAAACCCAATGATAAACTAAACGGACAAAAGCCGATAGAATTTATAAAAGCCACCAATCCAATTGTAATTGTGGACGAGCCACAAAATATGGACACCGATAAAAGACAAAAGGCGATTGAAGATTTAAAACCTTTGGTTACGTTGCGTTATTCGGCTACACACAAAAACAAATACAATCTAACTTACAGCCTTAACCCAGTAAAGGCTTATGATTTGGGCTTGGTAAAACAAATTGAGGTTGATTCTATCATTGAGGAAAATGCTTTTAATGATGCCTTTATTTCGGTAGATGCAATCACAGCAACCAAAACAAAAGTAACAGCAAAAATTACCATCAACTGCAACGAAAACGGAGGAGTAAAAAAGAAAACCATTACCGTAAAAGTGGGCGATGATTTATACAAATTATCCAACGAAAGAGAAATTTATGCAGATGGATATTTGATTGAAGAAATTGATGCTTCCAACGATTGTATTTCAATTTCAAACGGAAACATTTTATACAAAGGCGATAGTCAAGGTGGTATGACGGATGAAATTATGAAATTTCAAATTCGCAAAACCATTGAGGAGCATTTAAAGAAAGAACTGAAATTAAATAAAATAGGAATAAAGGTTTTGTCCTTATTTTTTATTGATAAAGTAGCCAATTACAGAAGTTACGACACAACAGGAAATGCCATTCAAGGAAAATTTGCACTTTGGTTTGAAGAAATTTATCAAGAATTGAGTTTAAAATTTAAAGTGGAAACTCCCCCTTCGGGGGTTGGGGGGCTACACAACGGATATTTTTCGGCTGATAGCAAAGGTAAAATGAAAGATACCAAAGGCGACACCAAAGCTGATGATGACACGTATAGTTTGATTATGAAAGACAAAGAAAAGTTATTGAATTTAGACAATTCTTTGCGCTTCATTTTTTCACATTCGGCACTTCGGGAAGGTTGGGACAATCCAAATGTTTTTCAGATTTGCACATTGAACGAAACAAAATCGGAAATAAAAAAGCGACAAGAAATTGGTAGAGGTTTGCGTTTGGCAGTTGACCAAACAGGCAAACGAACTTATGACCCAAACATAAATAGATTGACAGTAATTGCCAATGAAAGTTATGACGATTTCGCAAAAGCATTACAGAAAGAAATTGAAGATGATTGTGGCGTAGCATTTACAGGTAGAATTAAAAAAACACAAGACAGAACGCCAATTAAATACAGAAAAGGATTTGAAGCCGACCCGAAGTTTTTAGAAATTTGGGAGAAAATAAAACACAAAACAACGTACCGAGTAAATTACAACACAGCCGATTTGATTACGTTTTCAGCAAAAGCACTAAAAGAATTAGCAGCAATAAAAGCACCTTCCATTCGTAGTACCAAAACAGGAATTACAATGACAGGCGAAGGCGTAGGTACATTTTATGTTGGCGAAAAAGTAGAAAGTTATGGAGGTTATGCTTGGAAAATTCCAGATGTATTAGGTTACATTCAAAGTAAAACTGAATTAACAAGGTCAACCATTTTGGACATATTAATAAAGTCAGGCAGAATTGAAGACATTTTAGTAAATCCACAATTGTTTTTAGACTTATCTGTACAAGCCATAAAACGAACTTTGTACAGCGTTATGATTGACGGAATTAAATACCAAAAAATTGGTGGTTCAGCTTATGAAATGGCATTATTTGAAGCACAAGAATTAGAAATTTATTTAAACTCATTTACCCATAAAGTAACAAACGCTGACAAGACAATTTATGAAGAGTTTATTCCTTTGGATTCAGGCGTGGAAAGTGAATTTGCAAAAGACTGTGAAAGTAGCGACCAAATAAAATTTTATTTCAAATTACCAAATTGGTTTAAAATTCCTACACCAATTGGAAATTATAATCCCGATTGGGCAATTGTGTTTGATGACGATAAGAAAATCTATTTTGTAGCAGAAACGAAAGACACAGGAACGCCAATAGTTGACTTAACAAAATTAAGTGCCGACGAACAAATGAAAATAAAATGTGGTAAAGCACATTTTAATGAATTTGAAAATTTGGAATATAAAGTAGTAAACAAGGTAGGGCAGCTTTTAGGGTAAATTGTGTTTGATAAAAATCTTGTCTCATTAAAAGAATTGTAACTATTCAATCAATAATTTCTAAATTCCTACAGTCGAATAGCCTGCCGATGAATTGCCTTTAACTTTAGCTGGCGGTAATAAAATGTAATAGAATTGGCTAAAGCCAGTAGAAAATAATGAAATTTAAACCCTCTTTTTTTAAATCAGTTTGCATTCAATGTGTTTATTGTTTTATATTTTTTTAAAAAAGTTACTCGCACCCAAACGACCGGGAGATTCAAGTGGCAACGCATTGTAGCTTTTTTATTTTAAAAAATCAACAGCAAGGTAGAACGGACTAAAAAACTTATGCTACACCGTGTTGGTTTAACCCAACTTGTATAATTTCGTCCCAAACGCCTAAACAAATGTCAAATTTCGACTAAATTTCACTATATTTTCATTTGTTTTTTCGGTAGAAAAAT
>REAS01000120.1 GCA_004294495.1 Sphingobacteriales bacterium
TATTGCATAATCAGATGATTAAAAGGCATAAAGCCCGTAAAAAAGATATTGAAAGGTATTATAAAAATGAAGATTCTTAAAGTATAAAAGTAGAACTATAGAGAATATTAAAAACACCTACAATAAGTTAAGTATTATGCTTAATACTTAATAGACTTATAACACTACCCCGGAAAACTAATTTTTCCCATACAAATACTTGGTATCTCATTTCTGTTGCCAAAATCGATGGCGTTACCGCAAATATTTTCGTTGGCTAGCAAAGCAAAAAGTACCGCTTCTTTAGCATTTGGGTTTATGCCCAAACTGTTTGTGTTTTTAAATGTAGCAAATGGTAGCAACTTTTTTAAATAGTTTACTAGCAAAGGGTTGTACATGCCGCCACCACTTAAATAAATAACGGGTTGTTGGTTTGCACTAAAACATTTATTTATGGCATTGGCTATTACCACAGCCGATAACTTGCTAAGTGTAGCTAAAACATCGGCAACAACCAAAGCTGTATTATTTGTTTTTTTTAGGGCGGTTTCTAAATATTGGAGGTTAAAAAGCTCGGGGCCGGTGGTTTTGGGGAAACCTAAATTAAAAAATAGATGAGTTAGCAATTCATCTAATAAGGTTTGGTTTACAATTCCTGCGAGGGCAATTTCTGCATCTTTATCGTAGTATTTGTTTGGGAAGTTTTTTTGGATGTATTGGTCCATTAAAGTATTTCCTGGGCCAACATCGGTAGAAAAAACTTCGTGGGCATTTACTGTGGCTGGCAAATAAGTAAAATTTGCTATCCCACCAATATTTAGCATTATACGATTTTCGCCTTTTTGGCTAAACAATAAATAATCGCCATAGACCGATAATGGCGCACCTTCGCCACCGGCAGCTACATGTTTTTGTCGAAAATCGCTAAGCGTAATAGTTTGAGTGGTTTGGGCAATGTGATCTCCATCGCCAATTTGTAAAGTGGCATTGGGCTGGTTTTTAAGTTGGTGTTGTGCTTTAGGTGCGTGGTAAATGGTTTGGCCGTGGCTGGCAATTAAATCGATACTGGTAATATCAATATTCCACTTTTTTAGAGTTTTAACCACCAAATTACCAAAGGTTAAGCCTATGGTTGCGTTTAATAATGTTACCTTTTGTAAACTAACCGTTTCTTTTATAAAAACAGTTTTTATTTCCTCTTTATAAGTTGCATCAAACTCAACCGTTTCGAAATGTAATACTTCTACTTCGGTATCTAAACCATTATTTTTAAACCTACAAAGTGCAATATCTAAACCATCGAAGGATGTGCCCGACATTAAACCCACAATTAAACGGCTAGGTTTTGTGGCTATCTCGAATAATTTTTGCAGGTTGGCGTTCATTCACAAATATTTTTTAATCTTACTTAGATTATTAAGTTTTATTTAAAATTTGTTAATTAATGCTATTTACGGTTTAAGAGCGTTAACGATTGAAGCGATATCCTTTTTCCCCCTAACCCCCAAAGGGGTAAGCGTTTAAATCCCCCTTTGGGGGCTATGGGGAAAAGATTTAGCGTAAAGCGTGTTAAAACGCCCAAATCATAAAAAAACCTAAATAAATCAATTTTAATAAATCAAACTCAAGTTATCGCTTAATCCTCATCCGCATTTATGCGTTTAAAAATCTTATCCATTTTATCAACATACTCGTTGGTATCATCCATAAAAAACTCTAATTGCGGTACACCACGTACTTGGTCTTTAATACGTTTGCCCAAATTATACCTAATTTCGGCATTGTGGGCGGTAATGGTATTAATGGCCAAAGCGGTATCGGGCGTATTAAAAAAACTTAGAAATATACGCACAATTCCCAAATCGGGAGTTGCCCTAACTTTAGTTATGGTTATCATGGCGTTAGGCAGTAATGAATGTGCATCTCGCTGAAAAATCTCACTTAATTCTTTTTGTATCAACCTCGAGAATTTTTGTTGTCGTTTAGATTCCATATTATTCCTAAATAATTGTTCGTATTTAATTTGGTACAAATGCTTTTGCACAAAAGCAAATATAAGTTTCAAACTTAGTTATATTGGTTTTTCTAAGATAAAATCAATCATAAAAGAAATTTTAATTTAAAATGCCTACTTAAAACCTTTTTACGTAACATTTAACAACAATTTAGCTCTAATTTAGTTAAAACATTATATTTGCACAATTATGGGACTAATACGATTTTTAATATTTGCTATCTGTATTTTATATATACTTAAAACGCTTGCAAAAATTTTTCTACCATTTTTATTTAAAAAAGCGGTTAGTAAAATGCAAGACAATATGAACGCCCAAAATGGGCAAAACCAAGCCTACACTAAACCAACGGGTACAATTAGTGTTGATTATGTGCCACCCACCACAAGAAAGCAAACCAAGATAAATGGTAATGATGATTTTATTCCTTTCGAGGAAGTAAAATAACGCCTTAAATATATTTAATGAAAATAATTATTCACGGAGGATTTTTTAGCGAATCAACCACAAATGCTGCTGTAAAAGAAGCCAAACAAGCATCCCTAAAACAAATTGTAGCATTAGCTTATACTTTTTTGCAAACAAATACCGCTTTAGATACCGTTATTTACGCTACAAGTTTATTAGAAAACGACCCATTATTTAACGCAGGTACGGGTTCGCAAATACAAAGCGATGGAAAAATTAGGTTAAGTGCTGCTTTAATGGATGGCCAAACCAATAAATTTGCTGGCTTAATAAATATTAGCGATATACAAAACCCTATTGTTTTATGTAAAGATTTATTGGCGACTAACGACCGTGTTTTAAGCGGACCCGAAGCTTTAAATTATGCCCGACTTAAAAATGTACCCTATTATAACCCAGAAATACCCCAACGAAAAGTCGAATACGATGAAAAACTTGCGGCAAAAAAAGGTTTAGGAACAGTTGGTTGCGTTGCTTTAGATGCACAAGGTAATTTAGCGGCAGCAACATCAACTGGGGGTAAGGGGTTTGAAATTCCTGGCCGTGTTAGCGATTCGGCAACGGTGGCTGGTAACTACGCAAACAAACACGCAGCCGTTTCTTGTACTGGCGTGGGCGAAGATATTGTTAGCGAAGCTTTAGCTTGTAAAATTGTAACCCGTGTTACCGATGGTTTTACGTTGGAAGAAGCCGCACAAAAATCGTTTACCGAATTAGAACAAATTGATGGTTTTGCTGGCATTATAGGTATAAGTGCGGGTGGCGAAATTTACCATTGCCACTCGCACCCATATATGGTTTGGGCTGCACAAACCCCACAAGAATTAACTTGCTTTTTGTAGACTTAATAGGTTTCGCTATCTGGTGGTATGCCATAATCTAAAAACGGCTTTTTTTTAGTTTTAGATTTTACAAAGCCCGTAACCACATCAACCAAATTTGCAATACTATTTTTGTTTACCGAAGTTATTGCACCTTGCGAAAACAAAGAAATTAGCGCTTTAACAATAAACCCCGATTTTTTAAAAACCAATTTATTTATCACAAAAGGCACACCAACTCTAGCCAATAAATTTACCCAGTCGGGTTTTTCATTATTTGAACTAGTGTTTTGTTGAGAATTTTCTTTACCTGAAAACATACTTGTTATACGGTTGTAAAACTTTAATGGGCTGGCTAAACGTTGTTTTACTTCGCTAACTTTTTGTTGCAAATAAATTTCGTGTTCGGTTTTTGCAAACTCTAAATTTAAAATGTGAATTTGTAAATCGGCAATGTTTTTTATATTTTTCATATTACCAGTTTTTAAAAATATTAGCAATAAATTTATTTTGTAAAGGCTGTATTATGCGTTTGTCTTTTATTAAAAACAAAATCCATACTACAACTAATAAAATAATACTTAGCAAGCCAAAACCAGCAGCGTTGCTTCCAGTTATTTCGGCCAAGAAAAACCCTAAAGAAAAAAAAGCCGCCAATAAAAAAATAAGTGCAAAAACGGCAATTAAAACATAAGCTAAAATGCTTGCAGCAATGCTTACAATTTTTTCTATAACCTTTAATTTTATAATTTCTATACGCAGGTTAACGTAATCTTTTATGCGGTCGGTAACCCCATCAAAATCCTGTTTAGGCTGTTCCATAAAACTAAATTTTATACCGCGTGTACATCATTAGTAAAATCAACATCATCCTCTTCATTTTTCAATTTAGTTTTAATGTTGTTAACCACTTTATTTTTAAACTCGCTAAGGTTATCTAATTCTTCGGCGGCTTTTTCTTTTAAACTATCGCCTAAATCTTTTAAACTATCGGCTAATTTATCTCTAGTGTCTGCTCCTTTATCAGGTGCAAATAATATACCCAATGCAACACCCGCTGCCAAACCTGTAAATAATGCAATTAAACTTTTCGATCCGTTTTTCATAATTGTAAATTTTTAAAATAATTTTTTATTTTTTTTGATTTTATTTTTGGGCGTATCCCATTGCCCTAAAAATGGGCTGGGGTCGGGCTTTACGCTTATATCTTTTTTTTGTTGCCCCGAAGGGGTTTTAGCATAAAAAAAAGGATATCCGCTTCTATCCCTTACGCACACTACAATTCCCTAAGAAAATATCCTGCCAAAGTATTAAAACTTATACATTTTTATGCAAATTTTTTGAGTAATTACCTCATATTTGTTTTAAGCAATATAGAATTAGAAATGTAAAAATGAAAACAATAAGCGTATGGATAGTATTTTTTATCCCTTTTAATGTGTTTTCGCAAACATTGGCACAAAAAATAAAGTCAAAATATCAAACTTTTGCCAGCCTAAGTAATTTAAAAAATGCCAGTTATTCTTTGTCGGTTTTAAACACACAAACAGGTAAAATTGTATTTGCAGCAAACCAAAATATGGGTTTAGCACCTGCATCAACGTTAAAAACGGTAACATCGGCCACAGCCTTACAATTATTAGGTTCCAATTTTACTTTTAAAACGCAAGTTGCTTATACAGGTGAAATAGTAAACCATACTTTAAACGGAAATTTAATAATTACGGGCAACGGAGACCCAACATTGGGCAGCAATAGATGGGATAAAACAAATAAACCAACAATACTAAAAACTATTCTAAATGCTATAGTAACAGCCGGCATAAAAAACATTAACGGTAAAATTATTGCTAACGATATGGTTTGGGACACCCAATCGCTACCCGATGGTTGGCTTTGGCAAGATATAGGCAACTATTATGGTGCACAAACATCGGCATTGTGCTGGGGCGAAAACATGTTTGAATTAAATGTTTTGCCCAGTAAATTAATAAAATCACCTGTGACCATAAATAATAATGCAACCTATCCGTTTTTAAAAATTGAAAACGAGGTGGTTACTGGGCAAGCACAATCGGGCGACAATATGTTTGGATATTCGGCACCGTACAGCAATACTATTTATTTAAGAGGTACTTACGATATTAATTTGAAAAAAGATATTGGACTTTCGCTACCCGACCCAGCTTACGCTTTGGCTTATGATGTACACACTTATTTATCACAAAACGATATTACCGTAAGCAATTTTACCACAAGCAGACTGCTAGGATTAGGCTTCCAAAATCCCGCCAAAGCGGTAAATATAGCCACCATTACATCGCCACCGTTAAGCCAAATTGTTTACCAGCTTAACCAAAACAGTATAAATTTATACGCCGAGCAAATTATACGCACCCTTGCATTGCAAAAAAACAAAAAAGCATTAATGCCCGATGGTTTAAATATTGTGAAAAGTTATTGGCAAACTTTAAAAATAGAACCCGAAGCATTGCATATTTACGATGGCAGTGGCCTTTCGCCAGCCAACCGAGTAAGCACTTTGGCAATGGCCATGGTGTTGCGCCAAGCACACAATTCTGCATGGTTTACCGAGTTTTACAAAAGTTTACCCACACACAATAATATGGTTATGAAAAGCGGACTCATTGCCGATGTTTTGGCTTATGCCGGATACCAAAAAAACCCTGAAGGTGATTTGTGTTTTTCGGTAATGGTAAATAACTTTAGCGGTAGCGAAAGTGTAATGCGGCAACAACTGTATGTTTTATTAAATGCTTTAAAGTAGGTGGGTTTGGATAAAGAAAATGGTTTTTTGTGTTTGGCTTTTTTTTACTTCCGCATAATTGTAAATGTGAAAAACTTATATTTTGAAAGCTGGTACACCATAGACAACGATAATTTGCGCAGGGGGCTTTTGATATTAAACGATAAAGCCAAATAGGTAAGCTATTTGGCTCTTAAAAGAATTTAAAGTTGCTGCTCCTTTAATAAGGTAGTGATAGCTGTTAGCCTAATTCTTTAAGGGCTACTGTCTCTAAGGCAACAACCTTGAGACAAAAGTAATAATTAAAATGCCAAAAACAATAAAGCCGAATAATTGAATTATTCGGCTTATTTAAAGAATTTGATTGATTGAGCCTAGTTAAACTAGCAAGCCTTAGTAGTTACCCAATTCTTTAACGGGTAACGGTGGCTAAAACAATTAATCCATAACAAAAGTAAGAATTTAGATAACAATAACAAATGAACAATATACGCAACACAGGGCTAACGCATTTAAAAAAGCCCTAAAACCAGGGCAACCGCTTTTAAACTACCATCATTAACTCCCTGTATTCTAAGTTGCAACTAGCTTTTAGTTTTTTTCTTCTGATAGATATTTTATTTATTT
>REAS01000121.1 GCA_004294495.1 Sphingobacteriales bacterium
TTAAGGGGAGTTCTATAAATTAAAATTTTGATATTCAGATAATTATGTGTATATTTCGAGTGTAAAAGCGCTATAAAAAGATGATTAAACAAATATATAAAAGCACAGGCAATAAATCATTGTTTGATGTTGAATTTGCTATTGAAAAATTAGCGGAAATAGGTAATCCGCTAGATAAAATAAACAAATCAATTGATTTTGAGATATTTAGAAAATCATTAGAGAGTAAATTGATTAATTCTACAAAGAAAAACAATGCTGGAGCAAAACCTTATGATGTGGTTTTAATGTTCAAAATTTTGATTTTACAACGTTATTACGGGCTTGGAGATAAACAAGTGGAGTACCAAATATTGGATAGAATGAGTTTCAAAAATTTTTTAGGCTTAGAAACGGGCGATAAAATACCAGACGAAAAAACAGTTTGGGCGTTTAGAGAACAATTAACAAAATTTGGTCTAATAGAAGTCATATTCAATGAGTTTAAAAGCTTTTTGGAAGAAAAAGAAATGATTTTAAATCAAGGACAAATGATAGACGCTAGTTTTACTGTTGCGCCACGCCAACGAAATACACGTGAAGAAAATCTAAAAATAAAAAATGGAGAAGGGGCAGATTTATGGAACGATAAACCGCATAAAAAACGCCACAAAGACATAGAGGCTCGTTGGACAAAGAAAAATAATGAAACTTACTATGGCTATAAAAACCATGCAAAAGTAGATACAAAAAGTAAATTTATCAACACATTTTCGGTAACGAGTGCCTCTGTTCATGACTCAAAAGCTACGGATAATCTGTTAAATGATAGCGATTTAGGTCAGGAATTGTACGCCGACAGTGCTTACACGGGTGAAAATCAAGAAACAATAATTGCAAAACATAAAATGATAAACAAAGTGCATGAAAAGGGTTACAAAAACAATCCACTAACCGAAACGCAAAAGAAAAGTAACACCGAAAAATCAAAAACACGAGCAAGAGTAGAACACGTTTTTGGATTTATGGAGCAAAGTATGAATGGATTAAAACTGAAGTCAATAGGAATTGTGAGAGCAACAGGTATAATTGGGTTAATCAATTTAACCTACAATCTATTCAGATACGAGCAAATAACAAGACTGAAAATATCTTATTAAGTATATGATTACAAAACAGTTAAATGACAATATTGGAACAATAAAACTGACTTTTAGGTTGAAAATATGAACTAGTATTTTATATTTATGTCAATCAGTGAGCTTTTTTAAGAAAAAGTGAGGTTTTGTTTTTTTGAAAAAAAATTTTTTTTCAAAAAAATCTGAAAAATGAATTTATAGAACCCACCTTAACAAGTTCTATTTCCTGTTTCTCAATTTCTTCATTCGATGGTATGGTATCTTCTATGTCTATTACTATTTTGTAAACTGGCTTTCCTTTTGGTTTTAAAGGGATGTATATAATGCTAGTGTTTACAATTACACCTGTTTTAACTATAATTTTATGCTGTTCTAGCTGCTTATTAATTAGCTTAAATAGTTTTTCGAAGGCTCCTACTTTTTCATTTCACTCCTAAAGCGGCTTAATGTGCTATGGTTTGGCGCACATTCTTCTAATGATAATCCTCAAAATTTGCTAAATGATTAGGTTGTCATTATTTGTGCCTGTATTTCATAGTCAATAAGCCGTACCGCGTTTGTAATAAACCGATCTTAAATAAAGCAAACCATCGTAAGCTGGCTTGCCTGTTGCACTTGCTCCTTTAATATACTACTTATTTATAAGGTTAGTTATAAGTCGCTATACTAATATCTTATATATTTGACCAAAAAAACTCAGACTTAACTTTACGTTTTGATATGGCCATATCTGCAAAGGAAATTTTTTGAAGAACTTTCAAACGCCTAGCATAACATATAAATATCTACATATCAAATATTTATGGAATTTAAATATGCGTTTTCTCCTGCAACGGTCTGAAATCACATTAAATGAGAAAAAAAATAAAATGCAAAAAAAAATCGGCTTTATTACAAAGCCGATTTTTTTTTAATAAAGTAACTTATACTAATCTACAATACTAACTTTAATCATATTGGTATATCCTTTTTTAGCAATAGGAATAGATGCCGTATTAATAATTATTTCACCAGCTTCTATAAGATTTTCGCTTTTTAAAATCCGATTTACTTCACTAATAGTTTCATCTGTACTGTCATATCTATCGTAATAAAATGCTTTAACTCCCCATAAAAGACTTAACGCATTTAATAAGCTACGGTTTGATGTAAAAATGTAGCAAATTGCTTTTGGGCGATAACTGCTTATTTGTAGTGCAGTGTAACCTGTTGCGGTCATGGCTACAATACCATTAGCGTTGGTTTTTTCGGCTAAAAAAACTGCCGAACTACAAACCGCATCTCCTAAATATGTAATCGAATTTGAGTCTAATTCTTTGGTCTTATAATAATCAAATGCGTTATCTTCAACATGTCTAATAATTTTATCCATAGTTTCAATAACAATTAGTGGAAACTCACCAACCGATGTTTCGCCACTTAACATAACTGCATCGGCTCCATCTAAAACCGAGTTTGCTACATCATTAACCTCGGCTCTGGTTGGCCTAGGTGTGGTAATCATACTTTCTAGCATTTGTGTAGCCACAATTACAGGTTTTGCAGCAGCATTACATTTTGCGGCAATCATTTTTTGCAAAACTGGCACCTCTTCTAAAGGCATTTCAACTCCTAAATCGCCACGGGCAACCATAACGCCATCTGTAGCTTCAATTATTGCATCAATGTTCTCAATTGCTTCGGGTTTTTCTATTTTAGCAATTACCCTTGCCGATTTGCCTCTAGCTGCAATAATTGCTTTAAGTTCTGTAATATCTTCGGCAGTACGTACAAAAGATAAACCAATCCATTCCACATCATTATCTAAAGCTAAATGTAAGTTAGATAAATCTTCTTCGGTAAGCGAAGGAATAGAAACTTTAGTATTTGGTAAATTTACGCCTTTACGGCTAGTTAATATGCCACCATGTACAACTTCGCAAATTACCGTATCTACACGGTTGGTTTCAATAACCTGCATTTGCAATTTACCATCGTCCAATAAAATTATTTCACCCGGGTGTACATCTTGCGGAAAAGTATCGTAAGTAATATAAATTTGGTCATCATCACCAATACATTCCTTAGTAGTAATTTTAATATGAGTTCCATTTTTAAGGATAATACCACCTTCTTTTACTAAACCTATTCTAATTTTAGGTCCTTGCAAATCGGCTAAAATCCCAACATTGGTATTATACTCCTTATTAATTTCTTTAATAGTGTTTATAACCTGTTGATGAACTTCTTGGCTTCCGTGAGAAAAATTCAGTCGGCAAACATCTACTCCGGCTCTAATTAATGATAATAAAACTTCTTTATTTGCTGATGCTGGTCCAAGTGTTGCAACAATTTTGGTTCTTTTTGGGGTAATTTTCATTTTAATTAAAGTGTTTTTATATGTGCGTTAAAATACTTAACGGCATTTATGTAAATAATTCTATTGTTAAATACCTTCATTGCATTATACAATGGGCTAAAAAAATTCAAACTATATTTTTTACGCTACAAAAATAGCTTTTTTAGCATACCTTTATTAAAAAGGTTTAAAAAATGAGGTTTTCTTTTGATTTAAGTTTTTGGGGGCTTATTTGAATTGCAACCTGTATCTCGTTTATTTGCTTTATCCCAGCCAAAGTAATAGCCAATTCTTCCTTATCAAAGTAGTTTTTAAGTAGCATAATATAGTCAGTTTCTTTTAATTCGGGTATCAAAATACCCTCGCTACCCTTGTTTGCAAAAATAAAAAACTCATTTTCGTTACTATTTTTAAAATAAAATTGGGAAAAAAACTTAGTTATAACCCCTGGATAAGCAATACAATAATCAAATTCCATCCTTTCAAAACCCATATTTAAAAACTTATTAATTAAAAAACATAACCTATAACCCTTTAATTGAGTTGTTATGGCAATTAAATGGAAATTTAAATCAAGTTCGGCGTCTAAAATTTTTTTATTCAAAATAATATATTTTACTTTAGTTTCTTATATAAAAATAGGCCACAAATATTTAATGCAATTATAGTGAAACAAAAAGGTTTGATATTTGATAGAATTTATTTTTATTTGCACAGAATTAATTAAACTTAAAAAATAGAGTATTATGTCTGATATCGCTTCAAGAGTAAAAGCAATCATCGTTGAAAAATTAGGTGTTGACGAAAGTGAAGTTACACCAGAAGCTTCGTTTACCAACGACCTAGGTGCTGACTCTTTAGACACAGTTGAGCTTATAATGGAGTTCGAAAAAGAATTTAACGTAGCCATTCCTGATGATCAAGCCGAAACCATTAGTTCGGTTGGCCAAGCAATCACTTATTTAGAAAAAAACGTTAAGTAAGTTACATTAAAAAATTAAATGGAGCTTAAAAGAGTTGTAGTAACAGGATTAGGTGCGCTTACTCCAATTGGTAATACTGTTGATGAATATTGGAACAGTTTATTAAATGGGGTAAGCGGTGCCGCTCCAATTACACGTTTTAACTGTGAAAAGTTTAAAACAAAATTTGCTTGCGAAGTAAAAAACTTTGTGGCCGAAAATTATTTAGACAAAAAAGAAGCTCGAAAAATCGACCCTTTTGTTCAGTACGCACTAGTTGCAACTGATGAAGCGGTTAAAGATGCTGGCTTAGATTTTTCTAAACTAAATACTAACCGAATTGGTGTTATTTGGGGTTCGGGCATTGGTGGGTTAAAAACATTTTTAGATGAGGTAATGAATTTTGCCGCTGGAGATGGTACACCAAGATTTAATCCTTTCTTTATTCCTAAAATGATTATTGATATTGCTCCAGGGCATATATCAATGAGATACGGTTTACGTGGCCCTAATTTCTCTTGTGTTTCGGCATGTGCATCATCAACCAATGCACTCATTGATGCCTTTACCTATATACGTTTGGGAAGGGCCGATATGATTGTTAGTGGCGGATCTGAAGCTATATTAAACGAAGCTGGTATTGGCGGGTTTAACGCTATGCATGCTTTATCAACCCGTAACGACGACCCACAAACTGCATCACGCCCTTTTGATTTACATAGAGATGGTTTTGTTGCAGGCGAAGGTGCAGGTGCTTTAATTTTAGAAAGCCTTGAACATGCAAAAGCTCGTGGTGCAAAAATTTATGCAGAAATAGTTGGCGGTGGCATGAGTGCCGATGCAAACCACATAACCGCACCACACCCCGAAGGACTTGGTGCAAAACTAGTTATGCAATCGGCTTTAGACGAAGCTGGCTTAACAACTGCCGATATTGATTATATTAATGTTCACGGAACATCTACACCATTAGGTGATATTAGCGAAACCAAAGCAATTGTTGATTTGTTTGGCGAGGATGCTTATCGTTTAAATATAAGCTCTACAAAATCTATGACTGGGCATTTATTAGGTGCGGCAGGTGCGATAGAATCTATTGCCTGTATTTTAGCTATAAAAAACGGTATAGTACCTCCTACAATTAACCATTTTACTGATGATCCATCTTTTGATCCTAAATTAAATTTTACTTTTAACAAGGCACAAAAAAGAAATATTGATGCTGCATTAAGTAATACTTTTGGTTTTGGCGGGCACAACGCATCCGTAATATTTAAAAAATACGAAGAATAAGTTTGTTTAATTCTTCAAAATTTTTGTTGTATTGTAAGCTTTAGTAATTTAAAGATAAATCAAATATTTTGAATGCCTTTTTCAAGAATATACAAACTGCACTTATCGCCCGAGCGTAAATATGTTAAAGCTTTAAAAAATATTTTAGGCTTTGTGCCTGGTAATTTATCGCTTTACCGTTTAGCTTTTAGGCATAAATCGCGGTCGGTTACTATAAAAAAAGGCACAAAAAGCAGCAACGAACGCCTAGAGTTTTTAGGCGACGCTATTTTAGGCGCTGTAATTGCCGAAATTCTTTTTAAAATGTATCCTTACAAAGAAGAAGGCTTTTTAACCGAAATGCGATCTAAAATTGTAAGTCGAGTTAGTTTAAACCAATTAGCAAAAAAATTAGGTTTCGATAGTTTAATAGAGTTCGACAATAAAACCATAAATATAACAGCAAAACATAGTTCGTTATTGGGCGATGCTTTCGAATCGTTAATTGGCGCAGTTTACTTGGATAAAGGTTATAATTTTACCAAAAATTTTTTAGAACAGCGTATAGTTAAACCCCACATTGATATTCTTACTCTCGAGCAAACCGAAACTAATTTTAAAAGTAAGCTAATTGAATGGTGCCAACGCCATGGGAAAGATATTTTATTCGAATTAATTACTAATGCCGAAGGCGAAAACGTTAAATTATTTACCGTACAAGTATTAGTTGATGGCGAAATAATAAGCCAAGCCGTAGATTACAATAAAAAAAATGCCGAAAAATTAGCTGCCGAAAAAGCGTGTACTATCTTGATATAGTCGTAAGTTTTTAGTCGTAAGTCCAAATAGTCGTAAGTCATTTTTCATCGTAAGATTGTCTCGTCCTGAAATAGGTTTACACAAAAAAGTGTAAAAAATGGACAAAACAGAAATTAGAGTAGAGAAAAAAGAGGCTATCATAGCCGAGTATT
>REAS01000052.1 GCA_004294495.1 Sphingobacteriales bacterium
AAGATTAAACAGAAAAAACCCTCGAAATCACAAACCTAAAAAATTGTACAATATGGTGTATAAAAGAATATAGATATTGCTTAAGTAAACGACATTGGTTTACAAATTTTGGAAATAATATGGTTGATATTGGCGATTTGTATTGGATTAGTAATGATGTTATTTCGGCATCTGTCTCGGGCAACGGGCTTTCGGCTTCGGGCATTTGAGCCTCGGGCAACGGGCTTTGAGGTTCTACTTCGTGTTGGTGCATTTCCCAAACACTTTCCAAGTTGGTAAGCACCAACTGGTCGGTTGCGTTGGCGTTGGGATTTAAAATACCCGATACAATATAGGCGTGGTTATTATGTACATCGCTATTATCGGCTAGGCCGTGTGCGCCAAAAAAAGTATCGCCTACTTTTAGTTTTTGTGTTTTGGCAACATCAGCGCCAAGCGTAACCTCAAAATCTTTATTCCAAAACTTGCCTTTTGCCAATTGCAAATTGTACAATTTTATAAAGCCGCTATTGGTACCTACTATGCGGTAACCGTTATAATTATCGCCAAGTGCAAGCGGAACAGCCAGTTTTACCATTCGGTTTTTAGCTAATTCTTTGGCATCTTTAAGCGGAATGTTTCCCGTAGGAAAATCAATATAATACACACTGCTTAAAATTAATTGTAAGGGGCTGCCTTTTGCACCCACAACGGCATCAATACCTTGGGCATTGTTTGCTAATTTGCTTTGTATTTGGTTGCTTGCCAACAATAAAATGGTAAGAATGCTTATGCCAAAAGCTATCAATAAAATATTTAAAAATGCCGATAATTTATTGGCTTTTAAACTATTTAAACTAATATTAATTACATTCATTGTAACAAATATTGATTGGTAAATGCTTGTTTTACACGATTATCGTGAGTGGCTACTATTAATGTTGAGCCATTTGTTTGCGATATATGTTTTAGCAACTGCAAAACGATAGCTGCGTTTTCATCATCTAAACTTGATGTGGGCTCGTCGGCAACTAGTAAAGTTGGTTTGTTTATTATTGCCCTTGCAATAGCCACTCTTTGCAATTGCCCTTGGCTTAGTTGGTACGGGTAATTTTTGCTTTTATGCGCAATTTGCAATGTTTCTAAAACTTGCATAATATGTTGTTTATTAAGTTTGATACCTGCAAAGGATTGCGCTATTTCTATATTTTGATAAATGGTTAAACTTTTTATGAGGTGTGGTTGCTGAAAAACTATGCCAATGTTTTTGCCTCTAAAACTATCTAAATTGCGAGTGCTTAATGCGTAAATATCGGTGTTATTAATTATAATTTTTCCCTTTTGGGGATGTAACAACCCGGTTAAAATATGAATAAGTGTTGTTTTACCACTTCCCGATTTGCCCAAAAGCAAATATTGTTGGCCAGTTTTAATTTCCCAATCCGGAAAAAATAATTCAGTACTAGGGTTAAAACTATGTGCTAATGCGTTTAACTGAATCATACAATTATTTATGGTTAGTGAACGTTTTCCAAATGATTTTTATTATACAGTCGCATTAAACGCCAATTTGTATAATGCGAATAAGCAATGGTCAATCCGCCAAAAGCTACAAAATATGGTTCAAAATATTCGTTTAACATAAAAAGCCCCAAAGTGATGCTAGCAAAACCCAAACACAAAAGCAGTAAAGGAAGTTTTTTGTGATGACTTAAATAAGCCATACTTAACGATGACGAACCTAAAAGCAAAGAAATACAAATCATTGCGCCCTCAACCCACGGGTTTGCCAAAAAACCAATACCCCAAAGCGGTAATGTGGTAATAAGTAAGGGTAAAAAAGCGCAATGTATAGCACAAATTACCGATGCTAATATACCAAAACCATCTAAACGTGTACTCAGTTTTTGAAATTTCATTTTAAAATTTAGTTATTTTTTTATTGGATTATTTTTTAAAAACATAATTACTAAGCCTGTAATTATAAAAGGTATGCTTAATATCTGACCCATATTTATAGGTAAATTAGACTCGAAACCAACTTGGTTTTCTTTAATAAATTCAACAAAAAAACGAACCATAAAAATAAGCGTTATGCACAAACCAAAATAAAAACCAGCTGGTTTTGGCCATTTTTTTATTGCTAAATAAAAGATTATAAAAATTATAAGGTAGGCAATTGCTTCGTACAATTGTGCAGGATGCCGGGGCAAACCATCTTCGGCTACAAATATAAAGGCCCAGTTTACTGTAGTGGGATTTCCAATAATTTCCGAGTTCATTAAATTTCCTATACGAATAAAAAAACCTGATAATGGCACTACTAAGGCTATTTGGTCTATTAATACCCAAGGTTTAATTTTAGATTTTTTACTAAATAATAGCAAGCTAATTAAAATACCCGTACCGCCACCGTGGCTTGCCAATCCGCTAAAACCAGTAAATCTAAATTCGGGATTAAACGTTACGGGCAGTAAAATTTCTATTGGATGTTGACTAAAATATTCGAAATCGTAAAACAAACAATGCCCCAACCTTGCGCCCAAAAGTGTACCCAAAAACACATAAATAGTTAATTTATCTAATAAGGATGCGTTATTATTAAACTCGGCATTTTGTTTAACCACTATATAACTGGCCATAAAAGCCAACATAAAACACACCGAATAATATTTTAGGGCAATAAAGCCAAAATCAATTAAGTTAGGGTTAGGGTTCCAAATAATTTGTAAAATATTCATAACCTTATTAAGCTGCAATATGTTCTCTAAAAAGTTTTTCGAGGCTTAAAATTTTAATGTTTTTGCCAATTATAACAATCTTGTTCATTGGTAACTCGTTGCCCCATTCTTGGCCTTCGGTTATTGCTATACTATTACCTACGCTTTGTAATATTACTTTTTTGTGGTGTTCTTTACCATTTACAATGGCTTTAATACGGTAAACATCTTTGGCTTGTATCAATAAAAAAACAAAAAGTCTATGGTGTAAAGTTTCAATATCTAAAGCTTCGGGAAAAGAAATAAATATGGTTTCGATATTGCTGTGCTGGTGCTTTACGTGGCTACTTTTGGGTGCTATTAAACTATTTTTTTGTGGGCTATGGTTTGATAATGTTAGCATACCATTATTTGCCATAAAAGTTTTTGGGTTGGTTTTAAAATCGGGTGTGCGCTGATGCTGGTACAATTCATCCACTTTAAAATCATTTTGATTTACCTGTAAAACAGTTGCAAAGGGGTTAATTTGTGTAAGTATATTTTGTAAAACAGCCACATAATCGAGGTTTACTTTTTGAGTTTTATTCAATAAAATAATATCGCTGAAAGCAATTTGTAGTATTGCTTCTTCGGTATCTTTTAGCTGGTCTTCAATAAGTTCGGCATCAACCACGCAAATTACACGGCTTAGTGTAAAAGACCTTATTATAAGCGGGTTAACTAAAAAAGGATGTGCAATATTAGCAGGGTTTGCAATGCCTGTTGCTTCAATAATTACTTCGTCCCACTCGGTGTTGCGTTTCCATAAATTATTAATAATATCGTATAAATTATCGTTTAATGTGCAGCATAAGCAACCGTTATTTAATTCAATAATATCATCGTTACCTTTTATAATTAATTCTGCATCAATACTTTGTTCGCCAATTTCGTTTTCGATAATGGCAAAACGGGTTTGTTTTTTTTGTGCTATAATGCTATTTAGCAAAGTAGTTTTACCCGCACCCAAAAAACCAGTTATTAAGGTTATATTTTTTGTACTCATTTAGTTGTTGATTTTTATTTTTTTGCCTTGGCAAATAAAAACTTATTCCCCAATCATTTCTAATTGCATAAACTTAGTATCTAACCTGCGGTAAAAACAACCTTTTCTGTTTTGGCCGTTACTTAAAAAAGTATGGCAACTGCCGCCGTTATCTAAGGTTACTTTGTAAATTAGTGCATCTTGGTCGCAGTCTATCAATATCTCGTTTATGGTTAGGGTGTTGCCCGATGTTTCGCCTTTAAACCACAATTTTTTACGCGATGTGCTATAAAAAACAGCTTTACCAATTTGGATAGTTTTTGTTAGCGCTTGTTGATTTACGTAACCTTGCATTAAAATTTCATTTGTACTATACTCTTGCACAATTACGGGCAATATGCCGTTACGTTTATCAAACTTTAACAGCAAGTTATTAGATTCTTCGAGGCGTATGGTTTCAAAATTGTTCATATCGGCGTATTTTTTTTATTACCTTGAAGTTTGATTTACAAACTATTGATTTACGGTATAACTAGCTTAAATCCTTAACAATATACAAAAAACCATTAGCGGTACCAACAGCTAAAAAACTATCGTTAGGTGCCCAAAGTAAACTGGTAATTTCGCCATTAAGTTGTACAGCGGCTAAATAATCATTGCCCGTGGTTGGGTCGTAAAAACAAACCACCCCAGCTTTATTACCTACGGCTAAAACAGTACTATCGTTTTGAAAATTTAAAGTGGTTACCCTTTCGGTTGAGTGCGCAAGAATAATTGGTTTTTTACCTTTTGGTGCTTTCCCTTTATGAAAAGGCCAAACTATAACTTCGTTCCAGCAATTACTGGCCATAAAATTAGATTTACTGTCCCAACTTAAATTACGCACTTTGCCACGGTAGCCGCTCATCTCAAAATCATTACCTTTTTTGTAGGGCAATTGCCAAAAGTGTATTCTCGAATCTTGCGTACCCGAACATAAAAACTTAGAATTTGGACTCCAAGAAATTGATAGCATAGAATTTTTCCACAAAAGTGTATCAATTTCAATGGCACTATTTACATTAAAAAACCTTACGGAACTATAACAAGCCGAGCTAAATTGTTGGCTATCGGCTCGCCAGCAAATATCAGAAATGGTACTTTCGTGAGTTATTGAATTATAGACTAGGCTTCCATCAGCTTTAAATAGGCTAAATTGATTGCCCGCAACTACCAAAAGCCATAAACCATCAGGGCTGTAAACTACCTTTTCTATCCACTCGGCGTTCATTTTTAATTGGGCAATTGGGTTTGTGTTTCCCCATTCAAATATTTTTGCTAAACCATCTTGCCCACCTGTGGCAATCAAGTTATGATTATTTGTGCTTATAGATTGCACCGAACCATTATGTGCTTTTATTTTATGTAAAACTTTTTCGGTTTCAATATCTAAAAAATATAAAGTACCTGCTGCCGTACCTACGGCTAAGTTTTTATTATTTAACCAGGCTATTGCAGTAATATACTCGTCTAATTCAATTTGTAGGCTAATTAATTCATTGTTAGATGGCAACGGAATAAAATAGGGTTCTTGCTGGTCCATAATTTTATTGATTATTGGCTATGCAAAGTTCAAAACCTGTAACAATTTCGTTTCTATCTAAGTTTTTACCTATAAAAATCATTTGGTTTCTACGGATTTCATCTGCTCGCCAAGGTCTATCTTCTATGGCATCAAACAGCATATGTACACCTTGAAAAACAAAGCGGTTTGGGTTGTTTTTGATATTTAAAATACCCTTCATTCTGTAAATATCAACGCCTTTGTATTGTAGCAACATCGAAATCCACGTATCTACTTTGTTTATATCCAGCATTCTTTCATCCTCAATACCTACCGATACTACTGTATTATCGTGTTGGTGGCTGTGGCTATGTTCCTGTTGCGCTATTGGGTTAATTTGCAAATTATTTAACGCAAATTTCATATTAAACTCATCGGGCCCGTGTTGGGTAAATAAACCGTAAAAACCTGCTTTTTCTATACTTAGTTGATAGCTTTGCTGTGTGTTAACCAAATCAATTTGTTTTTTTTGAAATAGGCTAATACTACTATTTTTGGCGTTTGCAATATGCACATCATCGCGTTCCGAAAACATAAATATTGCTTTTTTAGCAGCTTTTAACTGGCTTTCGTCCGAAATATTGGGCAGGGGCAACACCAGCAAATCCATTGCTAAATCGGGGCCTTCATCAAATGTTAAGGTGTAATTTTCTTTTTCTAATTCGTAAAAACCGCTCCATTCGTACGGATACTCTTCTTCTAAAAAACTGGGATTTATTTCAACTTTAGCCTCTAAATCAAAAGCGTTTATATTTAAAATATGGTTAAGGTTAATTTCGGCATTTATGGTAGTATGTATTTTTGCTTGGCTGTTCATCCGCTTTATGCGTGTTTTAAGCAATCCTAATTCTTCGGTAGAAACTAAATCTGTTTTGTTGAGTAAAATTACATCGGCAAAGGCTATTTGTTCTTTACATTCCTCGCTGTCATCAATATGTAGCCAAACGTGTTTAGCATCAACAATAGTTACAATTGCATCTAGCTTAAACTGTTCTTGCATTTCTTCATCAACCCAAAAAGTTTGTGCCACAGGCGATGGGTTAGCCATACCTGTTGTTTCGATAATGATATGGTCTAACCTATCTTTACGGCGAGTAAGTTGTGTTAAAATCCTAATTAAATCGCCTCTTACAGTACAACAAATGCAGCCATTGTTCATTTCAAAAATCTCTTCATCGGCACCAATAACCAATTCGTTATCTACACCAATTTCGCCAAATTCGTTTTCTATTACAGCTATTTTTTTTCCGTGGTTTTCGGATAATATGCGGTTTAATAAAGTAGTTTTACCAGATCCTAAAAAGCCAGTGAGTACAGTTACAGGTATTTTATGGTTATTCATTGCTTGTATAATTAAGTTTTTTATTGATTGTCTCGAGGTATAGATGCGCTGTTGGCAAGCTCATCGCCGTAAGCATATAATTTAAATTGCTGGGGTATGGTATCGTTGTTTAATAATTTTGCTGTAAACTCTTCGGCATATTGTGGCAAAATAAATTTATACCAATTGCCCTGCGGCATTACAATTACCACGGGTGCATCATCGCAACGGCCATTGCATAAAGTTTTAGTGGTGTGCACATTGGCAAATGCGCCCATTTTTTTAATGGTACTTCTTATAATATTGGTGGTTTCTTCGGCACCGTTTTTACAACAGCTACCACCATTACAAATAAATAAATGCAATTGTATATCGGGCAGGTTTTTAATGGCCATAATTTAGTTTTTGGGCGGTTTTGCTTACAAACCAAGTGTATATGTAAAAAATAATAATGGCTATAAAAAAAGAAAAACCAACAATAGTCATCATTGCATCGGAAAGCGTAATGGCAGGTAAAAAAGTGGAGCTAATTTTATACAATGCTACTAAAAACGAAAGACTTACAATTCCCCAACCTAATATTCGCCTACTTTTAAGCAATACATTTTTGTTGCTGTAATTTTTCCAAATTTTGTTTAGTAATAAACCATCTAAAGTATCGGTAAAAACCTTACCCAATGTAAATACCAAACCCATAACCAGTGCGGTAAGCCACCCGCCATTGGTTGATGCTGCATAACCCCAAGCCGCAGCTTGTGTGGCGGTATCAAATACCAAAGCAAAAATTACTCCTGTAAGTAAAACTGATAAAGGATGAACTTTTTCTCGTAATGATTTTGGAACAAAACGACTGCGCCAAGACACTGGCTTAAATTGGTTTTTGTGTGCCAATAAACTTCTTAAATTTAAAATACCTACTAAAATAAGAAGTGCTACGGGTAGCCACTCTAAAACGGCAAAAAAACTTTTTGGTAATGTAAATAACTGGTGAACAAAATGAATACCAACGGCAATTGCAGTAACTACTAACCCGTGACCAAGTGCAAAAAATGTTCCAACCCAAGGAGCAATTTTTTTGGTATTATTTTGCGCCCGCATTGCCAAACCATCTATTACAGCTATATGGTCGGGATCAAACCCGTGTCTTAAACCAAGTACTAGCATAAGTACAATACCCGAAATTTCGTTTTCCATCATTATTAACAAAGGTAGTTATTTTTATTGATGCAATAAAGTTGCATTAAATAATTGAATTGTAATTAAATGTTAGTGTTATTGTTTTTTGCTCCTAAATTGTTTCAATAATTAATTTTTTTAAAACTTATTTTTAATCAATCTAAATAAATATTACATTTGCAACATTGTTTCATTTAAGATTTATAAATATGTTCAAATCATCACTATTAATTATTGCTTCGCTATTGTTAACTACAACTTTGCAAGCGCAAGCATATACCATTACAGGTAAAGTATATGATGGTGTAAAACCAATTGTAGGTGCAACCATATTAGTTTTAGATACTAAAAATGGTACTACAACTAATAAAAATGGGGAGTTTACAATAGAAAATGCAACTAACGGTACCTATACGCTTAAAATAACTTATGTAGGTTTTCTAAAAAAAGAAACTGCTATAACAATTAAAGATGCAAACCAAAACCTAGGAAGTATTTTTTTACAAAACGATTTTTTGCAGTTAGAACAAACCATAGTAACTGCAACTAGAAGTGAAATTTTAAGAAAAGATGCACCTATTTTGTGTAATTTATTAGATGATAAGATTTTTAAAGCCACACAATCAGTAACCTTATCAGAAGGTTTAAGCTTTCAACCTGCTTTACGTATAGAAACTAATTGCCAAAATTGTGGCTTTAATGGTTTACGTATGAATGGTTTAGAAAGTGCTTATAGCCAAATATTAATTGATGGCCGCCCAATTTATAACAGCTTACAAGGTGTTTACGGCTTAGAGCAAATACCCGCAAATATGGTTGAAAGAGTAGAAGTGGTTAGAAGTGGCGGGTCCGCACTTTATGGTAGCAGTGCCGTAGCAGGTACGGTAAATGTAATTACCAAAGAGCCTATTAAAAACAGTTCGTACTTTACCACAAACCAAGCTTTTATTGATGGTAAAGTACCCGATAAAACTTATATGTTAGGTGCCGATGTAGTAAACGATAACCAAACGGCTGGTATATCTGTTAACGGTTTTAGCAGAAACAGAAATCATTGGGATGCTAATGGTGATGGGTACTCGGAAATGGGTAATTTAAAAGCTACATCAATTGGTTTAAAATCTTTTTATAAGCCCAGCAGTTTATCTAAACTTACCATAAGTGGTTATAATATTTACGAGTATCGTAGAGGTGGTAACAATTTTGAAAAACCATTACACGAAGCCGATATTGCCGAATCTACCACACACAATATTTTAAATGGTGGTTTAACTTTTGAACAATATACCAGCAATCAAAAAAATAAATTTTCGATTTATGTAAACGGTCAAAATTTAAAACGAGATAGTTATTACGGCGGTGGTAAAGATATTAATGCTTACGGAAACTCCGAAGACAATAGTTTAGTAACTGGTTTACAATATACAGGCCAGTTAGGTGTTTTTGCAGGCGGTAACCATACCTTAGTTTCTGGGGTAGAGTATAACCACAATAACTTACAAGATAATGCCCCATCGTACAATCGTTTTATAAACCAAACCGCAAACCAAACAGGTTTTTACTTGCAAGATGTATGGGAAATAGAAGAAAAATTTAATGTTTTATTAGGCGCAAGGGTTGATAACCATAACCTAATAGGTAAACCCATTGTAAGCCCACGAGCTAATATTTTATACAAAATTACCAACGATTTACAGTTTAGAGTAGGCTACGCAAAAGGGTTTAGAGCACCACAAGTTTTTGATGAAGATTTACACATTACCCAAGTAGGTGGCCAAGGTGCAGTAATACGTAACATTGGTAACTTAACTCCAGAATATTCAAACGCTTACAGCAGCTCAATAGATTATAACAAATACTTTGATGATGTATCAATTGGTATGAGTTTAGATGGTTTTTACACCCAACTTAATAATGTGTTTATTTTAGAAGAATTAGGCACTTCGCTATCTGGCGATTTACTTTTAGAACGCCGAAACGGTACGGGTGCAAATGTTGTGGGTGTAACGCTAAACCCAAAAATACAATACAAAAAATTACTTAGTTTTCAGTTAGGTTACACACTTCAAAAAAGTACTTACGATGTGCCAGTACAATGGTCGGCAACGGTTGCAAATGATAGTAAAAGATTTTTTAGAACACCAGATAATTATGGCTTTTATGTGATGACTTTAACCGCAAACAAAAATATAAGTGTTAACTTTTCTGGTGTTTATACAGGCGGTATGGTTGCACAGCATTTTGCAGGTTTTATTACCGATGATAAACTAGAAAAAACACCTTCGTTTTTAGAAAATAATTTTAAAATTAATTACGATTTTAAAATTAAAAACGATGTAAACTTGGTGTTAAACACTGGTGTACAAAACTATACCAACGCTTACCAAAAAGATTTTGATTTAGGTGCCAGCCGTGATGCAGCTTATGTATATGGCCCATCTCGCCCACGTACTTTGTTTTTAGGTATGAGTGTGAAGTTTTAATACAATAATTACCCATTTATAAACGCTGCTTTGTTTTTTTCAAAGCAGCGTTTATGTTTTTAAAGTTTTTAGTGTCTGCCGTATCAGTTTTTTAAACTCGTCACAATAAAATAAATGCAACAATGTTGCAAATAATTTTTACTTTTGGAAAAATGAAGCTTTTTTGGTTAAACATAATCAAGTAAATATTTATACAACACCAAATAAACTTAAATTTAAAAGCATTTTAATGATCAACAAAACACAAACTTACCCAGTTATAATTGTTGGTGCAGGTGCAGCTGGAATTGGTATGGGTGTAGCACTTAAAGATTTTGGTATCAATCATTTTGTAATTTTAGAAGAAGATGTCATAGGCTCGTCCTTTAAAAATTGGCCGCAATAAACAAAATTTTTAACGCCCTCTTTCCCATCAACATCGTTTGGATTGTTAGATTACAATGCAATTGCAATAAATACTTCGCCAGCAATAAGCACAGGTAAACAACATTTAAGCGGGTTAGAATATGCCGAATATTTAAACCAAATGGTGCAATCGTTTAAACTTAACGTGAACGAGAATTGCAAAGTACTAACTCTTAAAAAATTTAAAAACATTTTTATTATCCAAACAAACTTAGGTGATTTTCAATGCCGAGATTTAATTTGGGCAACTGGAGAATATAAGTTCCCTTCGATAAAACCATTTAAAGAGGCCGAGTTATGTATTCCGTTTTCTAAAATAAAATCATATACAGATTTTAAAGAAGATAATTACATAGTTATTGGGGCTTACGAAAGCGGTATTGATGTAGCTTATAATTTATCGAAAAATAACGAAGTTGAAGGCATTCTTTTAATTGATAAAACCGATACAATTAAAGTAAACGAGCAAGACCCAAGCATTTCTATATCGCCATATAGCAGGCAACGGATATTGGATAACAGTAACACAAATTTAGATAAAATTGTAATTTACGATGATGTAGAGATTAATGAAGTGGTAAAAACCCAAGATGGTTATAGTGTTTTTTCTAAAGAAGATATTTTTACAACCACCCAACCACCAATACTTTGTACAGGCTACTTAGGAGGAGAATATCAAATAAAAGATTTTTTTGAATTTGCCCAAAACGGTAAGCCAATACTAAATGATTTTGACGAATCAATAAAAACAAAAAACCTTTTTTTAGTTGGCCCACACGTCCAGCATCAAAATGTTATATTTTGCTTTATCTATAAATTTAGACAACGTTTTGGCATTATAGCTAACCATATAGCACAGTATTATGGTTTGGATAATGAAAAAACTATTGAAAAATATAGAAAAAACGTAATGTACTTAGACGATTTATCGTGTTGTGAACATAATTGCATTTGTTAAAAAAAATATGGAAACAAATAAACGAAACGAAATTTTGAATTTAATAACTGGTGGTATATTGGTTATTGTAGGCATACTAATGTTTTTTAAAAACGATGCACCAAGCGGCTTTAACTGGCTTATATTTGGCAGTATGTATTTGGTAATGGATGGCTATAAAAGCAGCGAAATAACAAATACTTTTGGCAAAATATGCCAAACTATTCGTAATGTATTTTCAATAATTGGCGCAATAGCATCAATTGGACTATTAATTTACTATGTTTCGAAATAATTTAGTTTTTTTGTAAAAAAAATTAATATGGGATATTTAAGTGTTGATGAATTATTTTTAATTGATAGTGTAAAAGCTGATACACAAATTGTTGGCATTAGTTATTACAGGTGGCATAACCTATCCATCCCTAAAAATGCCTATATATTTATTGATAAAATAGAGTTAAGTTTTAACAATATAGCCTCAATTTTATTAGAAATTAACGAAACCGATGATGGTATTAGCCTTAAAACCAATTACAATGTAGCCCAAGAAATTAAAGATGTAGAAAGTAATTTTAATTCGCAAATAAAAATAACTTGTACCAATGAGGACAAAAACCCGATGTGGTTAAATGTAATAAATGCCCCTTTATTAGGTATTGAGGCCGAACAAGAACAAAATTTTTATTTAAACGGGGTTTTACTTTTTAATTTTGGCGAAGAAAAAAGAACTGTAACTTTTGATATTGAAAAAGGGATTTTGATTGATTATTACGAGGAAGATTAAAGGTTGCGTAATAATAAAAACTAAGCTCAGTTGGTATAGGTATCAAAAATTTGTTTCCCTAATTGCGGTTTTGTAAATTTGTGATATGATGTATAAAACCAAATGGGTTGCCTTATTTTTTATTTTAAACATTTTTGTACTGTTTAAAAGCTATGCCCAAGCACCGCCTTTACACAAAACAATTACCAACAAATACTGGGAAATTTTAAACACCCGCACCATAAAAAAAAATGCCGAAGGGCAGTATATGCCTTATTTTCCACCAGCATTAATGGCGTATAACAAAACCAAAATAGAGCTTAACGGATACATGGTACCTATTAAAGTAGGGCAAACTCATAAAATATTTTTACTATCGGTATTACCCATTATGCAGTGCCAATTTTGTGGAAATGGCGACATACCCGAAATGGTAGAAATTTATATGAAGGAGGCAATAAAATTTTCTACAAAACCAATAAATTTAGAAGGTACATTAATAATTAATGATTCGGATAACGATGTAGCAACTTTTATGCTGGCAAACGCAGTTGTTAAAAATGCACCCTAATTTATTTTTCTATTTGTATTTTGAACACCACCAATTTGGTTTTAAGCACCGTTGCGTTAGGGATTGGCGTGAAAAGCCCACAGCCCAATTTTTCATTGGGTGAGGACTTGCAACAAAAGCCCGCCCCTTTTTAGGGAACGCCAAAATAATTAATTTAAGGTAAAAAAAATCTAAATATGTTTTATGTGCCTATTGTAAAAGCAAAAAATTAGGTATTTTGCTAAAAATAAAAATTAACACGTCAAAAACACAATAACCTATGCAAATAAAAAAACGCATCAAACTTTTATTACGCAAAACAAACTTTTTACAAGTTACTAAAGAAGTGCTTTATATAGTATTAGGCATTTTTTCGGCCTGTTTTGGGTTAAAAAGTTTTTTGTTACCCAACCATTTTTTGGATGGTGGCGCAATGGGTATATCGCTAATTTTACAAGTTAAAACTGGTTTGCCATTAGCATTATTAATAGTTAGTGTTAACATTCCGTTTGTTTTGTTGGGCTTAAAACAGATTTCTAAAATGTTTGCTTTTAAAACAATTGTGGCCATAATTGGCTTGGCTTTACTATTAAGTTTCGAGATTTTCCCTATCATAACATCCGACAAGCTTTTGATTTCGATTTTTGGGGGATTTTTTTTAGGTGCTGGCATTGGGTTAGCTATGCGTGGTGGCGCAGTTTTAGATGGCTCGGAGGTTTTAGCATTGTATATTTCCAGAAAAACTAGCCTTAGCGTTGGCGATATTATTATGGGATTTAACATTTTTATATTTTCGTTTGCGGCTTTTGTTTTTGGTATAGAAACCGCTATGTATGCCATTTTAACCTATTTATCTGCTGCAAAAACTGTAGATTTTATTATTCACGGTATCGAAGAATATATTGGAGTTACAATAATATCGGGTAAAAACGATGTAATACGGCAAGCAATTACCAAACGCTTAAAAAGAGCGGTTACCATTTACAAAGGCGAAAAAGGATACTCTAAAAACATTGCTCATTTAGAATCGGAGATTGATATATTGTTTACAGTTGTAACTAAAATGGAGGTCACAAAATTAAGAAATATGATACATAGTATTGATAAACAAGCATTTATTGTAACTCATACCGTAAACGAAACCTATGGTGGTATGATTAAAGCAAGGCCATTGGATGAATAATTTTTCACACACGGCTAAAGTCTAGGCAAAAAAAAAAAATTTATAAAAGTTATAAAACCACAACAATTATTAGTTTTACATGCCAAATGATTGTTACCCTTACCAACCCAGCACAATTTAAGCATCAAGCATTACTATGGGCAAGCCAATTTAAAGTTTGTTGTTTGTTTGATAGCAATAACTACCAAGATGGTTATTCGGAATTTGATTTTTTGGTTGCTGCCGATGCCGCATCGGAGATAGAAGTTAACAATCAAAATTTAAATGCATTTGAACAATTAAAATCTTACAAAAAAAACAAGAAATGGTTGTTTGGTGGTTTTGGTTACGATTTAAAAAATGAAACAGAAAACATACAATCCCACAATAAAGACGAAATAAATTTTCCGGATTTATTTTTTTTTGAACCCAAGCACCTTCTTATTTTAAAAGGAAATACACTTACAATAACTAGCAACAATACTGAGGAAATTTACCAACAAATTATAAATATAAAACCAACTAAAATAGTTTTTGAGTTTAATGGTATAGTAAATAGCGCATTAAGTAAAGCGCAATATATGGCATCTTTTAATAAAATTTTGGCGCATATAAACCGTGGCGATATTTACATTACAAATTTTTGTATTGAGTTTTTTGCCCCGAACGTTAGTTTAGATACTGTTTTGGCATACCAAAAGTTAACTCAAATATCACCAGCACCGTTTGCAAGTTATTTTAAATGGGATGATAAATATATTATTAGCGCATCACCCGAAAGGTTTTTAGCTAAGCGAGGCAATAAACTCATATCGCAACCTATAAAAGGTACGGCCAAACGTAATTTAAATATTGAAAAAGACCTTCAACTAAAAAACGATTTACAAAACGATGCCAAAGAACAGCAAGAAAACGTAATGATTGTAGATTTGGTGCGCAACGACCTTACAAAATCGGCGAAAGCCGGCACCGTAAAAGTAGAAGAACTTTTTGGTATTTACAGTTTTGCAAATGTTCACCAAATGATTTCGACGGTAGTTTGTGAAGTTAAACCTGATATAAATAGTGTTGATATTGTTAAAAACAGTTTTCCAATGGGCAGTATGACGGGTGCGCCAAAGCTAAAAGCAATGGAAATTATTGAGCATTACGAGCAAACAAAACGTGGTATATATTCGGGAGCAGTAGGTTATTTTGCCCCCAATGGGGATTTTGATTTTAACGTAATTATAAGATCTATGCTGTACAACTCCACAAATAAATATCTATCGTTTGAGGTGGGAAGCGCAATAATAAGCAACGCAAACGCCGAAACCGAGTATGAAGAATGTTTACTAAAAGCAGATGGTATTTTTAAAGTGTTGGGTAAAAATAATTAGTTTTTATGTTTATTAACTCTTTATAAGCTAAATACTATTTAAATTTTGAAGTTATTTTGGGTATTTATAAAACCAAATAATTTGCAAAAAAAATAAAAAAAATTGTTTTTCAATTTTAAAAACTTGTTACCTTTAATAATCAAAACCCAAAAACTAAATTATTAAATATGGCTAAAAAAACTACAAAAAAAATGGAAGAAGAAGAGGAAAATGATATGCCTCTAGACAACGAATTGGACACCGAAAACGATGACGACTTGGATGATTTTGAAACTACAATTGTTGAACCAGACGATCTCATTATTTTAGATGACTTTGTTGACGATGATGACGATGATGACGACTATTAAACAATAAAAAACAAAAAGCATTCGTGATAAAAAATCCTGAATGCTTTTTTTTAATACACCAACCCAACATGCAAATAAAAGAAATCCAAGGAAGTAATACTATTAAACAGTTTTTAGATTTTCCACGGAAACTATACGCACAAGACAAAAACTGGGTTTGCCCTTTAGATAACGATATTGAAGCAACATTTAATCCCAAAAAAAATAATTTTCATAATTTCGGGGTTATTACTCGCTGGCTTTTAACCGATGATAACAATGCAGTAATAGGTAGGATTGCCGCTTTTATTAATCAAAAAAAAGCATACAATAATAAACAGCCCACTGGAGGTATAGGGTTTTATGAGTGTATTGACGATGAAAATGCATCTAAACTTTTGTTTGATACGGCAAAAGGTTGGCTAAAAAATCAAGGTATGCAGGCTATGGATGGCCCTATAAACTTTGGCGAAAACGACAACTTTTGGGGGCTATTAATTGAAGGTTTTACCCAACAATCTTACGGGATGAACTACAATTTCCCTTATTACAAAAAACAATTTGAAGATTATGGCTTTGTAACACAATACGAGCAAATAACTAATCATTTAAACCTTAATATTCCTTTTCCAGAAAGATTTACAAAAATTGCTAATTGGATAGCCAATAAACCAGGTTACACTTTCGAACACTTTACACATAAAAATTTCGATAAATATGCAGCCGATTTCATGGAAATTTATAATGATGGCTGGAAAAGCTTCGAAAATTTTACACCTATAAAATTAGATACTGTAAAAGATAGTTTTAATAAAATGAAAGCTATTATGGACCCCAAACTATTGTGGTTTGCTTATATTGATAACGAACCCGCATCGTTTGTGGTTATATTACCCGATGCCAACATTATGTTAAAACCACTAAATGGGAAATTAAACATTTTAGGCAAACTACTTTTTTTATACAAAAAATGGCGTGGAGTTAATCGAATGCGGGCAATTGTAATGGGTACAAAAGAAAAATATCAAAAACACGGTATAGAATCGGCTCTGTTCATAAAACTAAAAGAATATGTTATACCCAAAAACCAATACGATGAATTGGAGTTATCATGGGTAGGCGATTTTAATAGTAAAATGATTGCCATACACGAAGCTACTGGAGCAAAATTTGGTAAACGACATGCAACCATGCGCTGCGTGTTTTAAATTAGCTAAAGTATTATACTTTATGCCAATTTAAAAACACTGCAAAATTTCAGAAATTCAATATGTGATTTTTACCCTATTAAAAAAAAATTAATTACCTTCTTTAAAAGGATAATTAAACGGTGTATTTTGCTTTATTTTAAGTTTGCCATTTTGCAAAATGTAAACACCATTAGGTTTAACTAAACCTTTGTAAGTAGTTTTACCAATGGTAAAAACAATGGTGCGAGTAAGGGTATCAATTCCCGAAATAGAAATAACTTTACCTAATTTATTTGTGCTTACTTTAACACCAGCAGTACTTTTAAATAATAACTTATTGTTTAAATAACCTGAAATTTGGTTGTTTTTTTGCTCTATTTTATACGTTTTTTCTTTTAAAATTTGGCTGTAAGTATAAGGTTTTTGTTTACCTAATCCGCTAAAATGTATGGTATCATTTTTAGGATATACCCCATACATTCTCGAATAATATTCTAAAACCGACAACACAGTTGGCCCATAACCATCGTGACCATTTTGTGCAGCAGTAAATGGATCGAATTGTTGGGTAAATTTTTTGCTTTTTCCAATTGTATTTAACAATTTTTGGCCTATTAGGGTTACTTCGGCATAATGGCCATAGTTTTCTAAAGCGGTAATTGCTCTCTGATATGTTAAACCTTCGGGTTGGCCGCTCCAGTTATTATGGCTTATGTTTCTAAAATCAGGATCGTTAGCGGCAATACTGGTTAGTGGCATATAAGTCCAAAACTCTTTAGGGTTTAGTAAATGGTGTTTTATAAATTGGTTTGCCATAGGTTGCGTCATGGTACCAAAATACATAGCCCTAAGGTTGTTATGGGTTAAAGTTGGGGTAATTTGATTGAATTTATTACGATAATAGTAAGCATTGTTTTTTTCTACCCACAAGTAGGTATTCATTTTATTACGCACCACATTTGCTTTAGCCCTCCAATAGCTTTCTTTACCATTTTTTTGTAAAGCCGATATTTTTGCCAACACATCTCGGCAGGTGTATGAATATCCCATTACATCAATGGACTCTACTGGCATTGGGTTTTTGGCATGGGTGTAATCTTTAGCAAATTCTTTTGGCCACCATCGTTTAATAAAAGCACTGTCAGCGGGCATTTTACCTTCAACCGGCGGAAACTCGAAAGGCCAGCAAAAAGGGGCGTAATTATAGCGAACTAAATAATCTTCTCCACTATCTGTTTGGCACCAAGCTTCTAAACAGCCATCGCCATCGCTATCGCGGTATTTCCATAAATAGTTATCATAAGCTTCGTAAGATTTGTAAAGTAAATCTAAATACTTATCATCTTTACCCAATAAATAATACAATTCTAAAGATGGGCCCGGAACAAAAAAACCTTGTAAAGTTTCCGAAAATATACCCAATTTACCATCTTCAACTTCTTTTAATCCAGTTAACCCCCAAATGTTATTGTTCATAGGAATTATCATACCAGGTACACGCCCATTATCTAATTGGTTATTTAAAAAAATAACAATATTGTTATAGGCAACTTCTAAATTACGTTTTGCATACATTACCCCTGCCATTGGCTGGGTTTCTACCCACACAAATGGGTATTCGCCACCCTCAATTAAAACCGTATAGGTGGGCGAAAATGTACGCACATTTCCAGCAGCTTTAGCTTCTGCTAAATCAAAAAGGTTTTTTAATGCCGTATCAGGCGTGGCAAATTTTACAGAATTCTCGTTTTTACGAGACGATATTGGTGTTTGGCTGTAAACTACACTGCTTAGCGTTACAAATATTAAAAATAAAATAATTTTAAATAATTTCGGGTTTTTCATCTTAGAAATATTAGTTCGCTTTTAAATTAAATTTTGATGTAATTTATCAGGGCGTAAGTTTATAAATTTTTAATTGATTTTGATTGATTTTTTAAATCAGAAAAAATTTCAACTGATAAATTATTTAATTACTCATAATATTACCCAGTACGTTTTCATAAACATAAATACTTGCGCTAACATTCCCAAAGCTTTGCTCATCAACTAATAAATCACCTGCGGTAACGGTACCTAACAAACTAAATTCGGTATCCGATGTTGCCATAAGTTCCACAAAAGCTTCTTGGTTTTCGGGTTTAATACTTACCACAACCCTACCTTGGGCTTCGCCAAAAAGGAAAGCATCTTTACGAATTTCGTCATCGGTATCAACACTAAAACCTAAATTATTTGGCATAGCCGATTCTAAAAGAGCAATGTATAAACCACCATCGGCAACATCATGTGCCGATTGTATTACTTTTTGAAGAATTAACTGCTTAATAACTTGGTGCATAGCATACTCTTTATCCAAATCGAAATAAGGTGCTGGCGATTTTGAAATGTTATGGTACGATGCCAAATATTGCGAAGAAGCAATGCAGTTTACAGATTGGCCTACCAAATATATTAAATCGCCTTCAGCTTTAAAATCTAAAGTCATCATATTATCCAATGTATCCATAACACCTAGCATACCAATAGTTGGCGTAGGAAAAACTGGCCCTTCATCGCTAGACTGATTGTAAAACGAAACATTACCACCCGTAACCGGAGTTTCAAACTTGGTACAAGCAGTACTCATACCTTTAATAGCACTTACAAATTGCCAAAAAACTTCGGGCACATTGGGGTTACCAAAATTTAAGCAATTGGTAATGGCAACTGGTTCGCCACCAGCACAAGTAATGTTACGGGCAGCTTCGGCAACGGCAATGGCGCAACCAGTTTCCGGGTCGGCGTTTACATAGCGTGAGTTACAATCAACTGTTAATACAATGGCTTTTTCGCTATCTTTAACAGCAACAATTGCGGCATCGCTAGGTTTATTGGTGGTAACTGTTGCGGTACCAACCATAGAATCGTACTGGCTGGTTACCCAATTTTTAGAGGCTATATTTGGGTGCGATATTAAGTGTTGCGCTACCAAAGTTAAATCTTGAGGCTCGGCAACATCTTCAATTTTAAATTTTTTAAATTCCTGAAAATAAGCTGGTTCTTTATATTCTCGGTGATAAACGGGTGCACCTCCACCTAAAACCAAATCGTAAGCAGGTACATCGGCCACCAAAACACCATCTACATAATACTCTAAACGTTTAGTATCGGTAACTTCGCCAATAATGGCACAGTTTAAATCCCATTTATCAAAAACAGCTTCAACATCTTTTTCACGGCCTTTTTCTACTACAATTAGCATCCGTTCTTGAGATTCGGAAAGTAAAATTTCGAAAGGTTTCATATTGGCTTGGCGGGTTGGCACTTTGTCCAAATCAATTCGCATACCGTGTTCGCCCTTGGCACTCATTTCGGAGTTAGAGCAAATAATACCTGCCGCACCCATATCTTGCATTCCAATTACGGCACCAGTTTTTATAACTTCTAAAGTTGCTTCAAGCAATAATTTTTCTTGAAAAGGGTCGCCTACTTGCACTGCTGGCAAATCGTTTATACTATCGGCAGTTATGTTTTTTGATGCAAAAGCTGCACCATGAATACCATCTTTACCCGTTGCCGAACCTACAATATAAACCGGATTGCCCACTCCGTATGATGTTGCCGAAACCGTTTCGCCTGCTTTAACTATACCCGCCGACATTGCATTTACCAACGGATTTACGTGGTAGCAATCATCAAAAAACACTTCTCCACCCACGGTTGGTATGCCAAAAGCATTACCATAATCACCAATACCTTTTACAACACCTTTAATTAACCATTGTGTTTTTGGGTGATTGGGGTTGCCAAAACGCAACGAGTTTAATTGTGCAATTGGTCTTGCACCCATGGTAAAAATATCACGATTTATACCTCCCACCCCAGTGGCAGCACCTTGGTAAGGCTCTAATGCCGATGGGTGATTGTGCGATTCTATTTTAAATACACAGCCAATACCATCACCTAAATCAACCATACCTGCGTTTTCTTCGCCCGCTTTTGCCAGCATACGAGGCCCATCTTTAGGCAAAGTTTTAAGCCATACAATAGAGTTTTTGTAAGAGCAATGCTCGCTCCACATTACCGAAAATATAGATAGCTCAGTAAAATTTGGCACTCTGCCCAATATTTCTATAATTTTTACGTATTCTATTTCAAGTAAACCTAAATCTTGTGCGGTTTGTAGGGTGGTAAGTTCAGTATTTTCCAATGCTATTTTTATATTTGATATTAAGCCATAAAGGTATAAATTAGCTTGGGTTTGTAAAAACCAATTTTTAAATGTTTGTGTAATTAAATAAAATGATTAATCGTATAGCCACTAAGTGTTTAGCACTTATATTATTTTTTAGTATAGTTTTAAGTTTTGTAGCAAAAGCACAATTTGGTAACGAATGGATAAAACCAACGCAGAAATACGTTAAAATTAAAATAACTGCACAAGGTTTATACAGCATAAATTTTACTCAAATTAGCCAAGCAGGCCTAATTTCAAATACTGTTGATCCTAAAAAGTTTCAACTATTTAACAAAGGCAAACAAGTTGCATTAATGGTTAGCGGAAACCAAACTACTTTTACTAACACTGACATTATTACTTTTTATGGCGAACCAAATAATGCGAGTTTAGATAAATCGCTTTACAGAGTGCAAAACGATTTGCCAAATGAGGAAGTAAGTTTATTCGAAGATGCCAATTACTATTTTTTAACTTACAGCGAAACCGAAAACGGCCTAAGGTATCAAAATCAAACCATTAGCAATGTTGGCTTAACCCCCGAACCTTATTTGGTTTACAAAAGCCGGTTAAATTTCGCCACAAACTATTACCCAGGTAGGTACATTTTAGCATCAATGAGTTTATCAGAATATATTGCTGGGGAAGGATTTTTAGGGGATACGTACAGCAAAGGAGAAAGCCAAACCCACACTTTAAATACGCCTAATTTTGCCCAAAACACTAACTTGCCAACTACTACATCTTTTTATACCGCTGGCCGTTCCGATTCTAAGTTGGGTATTCAAGGTTCGGCTAACCATCATTTTAAAATATTGGTAAATAATATTGTTGTAACCGATACCTTATTTAGAGAATATGATATTGTTAAACACAAAAAAAACGTTGCTTTAGGGAATTTACAAGCATCTACAACTGCTGTTTTTTCTTCGGTAAATGATTTAAGTACTGTACCAAATTTTACTGATTTTCAAGCACCAGCTTACGTAGAAATTATTTACCCTCGTTTGTTAAACTTATCGGGCGTAAATACTTTAAATTTTAGTTTAAATACAACTCAGGTTAATGCTTATTTAAAATTTACTAACAGTAATATTCCCAATGCAATTATATTAGATAACAGTAACAATACTTATTATAACGAAGTTAAAACGAACGGAAATTCCGATTTTGTGATAAACTCAAAACCAAACACAAATTATTATTTAACCAATTTAAACAATACAAACCCAGTAGTTTTAGAAGCCATAACCTTTAAAAATTTTAAGGCTAACGATTTTAATCCTTATTTAATAGTATCAAACAAGCTTTTTTCGGCTGGTGCCGATGCTTACAAATCTTATAACGAAAACCAAAACTTACCAACTCTAATTGCTTATGTTGATGATTTGTATAACGAATTTTACTATGGTTTCCACCACCCTCTAGCCATTAAAAACTTTGTGAATTTTGGACTTAATTTAAATGTACCGGCAAAACCAGTTTATTTATTTTTATTAGGTAACGGCACCGAATATCCTAAAACCGATTTAGCGAACGATTTTGTTCCTACAATGGGTTTTCCACCGTCCGATAATATGCTAACTTCGGGCTTAAATGGCTCTAATTTAGAACCCGGTTTACTAACTGGTCGTTTACCTGTAACCAACAATATTGATATTAACAATTATTTAGATAAAATTAAAACATATAATTTATTACCCGATTCATTATGGCGCAAAAATTTTATTCACGTCTCGGGCGGTACCACTCAAAGTGAAAATGACGGTTGGGCAGGTTACCAAAACAACTTTTTTACTTACGCAAAAGAAACTAGTTTTGGTGGCAAAGTATCGGTTATAAGAAAAAATGTAAGTACCCCAATTACCGAAAATAAGACTGAGCGAATTATAAAAGAAACTAATCAAGGAATTGGGCTTTTATCATACTTTGGCCACGGCGCATCAACCGGTACCGAAATTTCATTTGGTGAAGCCAAAAATTATAACAATAAAAATAAAACTCCATTTTATGTAGTAAATGGTTGTAGCACAGCCGATGTTTTTAGCACCTCAAACTCATTAGCCGAACAATTTTTATTACAAAAAGATTTAGGTGGTTTAGCTTGGATAGGCACAACTAGCCTGGGTGTAGCATCCTATCTTTTTGGCGCTACTAATATTTTTTATAAAAACTGGTTTCAAGAATATTACGGCGAAGCAATTACAAAAGGTATTCAAAAAGGACTAAGACAATATCAGCAAAATGGTGATGATTTAAATTTGGCTCACGTTAGGCAATATATTTTTATTGGCGACCCCGCTCTAAAATTTTATGCTCCTGCTAAAGCCGATTTACAGGCCAAAAATGCTTTCCTATTTCCTAGTATTCCCAATCAAAACGCAAGTTTAAATTCTCTTTCACTTAAATTAAAAATAGAAAACCCTGGCAAAGCTGTTGCGGATAGCGTCGTGGTAAAAGTTACACGTACACTTGCCGATAACTCTGTAATTGAAATACCTATTTATAAAATAAAACCCGTTTACCATACCGATACCATAGCAATTGAGTTAAGTAACCAAGGCATTGTTGCAGCCGGAAACAACAAAATTACCGTTTTATTAGACCCTCAAAATAAAATTACTGAACTAAACGAAAATAATAACCAAGCAAGTATTGATGTTTTTTTACCAGGCAATGGAGTAAATTTACTATACCCCATAAATAATGGTATTGTAGGTACAAATACCGTTTCGTTAGAAGCCCAACCCGACAATTTATATACCAAAAATGCCGAATATATTTTTGAAATAGATACTTTAATAAGTTTTAATAGTCCGTTTTTTAAAACCTCGGGCATAATGAATGTAGGTTTGTTACCCAAATGGCAACCATCAATAAACTTTGAAGCTGGTAAAGTTTACTATTGGCGAGCAAGGTTAAATTTAGATTTTAACAAAGGTGGTGCTTGGTCTAACGCATCGTTTACCTATTTACCTAATGTGGTTGATGGACGTAGTTTTTCGCATAAATCACAAATGCAAAATCTTAATTTAAAAAATATAAGTTACGATGTAAACACTGGTAAATTTAATTTTATAACCAGTTTATATTTTACCAACATTCAAACTCGCGGCGATGATGCCTCAACCGCAGATGAAAAACGATTAAGGGTAAATATACAAAATGCAGTAGCTTACGGTAACCCCGAATTTACAGGTTTTTCAATAGCAACTTTTAATAACAATGTGTTTGGCGAACTTTTTAGTTACCCAAGTATTTATAACCGCCAAAGTGGACCCAACTTGATTAATGGTTATAGTGGCCAATACTTTTGGGATATTAACGACCCTATACAGTTAGATTCTATGGTAAGTTATATAAACCAAATACCTAATGGCTATTACGTACTTGGTTTAAATGGCTTTAATGCGGCTTTAAATCTTTTACCAGCTTATGCTAAAAATGCATTAAGATCAGTGGGTTTAGTTAAGTACAATTTAATAAATAACGGCGAACCTTACATGTTTTGGGGCATAAAAGGGGCTGCCGCTGGTGCCGCAGAAGAGTTTACAGCGGATTATACTTCAAGCACTCCTGCCCGTTCGCAATTAATTAAATTTACAAAGGCATATAATTATGTGATGGATAATGGCGTAATTACTAGCGAAAATTTTGGACCTGCAAAATCTTGGAAAACGGCTCAATTCGATTTCAATAAAATAGGGGGCGATGCAGTAAAATACACTCTTGTTGGCGTAGAACCTAATGGACTAGAAACCAATTTATTTACGCAAATAAGCACAACCGAAATTGATTTAACTAATATTAGTGCATTAACTTACCCTTACCTTAAAATTAAAGCCGAAGTAAGCGATAAAGTAGAAAAAAACGCAGCGGATTTAAAACACCTCAGAATAATTTATCAACCCGTTACCGAACTTACTTTTAACCCCGAGTTTAAAGATATTTTTAAAGATGTAACTTTACAAGAGGGCGATTCTACCAAATGGGAAATTGGAGTTACCAACCTTTCTAATTACGAATCGGAGCCGATGAGCGTAAATCAAACCATTTTTAAATCCGATAAATCAACCATTACTAAAACCTTAATTCCCATACCAAAACTATTACCAAGAACGAGCATTAGTATAAAATTAGCAGATGCTACAAAAGGTTTAGGTGGAAAAAATAACTTGAAATTACAATTTCAAACTCAAAACCAATTTGATTTATACCGATTTAATAATGTAATCACAAAAGATTATAATGTAAATAAAGATGTAAAAGAGCCTTTAGTTAATGTTGTTTTTGATGGAAAATCAATAATTAATGGCGAAATAGTTTCGCCACAACCTGTAATTAATATTACCACTATTGATGATAATAAATTTTTATTGCTTGGCGATACTGCACTAGTTGAAGTTTTCATTAAAAAGCAAGACGAAACAAAATATTCACGTTTATCTTACGGCAGTAGCCAACTTAAAATTAAACCGTCTACAAATACAAACATTAACAAATCAACTATAGAATATATTGCAAAAAGTCCGTTCGAAGATGGTACTTACACCTTAAAAGTACGCAGCAAAGACGCTAGTGGAAACTATAACACTGCAAACGATTATACTATAGATTTTGAATGTATCAACAAATCGGAAATAACTAACTTTTACCCCTACCCCAACCCATGTACAACAAGCATGCGTTTTGTGTTTACCCTTACGGGGATGAAAATACCCGACGATATAAAAATTACCATATTTACCGCTACAGGTAAAGTTGTGCGTGAAGTATTTAAAAACGAATTAGGTAATATTAGAAGCGGAAATAATATTTCGGATTTTGCTTGGGATGGCACCGACCAGTTTGGCGACCGTTTAGCAAACGGTGTTTACTTTTACAAGGTAACCATAAAAAATTACGATGATGCGCAAATTGGCCGACGTATAACCCAAGGCGATAATATGTTTAAGAAAAATATGGGTAAAATTTATTTATTAAAATAAGTTTTACCCCTTTTAAAAAAAAGCACTATTAAATTATCCATCTTAGGATAAAAAAAATAAATGAACTTAATTAACCCCACCTTGAGTTTCTCCTTGTTTTAAATCGTCGTTTTTAACTCCTTTTTTTGTTTCTTGAACTTTTAATTGCCCAAATTTATAACTAAACGAAACACCTACCGACCGGAAAGGGATTGAAAAATTAGAGCTTTGCGTAAATTGTGAATTATTAATCTCCGAATCAAAATTTTTGCGGCCGTTAAAAGGATCAATAACCGTAACGCCAATACTTCCTTTTTTCTTCCACATTTCTTTTTTTACACCCAAATTCCACATATTAAACGATGGGTTACGGCCTTGGAAAGTACGGCGAGGGGCATTGGCAATTAAAAAAGTTTCGAAAGTATAGCCCTTATTTAAAACCCAAGTAGCATTAAAATAACCATTGTACATAAAATAGGTTTGATCTTTAGCAGCAGTAATTGCAGTGGTTACCGTACCTAAATTTATATTGTAGGAATATGCGTTTAAGTTTGCCCTAAGGGTAAGTTTTTTAACGGGGTTTATAGACCCAAAAAAATTAAACCCGAACGAATTATTGCTACCCACATTTTGGTAAGTAGTTAAAGAGTAGTTTTTTTCGTTGCTTGTACCTACATTAATTTTCTGGTTTTGAACAAGACCTTCAATTAAATTGCTAGTGTGCCTGTAATAAACCGAAGCATTTAAAATAGTAGTTTTTATAAACGTTGAAAAATTAAACTCAAAGTTATTAGCCAACTCGGGAAATAAAAATGGATTTCCTTCGGTTTGATTTAGTGGGTCGGCCGAGTTACGAAACGGATTTAAATAAAATAAACTAGGCCTTTGCAACCTTTTATTGTAACTTAATTTTAATGTTCTAGAATTTTTAAAACTACGCGAAACAACTATACTTGGCACAAAATTATCATAAATACTATTAAAGGGTTTAATATTGCTTAACCCGGCACTAAGGCCATTAATTTGTGTTTCTTCAAACCTTGCGCCCAACTTAAAGCCATACTTTTTAGCCAAAGTAAAACCTATAGTGGTATAAGCAGCATACACGTTTTGATTGTAATTATATAAAAAATTTCGGCCTGCTAAAGTAATTGTTGTATTACTAACGGGGAAAAAACTTTTAACATCCGAACGGTTAGAAATATCTCTAATGATAGTTTTTACACCTGATTCTAAAACTATTTTATTAAACGGATGGGTATAATCTATTTGAAAAGTAGTTTCATGATTTTGAGCATTACTTTTACCTAGCTCGGCCGAGTCGGGTGTAAAATTGGAGTTAAACTCAAAACCAGATTGATAATCGTTTAACAAATTACTATTGCTCATTTGGGCGGCAACCGAAACTTCTTGCCCTTCTTTTTTAAATTTATGGGTATAATTATTATTCCAATCGTAACCTAAAACCTGCGTTTTGTTATTCGTATTTCTTTTAAAATTGTAGGCATTTAGTAAATCAACAATCTGGTTATTGTTAAAACCATCAACCGTAGTTCTAAACCAATTTATTTTTATGTTAGTGTTAAAAGAGTTAAATTTATTAAAATCATAATCGGCACCTAAAGCTCCGTTGGTTGATAAACGGTCGGTTGTACCTTCGCCGTATTGGCTAAACAATTGGTTATTTGTTGTATTTATTCGATTAAAAGTTAATTTAGATAACGCAGGCCAACTGTAAAAACCTCCATAATTACCCGTTAAAGCCAACCTGTTTTTTTTGGCGTTGATGTTAAAATTGCCACTATTTTGCCTTACACCAACTCCGGCGTTTACAGAACCACTAATGCCCTCTAAATTATTTTTTTTAGTAATGATATTTATTATACCACTTGTTCCCTCGGCATCGTACTTTGCCGATGGCGAAGTTATCACTTCAACATTTTTAATCTGATCGGCTGGTATGGCTTTTAAGGCATCGGCCATGTTACCCGCCATAATGCCTGATGGTTTACCGTTTATTAAAACAGTAATATTGCTGCTACCCCGTAACGAAACATTTCCATCAAAATCAACCGAAAGTAAAGGCACTTTTCTTAAAACATCAGTTGCGTTACCACCAGCAATGCTAACATCTTTTTCGGCGTTGTAAACTAACTTATCAATTTTGTTTTCTATTAGCAATGCTTGCCCTTCAACAACTACTTCGTTTAACAGCTTAGTATTTGAAGCTAAAAGGATGCTACCAAGGTTTATATCTAATTTAAAATCGGTAGTAATTACAGGTTCAATAATTTTTGTTTTATAACCGATAAATGAAACAGATACTCGGTATTTACCTGCTTTAATTTTGTCTAATTTAAAGTTTCCATTGCCATCGGCTACTGTACCATTTGTAGAATTTGTTTGGCCGTAATTGCTAACAGATATGGTTGCATAATCCACAGGTTTTAAAGTTAGTGAATCTATTATTACGCCAGATATTTTACCAGTTATATTTTGTGCTACATTATCTACTCCAACAAATTGCGCAAATAAAAAATTAATATTCAATGTCGTTTACTTAAGCAATATCTATATTCTTTTATACACCATATTGTACAATTTTTTAGGTTTGTGATTTCGAGGGTTTTTTCTGTTTAATCT
>REAS01000181.1 GCA_004294495.1 Sphingobacteriales bacterium
TATTCAAAAATATTAAATAGCTAAAATAATTTTAAAACTTTTTTAAAATTTCTACCAGTTTTTGCTGTTTTATTTGGATGTTAACATAGAATACGCAAACTCCAATTTTAAAAAAACTAAGCAAATTCTTTAAAAATTTCTTAAAAAATGCAAGCTCAAAAATGGGCTTGCTTTTTTTTTATTTTCTTATTTGTATTTAATCTAAATAAACTATATTTGAAGAAAAATAAATGGAAACACTTTTTAATAGCAAAGCCGGTTACATAAAAACGTCCAAAAAACTTACAGTTTTGGAAGGCAATTTTAATGGGTTTGATTTTGAGATGCGTTACACCGAGTTTTTTTTGTTGCATAAAAAGCTAAACAGCTTTAACATAGCAGCAATGTTATTCGATTTATCGGACAAACCAGATAGCAACAAAATTTTATTACAACAAGGTAAATGCAAAATTGCTTGCACACTTTATCACCTCATTGCATTAAAAGAATTATTTAACGGAGCAATGTTTTTCATTCGTTTGCAAGATGTTTTATACAAAAACAGTGTAAAGTTTTCGGAATTATGCGAACATAAATTGCACAAAAACACTTACCTTGTATCACATTAAAAAAAGAATATTATGGAAACTTCAATTATTAGAAAAAACACTTCGTTAAGCGAAGAAATTATTGAGGTGCTTAACCAACAAATTGCTGTTGAAGCACACTCTAGTGCAGCTTATTTGGGCATGTCGGCTTGGTGCCACTTAAAAGGCTACATAAACGCTGGTGAGTTTTTTAAGCATCAATCAGCCGAAGAAACCGTTCACAAAATGAAATTGTTTGATTACATTTTGGACATGGGCGCACATGCCTTAGCACCCGAAGTGCATCAAGTAAACAATAACTTTGATGATTTAAGAACAGTTTTAGATACTTATTTAGAAATGGAGATAGGGATTACTACCCGTTTCAATAAAATCGCTAAAAAATGCTTCGAACTAAACGATTTTCAAACCTTTAGTTTTGTACAATGGTTTTTAGATGAGCAAAAAGAAGAAGAAGATACCGCTCGTCGCACTATAGAAATTTACGAATTAATTGGTATTGAGTTAGATGGCTTATTTCAAATTGATAAAACAATTGGCAAACTAATTCCACAAGCATAAAAATTTATTAGGGAACAGTATTAAAACTGTTCCCTCACTAAAAAAATGGAGAATAAACCCGAAAATATTTCCCTAAACAATCCGCAAATTTTGGTTAACTCAAAACTAAAATTCGAATGTGTTTTTAAAAGTTGCTGCAAAAAATATAAAAAAGGTAAACGCTGTAGTAGTTGCCCTAAAAAGGGGTAATCAAAAAGTATTTTGTAGCAGTTTTTTAGCATATTCTTAGTATTCTTTTTTAAGTGGTTGTTGTAAATTTTGTGAACTAATATGTGATAGGTCTTTACGGAAGAACGATCACGATAAATTAAGGATACATATGTCAATGTCGTTTACTTAAGCAAAAGTACACGATATTTTAATCAAAAATGATTTTTTTATATGCGCTTTTTGTTGTATTTTTAAGTAGTATATAGGGGG
>REAS01000019.1 GCA_004294495.1 Sphingobacteriales bacterium
AATAAAATATCTATCAGAAGAAAAAAACTAAAAGCTAGTTGCAACTTAGAATACAGGGAGTTAATGATGGTAGTTTAAAAGCGGTTGCCCTGATAAAAGCTGGTATTTTACCTTGTAATTGTTTAAAATTGTTAGCTTGTATAATGTATTGAATAGGCAACCCTCTTGCCCTACCAACAGATATTGTAGGTTGCTGAATTACAAACGCTTTTGCTTCCGAAAACCCTTTCGCAATTTTTGTAAGCTGTGTAGCAATTTGCATTTGGGTGCGCTTTCTTTCGCCCGGTTCTGATAATCTTATTCTAAAAAAGCCAGTATTTGTAGCCCCCGAACCGGCAAAACCAGGCGATGTAACCGCAATATTTGCTGCCTTTTCGGGGATAGAATCTTTAACTATGCCGTCCAATTTTTGCATAAAGGCGTCGGTATATTCGTAGGATGAGCCTTCGGGAGTAGATATTGACATGTTAATACCACTTCTATCATCTAATGGGGCGGTTTCTTTAGGTAGGATGTTAAAAAATAAAAATATCAAACCAAAACAAACTAAAATTATGGGAAAAGCCAGCCATTTATATTTTAAAAAATTGTTTAACGATGTTTGATAACTATCGTTCATCATAATAAAATAGGGCTCGGTTTTGTTGTAAAAGTTAGATTTTTTATTTCCGCTTTTCATTAAATAAGCATTTAGCATTGGCGTTAATGTAAGCGATACAAAAGCCGATATTAATACCGCAGCACCAATTACTACCCCAAATTCTCTAAACAATCTCCCAACAAAACCTTCTAAAAATATAACAGGTAAAAACACTGCAGCTAGCGTTACCGAAATAGAAATTACAGCAAAAAATATTTCGTTTGCACCAGCAATGGCAGCCTCAAAAGGCGACATGCCTTCTTCTACCTTTTTAAAAATATTTTCGGTTACCACAATCCCATCATCAACCACTAAACCAGTTGCTAAAACTATGGCCAATAATGTGAGTACGTTTATAGAAAATCCCATTAAATACATCACAAAAAAAGTGGCAACTAACGAAACGGGAATATCAATTAAAGGCCTAAAAGCAATTCCCCAATCTCTAAAAAACAAGTAAATAATTAGAATAACTAATATCAAAGAAATTAACAGGGTTTCGCCAACCTCCACTACCGATTGTTTAATGAAAACCGTATTGTCTAAAGCAATATTTAATTTATAGTCTTTGGGAAGTTCTTTTTTTAAAACATCGTAACGTTTGTAAAACTCGGTAGCAATATCTAAATAATTTGCGCCAGGTTGTGGTACAATAGCGGTTGCTACCATTGGCGCCCCCGACGACCGTAGAATAGTTTCCTCATTTTCGGGACCTAAAACTGCGTTGCCAACATCACTAAACCGAACCACATTTGCGCCATCGTTTTTTATCAATAAGTTGTTAAACTCTTCTTCGCTACTTAAGTTACCCACCGTTTTTACACTTAACTCGGTGTTATCTCCAGCTATTTTACCCGACGGTAATTCTACGTTTTGCTTTTGCAACGCATTACGAACATCTAAAGGTGTTAAACCATACGAAGCTAATTTCTCGGGATCGAGCCATAAGCGCATGGCATATTTTTTTTGCCCCCAAATTTGCACTGTTGATACGCCAGGTATGGTTTGTAAACGTTGGGCAATTACGTTTTCGGCAAAATCGCTTAGCTCTAAAATATTTCGTTTATCGCTTTGTATGGTCATAGATATGATGGCATCCGAATTTGCATCGGCTTTAGAAACCACGGGTGCACCATCTAAATCGTTAGGTAATTGGCGCACCGCCTGCGAAACTTTATCTCGCACATCGTTTGCGGCCTCTTCAATATTTTTGTTTAAATTAAACTCAACTGTAATTGAACTTGAGCCTTGGTTACTTGCTGATGATATGTTTTTTATACCATCAATACTATTTAAAGATTTTTCTAAAGGTTCGGTAATTTGCGATTGAATAATATCGGCATTTGCCCCTGGGTAACTGGTACGTACCGAAACCACAGGTGGGTCTATAGACGGAAACTCGCGAACGCCTAAAAAAGTAAAACCAATAATGCCGAAGAGTATCAACATTAAATTCATTACAATAGCCAAAACAGGCCGTTTTATGCTGGTGGTAGAAATACTCATTTTTATGGAGTTTGTTGTAGGTTTACTTTAACGGGCATGTCGTTTTTTAACGACATTGTGCCGGTAGTTAATAACGTATCCCCAACTTTTAAACCGTTAGTTATCAATACATTTTCATTTGTACGTATATCCGATTGCACCATTACGCTTTTTGCATTACCGTTTACACTGATAAAAACTTGCTTACCATTTAAAACAGGAACAATGCTTTGCGACGGAATTAAAATAGCGTTGCTAATATTTTGGAGTGGCAAAACAATATTTGCAAAAGTACCCGGCAGTAAATATCCTTTTGCATTATCGGCCTTGGCTTTTAGTATTAAGGTACGTGTGGTAGTATTTATGCTTGGTTCGGTAGCGTAAATTTTTGCTGTAAAAATCTTATCCGTTCCCGAAACCGTAAAAGTAATTTTTAATCCATTTTTTACCCGTTGGGCATATTTTTGAGGTACAGAGAAAGTAATTTTAACTATATTAGTGCTTTGTAAATTAGCTATATCGGTAGTTGGTGTTAAATATGCCCCGTTAGATATATTGCGCAAACCAATCATCCCCGCAAAGGGCGCCCTAATTTGAGTTTTACTGAGTTGGGCTTTTACCAATTGAGTTTGTGCTTGTAATAATTTTAATTCGGCTTTAGTGTTTTGGTATTCTTCAACACTTAAAGCTTCGGCTTTTAAAAGTTTAGCTGCCCTAGCTTCATTTTCTGCTGCTAAAGTTTGTTTTGTTTTGGCTTGCAACAGTTGTGCTTGCAACTCTCTGTCATCAATTTTTAAAAGCAATGCTCCCTTATTTACAAAACTGCCTTCGGCAAAATTTATGGTTTGTACAATGCCCGATATTTCGCTCCGCAATTGCACTTGCTCGTTAGCCTCAATACTTCCCGAAACGGTAATTGAATTGGTGAAATTCTGTGATTTTATAACTAATCCGTTTACTAAAACAGCAGTAGGTTTTGCGCTTTTATCTTTGGCTCCTTTTGTATCGGCGGGCCCAGTTTCTCCATTTTTTGTTATCCTGTTAAAAATTAAATAGCCTAAAAGCAAGGCAATTGCTAAATAAATAAAATGCTTAATTTTCATATTTCTTATCAAAAACTTTTAACTTAACAGCAAATGTAGGGCTTAGTTTTTTGTTAATTTTTAAAAACTTCAACAAATGCAGTTCAACTAATTTTCTTTACTAAATTTGAAAAAATATACTTATGAAACTACCTTTAACCGCCACATTAATTTTTATTACTTCTTTAATGATTAGTACCCAAACTAGTGCCCAAAATAGTGCCAATGTAAATTTCGAAGTCTCTTTTTTACAGCCACAGGCGCATTATGTAGAAGTGCAAATGGCTATTAAAAACATAAACGCCAAAAGTTTAACCGTTAAAATGCCGGTTTGGGCACCAGGCTCGTACTTAATACGAGAGTTTTCTAAAAATGTAGAAAATTTTACTGCAAAAAGTAATGCAGGTAAGCCCATAAATGTGCAACAAACTACAAAAAACAGTTGGGTAATTAATACGGCTAACTTAAAAAATGTGGTTATTAATTACAGAGTTTATGCTTTTGAAGTATCGGTGCGTACTAGCTTTGTTGATGCCGACCATGCATTTTTATCTTGTCCTGATATTTTTATGTTTGTTGATAAACAACTAAATCAACCAGCTATTGTAAAAATTAATCCTACACAAGGATGGAAAAAAATATCAACTGCGTTAGAGCCTTTGCCTAACAAAACCAATACTTTTTACGCTCAAAATTTCGATACTTTGTTTGATAGCCCCATAGAAATTGGTAACCAAGATATTTTTTATTTTGATGCTGCAGGTGTAAAACACGAAGTTGCCATGGTAAATGGTGGAAACTATAATACCGAGTTATTAAAAACCGATATGGCTAAAATTGTTGAAACAGCAACAGCCATTTTTGGTGAAAACCCCAACAAACGCTATGTTTTTATTGTGCACAATTATGCCGCTGGGGGCGGAGGATTAGAGCATAAAAATAGCACCGTTTTAGGCGCAACAAGGTTAGGCTATACAGATGAAAATACATACAAAGGGTTTTTAGGTTTAGTGGCACATGAATATTTTCACCTATGGAATGTAAAAAGATTGCGCCCAATTGCTTTAGGGCCATTTAATTACGACCAAGAAAACTACACTACCAACCTTTGGGTTGCCGAAGGTTTTACCGCTTATTACGAAAACTTAATCAGCCTAAAAGCAGGAATTATTAACCAAGCCGTTTTTTTAGCCGAGCTAGAAAACGATATTAATGCGATAGCCAATCAGCCGGGCAATAAAGTACAAAGCTTAAGTCAAGCCAGTTTTAATGCTTGGATAAAATATTACCGCCCTAACGAAAACTCGGCAAATACCAGTATTTCCTACTATAATAAAGGTGCATTAATAGCAACGGTTATAAATTTAACCATTTTACATCACAGCGAGGGTAAATATAGTTTAGATGATGCCATGCAGTTTGCCTACAACCAATATTACAAAAAACTTAAACGTGGCTATACTGATGCCGAATTTAGAGCCGTTTTAGAACAATTTGCGGGTAAGCACCTAAGTTTTATTTACGATAATTATATAAACGGGACTGTTGATATTGATTTTAGTACTTACCTAGGGTATGCCGGTTTACAAATCGACGATAAAAATAGCGGCAGTAATTCACCGTATTTAGGTGCAAATGCAGCCATAATTAACAATAGTTTAACTGTACGTAACGTAGCAACAAACAGTGCCGCTTTTTTAGCTGGGTTAAATGTTAACGATAAAATATTAACCATTGATGGATTAAAACCCGAAAATTTACCTAAAATAATTTCGGAGAAAAAGGTTGGCGACATCTTGGCTTTTATTGTTGATAGAGATGGCATAGAAAAAAATATTTTGGTAACGCTTAAAGCAAGTCAAAACAAAAAATTTGTAATTAGTAAAATGGGTGGTGCTAACGAATTACAGTTTAAGGTATTGGCGAAATGGTTGAGGGAGTGATATTTTAATACAGTTTACTTAAAAATACGATTTAAAATAAGAAATTAAAATATCTTAAATATGATTGATTTGATTAAGACGGTTAAAAATTAATATCAAGAAATCGGAAGAATCTTACAAATCAAAAAAATCATAATACATACAGATGAGTCACAGTTCAGAAATTATTATTTACCAAACAGAAGACGGGGCAACCAAAATACAAACTCGACTTGAAAACGAAACCGTTTGGCTTACACAAGCTCAAATGGCTGAACTGTTTGGTAAAGGAAGAACTACTATTACGGAACATATTCAAAATATTTTTACCGAAGGGGAATTAATAGAAACTATGGTATGTCGGGAATTCCGACATACCACCCAACACGGTGCTATTGAAGGAAAAACCCAAGAGCAACTTGTTAAATACTACAATCTTGATGTTATTATCTCTGTAGGCTATAGGGTAAAAAGTCTTCAAGGTACAAAGTTTCGCCAATGGGCTACAGCAAGGCTAAAGGAATACATTGTAAAAGGATTTACGATGAATGATGAGATGCTGAAACAAGCAGGTGGCGGCAATTATTTTGAAGAGTTATTAGCTCGTATTAGGGATATACGCTCGACCGAAAAAGTGTTTTGGCGTAAAGTTTTGGATATTTATGCTACCAGCATAGATTATGACCCGAAAACAGAAAACTCTGTATTGTTTTTTCAAACCATACAAAACAAAATGCATTGGGCTGCACACGGGCACACCGCAGCCGAAATTATTTACCAACGTATAGATTCCCAAAAACCAAATTTAGGGCTAACTAATTTTAAAGGCTTAAAACCTACCAAACAAGAAATTGAAATAGCCAAAAACTACCTCAATGAAGATGAAATGAATATTTTGAATAGAATGGTAACCGCTTACCTTGACCTTGCCGAAATACAAGCATTAAATAGAAAACCAATGTATATGATAACTTGGATAGAAAAATTGGATGAGTTTATTAATATTACAGGCAATGATATTTTAAAACACAGCGGCAAAATAAGCCACCAACACGCCATAGACAAAGCCAACGCCGAATACGAAAAATACAAAGAACAAACAAAAAACGATTTAAGCGAAGTCGAAAAACATTTTATTGAAAATTTTTTAGTACATGACAAAAAATATATTTGATTGAAAATCAATAAAATAAGCAACAAAAAATTAGGTTAAAAGACTGATATTCATTATATTAAAGAATT
>REAS01000020.1 GCA_004294495.1 Sphingobacteriales bacterium
TGGTATAGGGTAAAAGTGCGGTTTAAGGTATTGTGGTGCCGTTTTTTTGCCGTTTTTTAGTTGTGGTTGGGTTTGGTAGGTTGGTATGCCCCCTTATAATTTAATGGATTTTTTTAGAAATGTAAAAAAACGTTGTTACAGATATTATGTTTTCCTTACATAAATCCCCCCCCCAAAAAAATATTACTGCAGCAATAGTTTTTTTGTACCCATATCAAACTTTAACACCCCACCTTGCATAATATTTTGGTAGGTGATTTGGTAATTTTTAACTGGTTTACCGTTTAATAATATTTTTTGAATATATTTATTGTCGACTGTTAAATTGGGTGCTTCAATTGTAAATGTTTTGTTGCCAACTTTTATAGCCGCTTTTTTAAATGAGGGTACCCCAATATCAAATACGCCAGATGCTGGGTTTACAGGATAAAACCCTAATGCGCTAAAAATATACCAAGCACTCATTTGGCCGCAATCATCATTACCGCACAAGCCATCTGGCTTATTTTGGTATTTTTCTTTCAAAATTTTAGGAATTAGTTCTTGGGTTTTGTAATAAGCCCCCGCATAATTATACAGGTAGGCTATATGATGACTTGGCTCGTTGCCGTGTACATATTGACCTATCATACCACTAATATCTAAACCAGCATTTTTTTTATCAGGGGCTTTTGAGAATAACGTATCTAATTTAAGCTTAAAATTATTTTTACTTCCTAATAAAGAAATTAAACCATTAACATCGTGTTGTACATGCCAAAAATATTGCCAAGCATTTGCTTCGGTATATTCATCGTATTTCATCCCCCATGAGTATTTAAGTGGGTCGAATGGTGTAAGCCATTGGCCTGTAACTGTTTTTGGTCTAAACAAACGGGTGGTTTTGTCGTACAAATTTTTATAATTGTTTGCTCTATTGCTAAAAAACAAATAGTCGGTTTGGTTACCTATTTCTTTGGCAATTTGGGCAGCACACCAATCATCGGTAATAGCTTCTAAAGTACGCGAAACAGATTCGTTTACGTTAGAATCAATAGGCATATAGCCATATTTATTATACACATCCCAATTATATTTACGCCAACTGTTTTTTGTAAGCGATTGTTTAATAGCTAAATATGCTCTTTTTTTATCTTCGTTACTCAATAAACCTTTAAAGTAAGCATCGGTAATTATAGGTACAGCGTGATTGCCAATCATGCAAAAATTATCTTTACCCCAAAGAGTCCAAATAGGTAACATTCCGGTTTCATCAAAATGGTTAAGCATAGTATTAACCATTTCTCCATCTTTTTTAGGAGTTAAAATAGAATAGAGTGGGTGTGCAGCTCGGTAAGTATCCCAAATAGAAAGTGTAGAATAATATGTTTTGGTTTTTGATAGATGTATTTTATCATCGGCACCACGGTAATTCCCATCAATATCGGCAATGTTATTTGGCTGCACAAACAAATGATACATAGAGGTGTAAAAATTTATTTTTTGATCTTTATTACCATCAACAATTATTTTAGATAAATAACTGTTCCATTTTGTATTGGCCTCTTTTTTAACAGTTTCGAAGCTTTTATTTTCCGATTCGATTAAATTTCTTTTTGCACCATCAATACTTACCGATGATATTGCTACTCGGGTTTCAATAAATTCTCCCGTTTGCATTTGGTAGCTTAAACTAAATTTGCGGTGTAAAGTGCTATCTAAAACTATAGATTTTATAAACGGTTTACTAAATTTGATCACAAAAAATAGTTTTTTTTCTACCCAAGTGCTAGATTTTACATAACCTTCTATTGTACTGTTGTTTATAATTTTAATATCCGATTCTAATACACGGTTATTTATATCTTTTTTTGACCATACTATACCACTTTGTAAATCTAGCAAAATGTTTGCTGCACCTGTATTTTTAAATATGTATCGTTGTATGCCAGTGTGCTCGGTTGCAGTTAGTTCTACCTTTATAGCTTCGGTGGGTAAGTTAACGCAGTAGTAGCCAGGGCTTGCTTTCTCGCTTGCTTTATCAATTAATGTGCGATATTGGGTTGCGCTGTTTTTTATATGAGTGGTGTAGGGTAGCATTAATATATCTCCCAAATCGGGGCAACCTGTGCCACTTAAGTGAGTGTGTGCAAAACCAATTATGGTGCTATCTTTAAATTTATAGCCTGCATTGTAAATCCATTCGTAATTATTGTTTTCGGGACTTAATTGAACCATACCAAAAGGTACGGTGGCACCAGGGAAGGTGTTTCCTTCGGCCGATGTGCCAATAAATGGGTTTACATATTTTGTAAAATCTTGTGCGTAATTAGTTAAACTAAAGCTTGATATAAATGCGAGGCATACAAGTGTTTTTTTCATTTTGGGTTTAATTACCTAAATAGTTAAAGCTTTTACTTAAAACATCTTTAGAGTTGGTGCCCACAAAAATAGATATTATTCCTGGTTCTAAAAAAGGTATGCCTTCGGCGGTTAAGTAACTCAATTCCTTTTTTGTTAGCGTAAATTCCAATGTTTTTTGTTCGCCAATTTTTAGGGCAATTTTTTTAAATGCTTTAAGTTCTTTAACAGGTCTAATAATGGATGAAAACTTTTTGTTAATATACAGTTGAACTATTTCTTCGCCATCGTAATTTCCGGTATTTTGTACAGTAACTTTAAGCTTAAGTGGCTTGTTTGTTGTTAAAAGGGTATCAATTAGTTGTAAATTACTGTATGCAAAATTAGTGTAACTTAAACCAAAGCCAAATGGAAACAAAGGGGCATTGGGTATGTCTCGGTATCGCGATTCCCAAGCACCGCCTTGGTTATTTAAGCCTGGGCGGCTTGTGTTAAAATGGTTATAGTAAACAGGTATTTGGCCAATACTATAAGGGAACGAAATTACGGTTTTTGCTGAAGGGTTGTAGCCGCCCGATATTACGATTGCAACTGCGTTACCAGTTTCGGTACCGGGTATCCAGCATTGTAAAATAGCATCACAATAATCAAGTATATTGGTTAAAATTAAAGGCCTTCCGCTTGATATTAACGCTACAATTGGTTTGCCGGTTTGGTGTAATGCTTTTAATAATTCTACTTGGGCAGGTGGAACATTGATATCGGCAAAGGCTCTATCTTCGCCTGCAAATTTACCCGACCAGCCAATATTAACTACCAATACATCTGCTTGTTGGGCAGTTTCAACGGCTTCGTTAATAAGTTTTTGGGTTGATTTTGTATCCTGATCATAACCTGTTGCATATTTTAAATTTGGATAAATTTTTTGTAAACCTTCTTTAATGGTAACAGCTTCTTCAGGTATGCCTTTAAATGTCCAAAAATCAAACATATCGGCATGACTGTCGGCAAAGTATCCTATAAGCGCAATTTTTTTGTCTAAGTTTTTTATTGGTAAAACTGAATTCTTATTTTGTAATAAAACTAAACTTTTTTGTGCTGCTGTTTTTGCTATTTCCCTATTATTTGGTGTGAATATATCGTTTTCTTCTCTTTGGGTATTGCAATATTTATAAGGATTATCAAACAAACCAAGTTTAAATTTATAATACAAAATACGTGAAACGGCATTGTTTACAAGCGTAATTGATACTTTGCCATTCTTTACCAAATTTGGTAAATTTTTTAGTACAACTTCGCTTTTCATATCCATCATACTACCCGCATTTATTGCTTTTTGGGTAGCATCAATACTATCTTTAGCATAGCCGTGAGCAATCATTTCTTCAAATGAAGCCCAATCACTTATTAAATAGCCTTTAAATTTCCATTTGTTTTTTAAAATATCTGTTACTAAATATTTATTTGCCGATACGGGTACACCTTCAAATACATTAAAACCATTCATTACTGTTGCAGCCCCAGCATCAACCGCTCCTTTATACGATGGTAAATGCTTGTTCCACAATGTTACTCTGCTCATATCTACATGGTTATATTCTCTTCCGGCTTCAACAGCACCATAACCTGCATAGTGTTTTACGCAAGCTAAAATATGTTGATTATCAAAATTACCTTGAAAACCTTTAACTCTGGCTCCCGAAATTTGCCCGGCAAGAAAAGGATCTTCGCCTGCACCTTCCATAACACGACCCCAACGTGGGTCGTTACTTATATCGCACATAGGTGCAAAAGTCCAGTGAATACCAGCTGCCGATGCTTCTTTAGCTGACACAGCCGAATTTTGTTCTATACCAGTTAAATCCCAACTACAAGCTTCGGCTAAAGGTATCGGAAAAATGGTGCGGTAGCCGTGTATAACGTCCATTGCAAATAATAAAGGAATGCCTAACCTACTTTGTTGAACAGCAACTTTTTGAAAATATAGTGTGTTTTGCACACCAGATACCGTTAAAAACGAACCTACCTTACCCTGCTTAACCATTAGAGTTTTTGCATCTCTATCTGTTTTGCTAGACCCTGGCCCAGTAAGCGAACCACCATTCATTTGATTTAGCTGCCCTGCTTTTTCTTCAATAGTCATCCGTTTTATTAAATCGGCAATACGCAACTCAATAGAAATTTTAGGGTTTTTATATACAGGTAGCTGTTGCTTATTTTTGTTTATCTTAAAGCTTAAAATTGGTATGATAAATAAAATAGCAAATAATATAATTACGGGTTTTGGCAAAGTATAAATGATTTTTTTGTAGCTCATTGGATGTTTTTGAATTAATAAATAACTGGTTTACATTATACATTAGCCATAAAGTATGGGTTGTAAATGCATTAAATATATTGCCAAAGTATAAAAATGTAAACGAAAAACAACATTTTTTGTAACAAATTTCAGGTTTTATGTTTTTTCTTTTAAATTAAAAAAATCGCCTATTCTGGTTAAGGAAAATATAATTTAATTTAGCCTTTCTTTGTAAGAATTTTTTTGTCACTGTTTGATTTGCACACTAAATTTTAACCATACTATTATGTTAAGGCATCAAATAATTTTTTTATTTTTTATTTAATTTGCTTTCTGTTTCTGCATTTAGTTCGTTTGTGAAAAACTTAGGTTCTTCGTCAAAAACTGTGGAACAGACCTAAATTGCACTCCTTTTAAACAAGTGTGCGATTGGGGACGGCCTAGCCTGCCTGCCGGCAGGCTGTTGTTTGGAGTGGAATGCCAATAAATTTTTTGTAGAAACTAACATAAAGCAAAACCAAGCAAGTCGCAGCGTGTTGCACAAAAATTTTTAAAGTACCAACTTTTTGCCACGCCTTGAATTGCGCCCTTAAAAATTTATTGAGCATACCCGATAAAACAACAGCAAGCCTTGATTCTTTGCTTCTTTTCTCATCAAGGAGAAATTTTTTACTTTATCTTAATAAAATTAAAACCACACAAAATGACGAAGAACCAAAACTTTAAAATCCATATATTAGTGAAATTAGTTTATATTTAATGACCCGAGCTTTAATTATATTTTTAAAATACCCCCAATTAGGCGAATGCAAAACCCGTTTAGCAAAAACCATAGGCGATGTAAATGCTTTAAAAATTTATCAGTTACTTTTAAATCATACCCACCAAATTACCAAAAATTTATATGTTCAAAAATATTTATATTTTGATAAATCCAATATTGATACGTTAAACTGGGAAGGCGATTACAAAATTGAATATCAAAATCAAGCAGATTTAGGGGGTAAAATGCAACAGGCTTTCGCCGAAGTTTTTGATAAACAACATTATCCGGTTATTATTATTGGTACAGATTGTATGGAAATTACCAGCCAAATAATTAACGATGCATATCGCCAATTAAACCATTACGATGTTGTAATTGGCCCTGCTAAAGATGGCGGTTATTATTTGTTAGGACTGAATAACCCTTCACCGCAGCTTTTTGAAAATATGGAATGGAGTACTAACACAGTATTATCAGATACTATAAAAAAAGCACAAGAATTAGGTTTAAGCTATTGTTTTATGCCTGTTTTAAATGATATTGATGTTGAAGAAGATTTAACAGATAATTTACGTTTGGCTATTGAATAGTGACTTTACTTGTCTGTATTTTTTTTGAATTTACCCAAACAAATCACTACTTAAATACCTATCGCCACGGTCGCAAATGATAAAAACAATAAGTCCGCTTTCTAATTCGTTTGCTAATTTTAGTGCTGCCCATAAGCCACCACCCGAACTCATACCTGCAAAAATGCCTTCTTCATTTGCCATTTTACGAGCCATAAAAGTGGCATCAGCTTCGCTAACATATATAATTTTATCAACACGTGAAGCATCAAAAATTTTAGGCAAATAAGCCTCAGGCCACCGTCTTATTCCGGGTATGCTAGAGCCTTCTGTAGGTTGGCAACCTACAATTTGTATAGCAGGATTTTGCTCTTTTAAAAACATTGAAGTACCCATTATAGTGCCAGTGGTACCCATAGAGCTTACAAAGTGGGTTATTTTATTTTCGGTATCACGCCAAATTTCGGGGCCTGTTGTTTTGTAATGAGCTAAGTAATTATCGGGGTTTGCAAATTGGTTTATTAAAAAATAATTGGGTTGTTTTGCTTTTTCTTGGGCATAATCGCGGCAAATTTCAATAGTTTCTAAAAGCGTAACTTTTGCACCAAAAGCTTGCATAGTTAAAGTACGCTCGCGGGTTGATGAACTAGGCATCACCAGTTCTATATTCAAATTAAATAACGATGCTATCATGGCCAAAGCAATACCTGTATTACCACTGGTAGCTTCAATTAATTTGGAGTTTGGGTTAATTTCGCCTCGCTGTAAAGCGCTGTTAATCATATTAAAAGCTGCTCTGTCTTTAACGCTTCCACCTGGGTTATTGCCTTCGAGTTTACCAAAAATTTTAACGTTTGGGTTTGTGTTTAGTTTTTTTATTTCAACCAATGGCGTATTGCCAATTAAATCTATAATGCCCGCCATATTATTTAGTTTCAATAATTTTTGTGCCACTTTCGTGGTAAACTTTTGCATAATCGGCAACGCTGTGGGTTAACCAAACATTGCCGCCTATAACACAATGGTTGCCAATTATTGTTTGGCCACCTAAAATAGTAGCTCCCGAATATATTACAACATAATTGCCAACCGTAGGATGACGCTTTAGACCTGCCATTTGTTTTTCTACACTTAAAGCTCCTAAAGTAACTCCTTGATAAATTTTTACGTGATGGCCAATTTGTACCGTTTCACCAATTACTACACCTGTACCGTGGTCTATATGTAAATATTCGCCAATTTGTGCAGCTGGGTGAATATCTATACCTGTTACTGTGTGCGCATATTCGGTTAAAATTCGCGGTAAAAGCGGAATATCTAATTTTAATAAAGCATGTGCTATTCTATAAAACGATACTGCGTAAAAGCCTGGATAGGTTCTAATAACTTCAAATTCGCTAATAGCGGCGGGGTCGCCATCTAACAACGCATCAATATCTGTATTTAACAGTGCATATAATGTTGGTAGGTTATCAAAAAATTGTTTTGTTTTACCTTCATTGTTGCAATTATTACAAGCAGTTGTTGCATTAAGAATTTCGGTTAATTCGCTAGCTAAAGCATCAAACTGTAATTGCATATCAGCTAACGAAGTAAATAATTTTAAAGCCTGTTCTGGAAATAAAAAACCAACTAGTTTTTTTGCCCAAGCCGAAACTTTACTGTTAGAAGGTACAAGTTGTAAATGCTTTTGCCTATCAAATATTTTTTGAAATAATAGTGTGTTGTTTTGATATGCCATTTATTAGCTTTTTTTATGCAATTTTAATTAAAAATTACTTTACAATTAATGTTAAAATGTAATTATTAAACAAAACGCCTCGATTGCAAAGCAAACGAGGCGTTTTAATTTAAGTGGTAAAAATATTATTTTCCAGCTTCTTTGTTTTTTGTTTCTTGAACCTCTAAACGTATTGCTTGAGATAAGTTTTTTAAATCTTGCATTGCTTTTCTAACTCTTGTACCAGCAGCACTGTTACCTTTGTTGTAAAATTTGTCGGCATCACCTTCTAAGTCTGCGATTAATTTTTTTACTTCTTCAAATTTTTTCATTTTATTTAATCAATTAGGTTAATAAATGGTTTTAATTTTTTTTACAATGCTAATGTATAATGTTTTTTTTAAATAACGAATATTATAAAAATTAAAAAATAGCTTTAAATTACTAATTTATCCACAATTAATAAGTTTGTTAGTAATGTAACTGTTGCAATTGAATATAAATACTTAACAATCAATAGGTTGCTAGATGAATGTTTATTTAAATTTTACAGTTAAAATTATTAACTAAAATAACAAAAAGTAAATTATTGTGTAAATAAAAGCAGATATTATTTACTAATTTAATAAAGCAAGTTTTTAGATTATTTTATGCGAACATTAATTTAAAGAGGAGATAAATTTTTTGCTATCCGATTTAGATATTCAAATTCTATCTAATATGGGTCAACATCTACACTCAAAAGTGCCGCTTTATTTAGTTTGTTTTCGTAAAAAGCGGCAAATTTTATTTTTAACAACTCTTTTACTTTTACAATTGATTGTGTTTGCCTATCTACCTTTATCATAATTGTTTGTATATAATATGTGCGTATGCGGCCAACTAATGGTATTTGTGGACCTAAAACTTTGTCTCCTAAAACCTTTCGAAGTTCTATGGCAAAATATTCGGCAATGGCTTGGAGTTTTAAAAAATCTTTATGTTTTACATCAATTTGTATAATTCGGGTGTAGGGTGGGTAATTAAATTGTTTGCGTTCGGCAAGTTCATCGGTAAACATACCATCAAAATTATTATCAACTACTTGCTGTATAATGCGGTTTTTAACATCGTAGGCTTGTATAATTACTTTTCCTTGTTTATCCCGTCTGCCTGCCCTGCCCGCCACTTGCGAAAGCATTTGAAACGTTCGTTCGTAGGCTCTAAAATCTGGAAACTTTAGCATACTATCTGCATTTATAATACCAATAGTGGTAACGTTACCAAAATCTAATCCCTTAGCAACCATTTGTGTACCAACTAAAATGTCTATTTTCCCTTCTTCAAAAGTGCTTAAAATATGTTGGTGCCCATTTTTGTTACGTGTGGTATCGTAATCCATACGGCCAACATTAAAGTTGGGTAAAAGTACCTTTATATCGTCTTCTATTTTTTCGGTGCCGTAACCCTTTTGCTCAATATGGGTGCTGCCACAAGCTAAACATTTTACAATATTATCTTCTTGGTAGCCACAATAGTGGCAGTGCATTTTGTTAGAACTTTTGTGGTAAGTTAAACTAACATCGCAATTAATGCACTTGGGTGTGTTACCGCAAGTTTTGCAAATTAAAATAGGTACGTAGCCTCGTCGGTTTTGAAACAATATTACCTGTTCTTTTTTTGCTAAGGCCTGCTCCATTTGTGCAAGTAAAACAGTGGTAAAATTTTCTTTTATGATTTTTTTTTGTACCTCTTCGGCAATACTAGCTACTTCAATCATAGGCATTTGTACTCCGCCATAGCGTTTTAATAATTTTACTAAACCATATTTACCAGTTTGTGCATTAAAATAAGTTTCTATTGATGGCGTTGCAGAACCGAGTAAAATATGGGCTTTGTGCATACCAGCTAAAACAATTGCTGTGTCTCGAGCATTGTAACGTGGGGCTGGGTCGTATTGTTTGTAACTAGCTTCGTGTTCTTCGTCAACAATTATTAAACCCAAATTTACAAAGGGTAAAAACACAGCCGACCTAGCCCCTAAAACTAGTTTACATTCGTTTTTAAGCACTTTTTGCCAAACTTCGGCCCGTTCGTTATCGTTAAATTTGCTGTGGTAAACAACAATTTTATCGGCAAAATATTTTTTTAAACGTTCTATAATTTGGGTAGTTAAGGCAATTTCGGGTAATAAATACAAAACCTGTTTTTCTTGGGCAATTGCATCTTCAATTAGGCGTATATAAATTTGGGTTTTGCCCGATGAAGTTACGCCATACAATAAAGTTACCGGCAAAGTGTTAAAATAGTGCTTTATAGCTTTTAAAGCAACATCTTGGTATGCGTTTAAGGTAAATGTATCTGTAAGTTCGTCGTCGTATTTTGTTAAACGGCTTACAATTTTATAGTCGGTAATAAAAATATCTTTATCAATTAAAGCCTTTATAATTCCGGGTGTTGCGCCGCTAGCTTCGGCTAATTGTGGTTTTGTAATTTCTTGATTTTGTTTTGATAACTTTAAATAAGCCAACAAAACATCTAACTGTTTGGGTGCTTTTTCCAACAAACTAAACAGTTGTTTTAAAGCATCTGGATTTTTATAGGTTTGATTTAGTTGTATTAAAACAATAGTTTTAGGCTTGTATTTTTGGTTTATCTCCTCATAAATAAAAATTGCTTTTTTATCGAAAAGGGAGCGAAGGATAGAAAAAACGTTTTTTTGTCCCAGTATTTTATTAATATCACTTATCAATAATTCTCTTTGAATTTCTAAAGCTTCAACTACTACAAATTCTTTATCGCTTAAATCCGATTTATCAAAATCTCCTTGACTGTTTAAAACTATGCGGGTTTCGCTAGCCAATTTTAATGCCGATGGTAGGGCGGCCTGCATAACTTCGCCCAAATGGCACATATAGTAATTTGCCATCCAATGCCATAAATTTAGCTGCGTTGGGTTTACTATGGGTTGGTCGTCAATTATATCTAGTAAATATTTAGCTTCGTAACGCTCGGGCGGATTTTGGCTTATTGATAATATAATAGCTGTATAAATTTTGCTTTTACCAAACTGTACCACCGCCCGCTTGCCAATGGCAACTTTGTTGTTTTGATCGAAAGGTACACGGTAAGTAAAAGAATTAGCCACTGCAAGCGGCAAAATTACCTCTACAAATAAGGTTTTACGGGCTAAGGCTTGTTCAAAATCTATCATTTATCGCCTTTAATTGCACCACATAAAATACCAAGCCAGCCCAAAATAAAAAACAAACCGCCAATTGGTGTAATTGGGCCTAAGTATTTTAGCCACGGCGCCCCTAAAAAATCTTTTAAAGCCAATAAATATAACGAGCCCGAAAATAAAATAATCCCCAACACAAAACCGTAAAAACTAAAATTAATATATTTTGGTTTTATATTACTTAAATTAGATAAAAATAGTAGGGCAAAAGTATGGTAAAACTGATATTGTATACCTGTTTGCCAAATGCTTAGAATGTTGGGCGAAACTATTTTTTTTAAATTATGGGCACCAAAAGCACCTAAAATAACCGCAATTAGCCCAAATATTGATGCCCAAATTACTATGCTTTTTTTCATTTTGCTAAGTTGATAATGCTAAATTAATAAAACCAATTATTGTTTTAATCAGATTTAAAAATTGAACGTATAATAATAAGCAATTTCCAATTTTAAATCTCTTTTTTTATTGTTAAGATGGTTTGATTTTGAAATCTATACTTACCTTATTGTTTATCACAAATTATAATTCAATGTCGTTTACTTAAGCAATATCTATATTCTTTTATACACCATATTGTACAATTTTTTAGGTTTGTGATTTCGAGGGTTTTTTCTGTTT
>REAS01000053.1 GCA_004294495.1 Sphingobacteriales bacterium
GCAAGCAGCGAGAAAATTTGGCTTTTATGGCCAATTTTCTCGCTGCTTGCTATCTTAGACTTATTCCGTGTTGCATTTATTACTTGAATTTAAGGTTTTATTAAATGGCTAAGTGAATTTTTTAAAATATTCATCTTCAGTATCTAACTCTTTATAATCCAAAACTTCATTTTGTAAAGTTTGCACATTATAAAGTGTGTTGTGTTTGTAAATACTCCAGTAATTATTGTAATATTCTAAGGCAGTTAAGCTTTCTACCCAATCGCCCGAGTTGAGGTACGTAATACTACCATTGTTGGTTATTATTTCCTTGATTTCGGGTTTATGACTGTGCCCACAAACTACTAACGAATATCCTTTTTCTGCCGCAATTTTTGTAAAGTTTTGCTCAAACTTATTTACATTATTTGCTGCACCTTTTACGCAAGATTTTATACGCTGCGAAAACGAAATTTTTGGTTGCCCCAGTTTTACTAAAATCCAGTTAACCACCCAATTTATCATAATTAATGCATGATAACTTATGGTTCCTAATTTGGCTAAAAATTTAGAGTACCAGGTAACAATATCTAAAAAATCGCCATGAAAAAACCACGCCTGTTTGCCATCTATATTAATTATTAATTTATTAAGTAAATGAAAACTGCCGATTTTAAAATCAGTAAATGTGCGCAACATATCATCGTGGTTTCCGGTTAAATAATAAACTGGAATATCATCTGTGAGATATTTTAAAATACATCGAATTACTTTCAGATGCGATTTCGGAAAATACCACTTACTAAATTGCCAAACATCAATAAAATCGCCATTTAATATTACTTTTTTAGGGTTAATGCTATTTAAATAAGTCAATAATTCTTCGGCTTTGCTACCAAAAGTACCTAAATGCACATCAGATATTACGACAATATCAACCTCGCGTTTGGACATAGATGCATTTAAATTTAAAAAAAGTAAGATTTGTTTTGCAGATCATTTAAATACACTGTTTAGTTAAAGTATTATTAATTATACTTTTAAAAATTAAATTTAATAATTTTTAATTTAATATACCCACACCAAATGCTTTAACTCTAAACTATTTTTACGCGTTTGATTATTAATAAAACTTGCATTTAACGTTGTAATATGAAAATCAGAAAATGTTTTTATTTCCCTAATTTTTAAGTTTTTGGATTTTAAATTATCAATATCGGTTGCTGAACCAACAAATAAAATAGGTTTCTTAAAATTAAGGTTTGATTTTTCCAAGTTAATTAATTTAAGATTTTTATCTAAACTAAACATTAATGCATCGGAATTATTATTAATAGACGTATAAATTTGACTGTTTTTAGCAAAATTACGATTAATAAAAAAGGCAATTTCTGTTCCCGATTCGTATTTTACAAGTGATGGATAAAATGATAAATTTAAATAGATATTAACTATAAAAGATATCATTACACAGCTTATTACTAACTTTTTAACAGTATATAATTTTTGTTTTAAAATAACTATTAATGCCACAAAAAGCACACACTCTAAAGCAATGTAAGCACTAAAAAAATTTTGTGGTTCAAAAAAATAATTTAAAACCAATATTACCAAAACCATTAAACCAATAACCACATATTGTAAAATTTGTAAACTTTTAATAGCCTTTTGTTGGCCTACACTATACAAATATTGAGCTGTGGTAATAGCAAAAAACGGTAAAAGTATGTTGATATAATGTGGTAACTGAAATTTAGAAACAGAAAAAATAAAAAGCATTAAAAGCGATGCGCCTATGCAAACCCATTCTGTTTGTTGTACGTTATGCCAATTTTTTCTAAAAAAATTATAAACTGCTAAATACCATAAAATTGACCATGGCAAAAATGCCCATAAAATAGTATGCAAAAAAAATGTTATTTCGCCACTGCCTTTAATGGGTCCTGTATTAAAAAAACGCCCAAATTGGCTATCCCAAAAGAAAAATTTTATTCCTGATATATTGTGGGTATTAAAAATAATCTTTTCGGGATGAATATCAAATTGAGTATATAAACAGTAAATTTCTGGCAATATAAAAATTGCTATAAGTAGTAATGCCCAAACCCAACGCCAATTAAATATTGCTTTCCATTGTTTTTTTATAATAAGTTCGCCAGCTATGGCACCTGCAACGGGTATTACAGCAAACACACCTTTTGTCATAATTGCACAAGCAGTAAAAAAACAAGCAAATAATAAATGGGTGTAATTATTTTTAGAGTATGATAGATAAAAATGATAAACACTAGCAATTATTAATCCTAGTAAATAAGGTTCGGCTCTTACATCGTTATTAGAAACTACAATATGCTGCGCAGTTAAAAGTATAATTATAGCCCAATAAGCAACTTGTTTATTGTATAAAGTTTTGGCCAATAAAAAAGTATAAAAAGAACCTGCCATTACAAATAAAATAGCAGGTAATTTATACGCCCAAGCTTTAAACCCAAATAGTTTAAAAAAAATAGCTACAACCCAGAACGGAAAGTGTGGCTTATCTAGCCAGTCTTTACCTTTCGAAAACAATTCCACATAATTGTTTTCAATTACCATTGTTTTAGATATTGAAGCATATAAGTTTGCATCAACTCCCCAAACTGGGCTTAATAAACCTGTAAAATTTACTAAAACAGCTAATAAAATTAACCATTTTTCAATTATATAATTTTCAGAAGTTTGATTTTCAAATATTTCCATTAAGTATAATTAATAAATTTTTTTAGCATAATTTATATGCTTTTTATTGCCTAATATTTACCCTCCAGCAAATATGAAAATAAAACGGATGTCCGTTATCTAATTTGAAATTAAAATTTGTAATACTCACAACCAATCATCATAAAAAATATCTAGCCACATGAATAACTTGTATGTTTATGTCCTCTACTACCACATCCTCGGCAGCCGATAGTGTTAAAACCACACCATTTTTTACGTTTAAATATTTGCAAGCTTCGGTAAGGCCAGCAAACTCTCGTTTTCGGGTATCGGGGTTTTCCAAATCGTAACAAACTTGCACAGGTAAAAGGCTACCATCGGTTTGTTCAAGCACAAAATCACACTCTTTATTGCCTTTGTAAAAAAATGTTTTTAAGCCTTTTTTTCTAAACTCTAGGTGAACGGTGTTTTCTAACATTGCGCCCCAATCGTCTTTAAAAGCAAAAGTTAAGGCATTTAAAAGGCCATTATCTATGGCATAATATTTTTTTTCGCTCAGTTCTTGCTTTAAAATCGAATGGCTAAATTTTGTACTTGTACTGCAAAAAAATATGGCTATGGCAGCATCTAAATATTCGTAAAGGGTATTTTTGCTTATTTTATACCCTTGCGATTTTAATTCGTTAAAAACTTTATTTACCGAAAACGGGGTGGTTATACATTCAAACATTCGTTTTAAAAAATATTTTAACACCCCAACTTGGCTAAAGCCGTATCGCTCTATCATATCACGGTACATCATAACATGGTAATAATCTTGCAAAATGTTTTTATGAAACTCGCTAGGTAAAAGTGCTATTTCTGGAAAACCGCCCTCTTTCATAAACTGTAAAAAAGCTGCGTTTATTTTTGCCTGTGTTTTGGTATCAAGCCATTGGGTATCTATTTTTTTAAAGCGTAAATATTCTTTAAACGATAGCGGCAACAACTCTATGGTGTAGGTGCGGCCACGTAGTTCGGTAGCTATTTCACTGCTTAATAACTTTGCGTTAGAGCCTGTTAAAAACACGTGGCTACTTACGGTATCGTAAACCCGGCGAACAAATTTTTCCCAACCATCTACGTTTTGTATTTCATCAAAAAAGAAATAACAATCGGCAAGTTCTTGGTTGGGGTACATTTCGCTATATGCTTGTAGTATTTTATCTAAATCTTTAGCTAAAAGCAACAAACGTTCGTCCTCAAAATTTATGTATATTATTTGGGTAGCTTTTACGCCATCTTTAACTAGTTTTTGTGCGGCAAATTGTAGTAAAGCCGTTTTGCCACTACGCCTTGGGCCAATTACGGTTATTATTTTATTTAGGGTTAATGGCAATACATAATCTCTGCTTACAAAAACCTTTTTTATGCTTTTATGATAGTTTGCTATAAGTACCTTTATGGTTTCTATCTCTTTCATAGGTACAAAAATAAGTTTTTTATCCTAAAATAAAAGAATATTTCTAATAAATTTTCCTAAAATAAAAAAAGTTAAACAAAATAATATCTTTTATAAAAGGAAATAAAATAACAATACTTCCTTTTATAAAGGAAGTATTGTTCATAAATCTGAACTAAAATTTTAAAATTAGGTTTTTTGTTTCTTCTTTTTAGCAGCCGGAAACAGCACATTATTAAGTATTAACCTATAACCGGGCGAGTTTGGGTATAGGTTAAGATCGGTTGGTGGGTCACCTACTATATGCTGGTAATCCTCAGGGTCGTGGCCGCCGTAAAAAGTGTATTGACCTTTGCCAAAATTACCGTGAATGTATCTGGCTTCATTAGCCGCTTTTAATTGCCCCATTACCAAAACATCGGGTTTAAGTAATTCGTTTTTATAAGCAGTAGTTTGGCCCATAAAACCTTTTATTACTTTCTCGTGATTTTGGGTGAGCATTGCGGGTACAACATCCCACTTGGCCGAAAAATCAAACAGTATAAAAAAATCTTCGCTCCGGCTTATTCGCCTTTGGTTGGTGTTATCAATATCGCTAAACTCGTAATTGTAAGGATTTAAATCTAACTTAAAGTTTTGAAAAGCAAAGGTTTTGCTATAATCTAATTGGTTTTGTGCGTTGGCACTTACCCCATCGCCATCAAAAACACTTTCACAAATATCGGTATCTTCGGCAGCTAAAGCTATATCGTAACTATCAGTGCCCGAACACATGGCAAACAAAAAACCGCCAGCACCACAAAAACTCTTTATAGTTTTAGCAACGGCTAATTTCATTTGCGATACCTTTTTAAAACCCATTTTTTGCGCTGTTGCTTCTTGCAATTTCACATCTTCTTGGTACCAAGCTGCTTGTTTATAATTTGCCCAAAACCTACCGTATTGGCCAGTAAAATCTTCGTGGTGTAGGTGCAACCAATCGTAACTTACTAGTTTGCCTTTTAAAATATCTTCATCGTAAACAACATCGTAAGGTATTTCGGCGTAGGTAAGTACCATGGTTACGGCATCGTCCCAAGGGAGTTTATTTTTAGGCGAATAAACAGCAATTTTAGGCGCTTTTTCTAACTTTACAATATCTTGATTTACAGTAGTTTGAGTTATTTCGGTTAGGGTTGCGTTTACTTGGGCATCGGCAATAACATCGTAACTTACACCTCTAACTTTTAATTCGCTTTCTATGGTGGGATTGTATTTTATTAAAAAACTGCCGCCTTTATAATTTAAAAGCCAATCTACCGGTATATCCTTTTTTAAGCATAAAAATGCAATACCGTAAGCTTTAAGGTGATTTTTTTGGTCTTCATCCATACCTATAAGTATAGATGCTGCAAAAGTATGGCTAGCAAAAAATAATGCGAAAAGGGTTAAGTAAATGGATTTCATTTTATAAATCTAACTATAAAGATGAGAAACGTTTAATAGGCTACAAAATTTTGTTAAATTTGCACCACAAAAAAAAATCTTATAATGAGTAAAGCAAAAATTAAAACAGAAAAAGGTGATTTTACCGTTGAATTTTACGAAAACGATGCCCCTAAAGCAGTTGCAAATTTTAAAAAATTAGCCAGCGAAGGTTTTTATAATGGCTTAACATTTCACCGTGTGTTAAACGATTTTGTAATTCAAGGTGGTTGTCCGTTTTCACGGGATGCCTCAACAGCGCATAAAGCAGGTGCAGGCGGGCCAGGTTACCACATTGATTGTGAGCTAACTGGCGATAACCAATACCACGACCGTGGCGTACTATCTATGGCACACGCAGGTAGAAACACAGGCGGATCGCAATTTTTTGTTTGCCACAGCCGCAATAATACCGCACATTTAGACCGTAATCATACTTGCTTTGGTAAAGTAATTGAAAACGTTGATATGGTGGATGAAATTAGACAAGGCGATAGAATTTTAAGCGTTGATTTAATTGAAGATTAATAATTTTAAAAAATAAATTATGAATTTAGTAGGATTAGTATCCGTATCAGGCAGACCGGGTTTATACAAAATGTTAACCCAAAACAAAACGGGTTATATTTTAGAAACGCTCGACGAGCAAAAAAACAAGTTAGTTATAAACCTATCAACCAGTAAACTAGCATCGTTAGATGATATAACTGTTTATGGTAACGATGAGGATTTAAAATTGAAAGATGTTTTTACCGCAATAAAAAATTACGAGGGAATAATACCCGAAGCCAAAGCCGATGGCGCAATTTTGAAAACCTTTTTTGCTGAAGTTGCACCAAACTACGATGAAGATAAGGTTTACGGTTCGGATATGAAAAAAATCATAAACTGGTTTAACATTATTAAAACCTTGCCTTTATTTACCGAAGAAGCCGCTTTACCAGCAACAGATGCTGTTGAAGAAGCTACCGATAAAAAAGAAGTTAAAGATGTTAAGTTAGAGAAACCAAAAGTTGTTAAACCAAAAAACAACGTTGCATCTGCAAAATCTAAACCTGCCGGAGCTATCAAAAAAACATCGGGTAAAAACCCTTAAATCCTTATTTTCTGCTGGTTTATTTTTTATAATAATAAATCAGCAGAAAAACCAAGGTTAGTACAATTCCAATTATCCAAAAAAGTTTATTCTCGTTACCATTGTTTCCGCCTTTAAAGCGGTAGTGGCGTTTGTGGTTAAAAAAATCCATAGGGGTTAAAGAAAATGATGTAATTATATAATTTTTAATAAACTTAAATTTAAAAAAATGCAATATTTTTTGCTACTCTAACACTAATAAAATTTTTTCTCTAGTACTTTTATTGTGGAGTGAAGTGACTCTGAAAAAGCTTAACAATGCGAGAGCGGGGTTGTTAAATTTATATTTACTACTCATAGTTACATGTTTTGCCTTTATAAAAGATTTTTAGATATGAAAAGCAAGTTAGGAATGTTTTGTTAGTTTTTTTAACAAATATAAGTTAAGCACATTTGCAAACTTGCGCCAGCAATTGGGGGGCGTTTACAAAGTTGCAAACTTTGTTTATTTACCCTCACAAGTGACGCTGAAAAAGCTTAACACTTGCGAGAGCACCTAAGACTTGGAACATCGGGGGCTTCTTTCATTCTATGATTTTAAAGTTTCCGTCCGTGTACCAGTCCTGTTGAATTTTGTCGCCATAAACGGTGTGGTAAGCTCGTTCAAACAACTCGTCAAAAGTTACAATTTCAACGTTTCGGTTATTTCTTCTAAACAATTCAAATGTCTGACTTTTAAAATGATGAATGCTGTCTAGATCATGTGGAAACTCCACTTTTCTGTTGCCAACAATGAATACAGTTTTAGGGTCAATGGTTAGTGTCAAATTTGTATCAAGCATCTTACGGTTGTCATTAACGAAATCTTTGGTTTTGTAACTTCTGTCAAGGGCGAATTTCTGTCCAAGGCATTGGCTTATTCCTTCAATAAAGTCAGAACTGAAGTCCCAGGTGTTTGCCCTTCCTTTTGTTTTCTCCTTTTTGAATATTTGTGTACATGAATGTTTCAACTCAATCAATGTTGTGAAGTCTGAAACACCAAGCAAATCCGCTTTGGGACTTCCGGCTGCCTTAGAGTTTTCTATACCAACTTTTTGTTCATCATAAAATTCGCGAATAAATTTTATGTCAACGTTAAGGCCCAAAATCCAATCGTTACTTTTAAGAAAATGATGCCATATTGCTTCATCTCCTGGCGGTATAGAATATTTTTCCCTGTATAAGTCAATGCTTGGTTTACCTTGAACAACTAAGTTCTTGAGAAGAAAAAGATATGCTTTTAGATTATGCTTACGTTTTTAAAATAGGATTGACCTTATGTCCGTCTCCTTAATATCAGCTTTGTTAATAAGTGTTTTGATGTCTTCAACCTTTTGTTTCTCTGTCTGTGTTTCAAATTCAGCAATGAACTTGCTCTTTGAATACACACCAAATGAAGTGTCAAATTCGCCAGTATCAACAATGTCTTTGAAGCTGTTTAGAAATCCTATTAGTTTCCAAAAAACCAATGCTTGCTCTGATTTTTGAAATGCAATCGTAATGTCCTTTTTAATTTCAATTTCTTTTTGCAAACCATTATTGTCAATCTTTTTGAAAGTTAGCCTTGGTAAGTATTTAGAAGTAACACTTGATGGATAAAAGGTTATTTCACAAACGATTTTTGTTTTTGAATTTTCGTCAAGTATAAATGTCTTGTAATAAGTTGAATTAGAAGTCTTATCCCGAATTAAACAATTGTCATGGCTATAATTTTCTTTAATTTCAATTTTGCTGATGTCACCAGTAATCAAGTTAAAAGTGTTGTCAAAAGTTGTCTGTGAAATTAGCATTTTTTTTTAGTTTAAAGTTTGTCGTTGATGTTTGCTCTGTGTTAATAGCATGTGGCATGAATTAGCATAAAGCCAACTGTAAATGGTAAGCTTTGTGCCATAAACTTAACTCTTTTTTCTATTTAAATTTATAATTTTCTTTAAAGTAATCATACTAGAAACCAATCTTAAATGATAGAGAAATCAACATTTTTAAAAAATGCAAAACAAAATCCAAATTGCACAAAAAAAACCAGCCTAGGCCGGGTTTTAAAAATATCAAATCAATAATAAATTAAAATTCCACCGTCCCTTGCTGTCTGATATCTCTACTAGAACTACCTACTAAAATATCAAATTTACCTGCATCCATTACCCATTTGGCTTGCACTTCATCGTAATAACTAAATGCGCTTTCATCTAAATCAAAAGTAATTTGTTGGCTTTCACCAGCTTTTAAGAAAACTTTTTTAAATGATTTTAGCTCTTTTTCGGGTCTATCAATTTTGGGGTTTTGTTCTTTAATGTATAGTTGTACCACCTCGGCACCAGCCACTTTACCTGTATTTTTTATGGTTAGGGTTGCGCTTGCTTTTTTATCGGCACCAGCTATAACTTTTAAATCTGCGTAAGCAAAATTGGTATAAGATAAACCATGACCAAAGGCAAATTGTGGTGCAACTTTGTAGGTATCAAAATAACGGTAACCTACATAAATATCTTCGCTGTAGTTTTGTACCAATTTAAAACCGGGGTAATTACCCAATTTATGTGGTGCCGAGTCTTCTAATTTTTTAGGAAAAGTCATAGGTAATTTACCCGATGGGTTTACTTTACCAAACAAAATGTTAGCTAGGGCATTGCCACCTTCCATACCTGGGTACCAAAATTCTACAATGGTTTTTGCTTTATCAATCCATTGCGTCATATCTACTGGGCCACCACCTGTCATTACCATTAAGGCATTAGGTTTTGCAGCTAAAACAGCTTTTATAACTTCGTCTTGGCCAAAGGGCAAATTCATATCTGGTTTGTCGGTGTCTTCGGCATCGTAGGCGTTATCTTCCCACTTTTTGTAATCGTAACCGTGTACCCAACCACCCACATAAATTACTACATCGGCTTGTTTGGCGGCTGCTACCGCTTCGGCTATAAGTTTTGCATCGGCTTTTGCGCCTCTAACTACATTATATCCTTGTGCGTAAACTACTTTTGCTTTATTGCCTACAAAGTTTTTAATACCTTCTAAAGGAGTAATTTCGTAGGTTGCTTTTACTTGCGAGCTTCCGCCTCCATAAGCATTTGGCCTAAATGCGTTTAACCCAATTACGGCAATGGTTTTAATTTTTTTAGCATTAAGCGGTAAAACATTAGCTTCGTTTTTAAGTAAAACAATGGCTTCTTCGGCAATTTTAAGGGCAGTATTTTGATGCTCTTTAGTGGCAAAAGAACCTGCTTTCCTACTTTTATCCATCATCCCTGTTTTAAACATGGTACGTAAAATACGACGAACTTTCTCGTCGATAATACTTTCTTTTACTTTACCTTCTTTTACTAAGGTGGTAACCGTATCGCCCAAGTAAAAAGTGTTATACCCTTTAAATGGTTTTAAGCTAAATTCGGTTCCCATTTCAATATCCAAGCCATTGTAAATAGCTTCAATAGTATTATGAGTTGCTGCCCAATCGCTAATTACTGGGCCTTTGAAAGCCCATTCTCTTTTTAAAATGGTGTTTAATAAGTAGTAATTGTGTGCTGCCCATTGGCCTCTAAATTTATTGTACGATCCCATAACCGTATTTACGCCACCTTCCATAACCGCAGCTTTAAAGCCGGGTAAGTAAATTTCTCGCAACGCTCGTTCGCTCATATTTACATCAATAGTCATGCGGTTTGTTTCTTGGTTATTGGCCGCATAATGTTTTAAACAAGCCGAAATCCCTTGGTCTTGAATACCTTTTATAGTACCAACCGCCATCTTAGAAATAAGGTACGGGTCTTCGCTTAAATATTCGAAATTTCTACCGTTAAGCGGAGATCTAATAATGTTTATACCAGGCCCTAAAATCACATCTTTACCCCTTGCATTGGCTTCGCTACCTAAAACAGCACCAAATTGGTAACCTAAAGCGGTATTCCAAGTTGCGGCCAAAGCATTTCCGGTTGGTAAATATGTGCCTGCATCGTTTACACCTTCCACAACATCCCATCCTCGGCCGTGTTCAACCCTTACACCGTGTGGACCGTCACTCATTACCAACTCGGGCACACCCAAACGGGTTACACCTCCCGATGTAAAAGATGAAGTGGCATGTAGCATATTCACTTTTTCTTCAATAGTCATTTTACCAATTAGATCGGTAATTTTTTGCTCGGTTACAGCATCTTGGGCTTTCGCCGATACCACACTTACACAAGCTAGAATAAGTAAACTTTTAAGGTGTTTGGTGTATGATTTCATAATTTTTAAGCGTTGGAGTGTACACTATTTATTAAACGATTTATTTTTAAAGGATTGCCTGTTTTTAAAGCATCGGGTAGTAAAGTGTCCGGAAAATCTTGAAAACAAACTGGGCGGGTAAACCTGTAAATTGCCGTAGTACCAACTGATGTACTGCGGCTATCGGTAGTAGCTGGGAAAGGCCCACCGTGTACCATTGCGTGGGTAACTTCAACCCCGGTTGGAAAACCGTTGATAACCACACGGCCTGCTTTGTCTTGTAAAATATCTAATAGTTCGGCATATTCGGCTAAATCAGCGGCTGTTCCGTGTACAGTTGCGGTTAGGTGGCCTTCTAAATCGGAAGCTAGTTTTAGCAATTCTGCTTTGTTTTGGGCTACTACGCCTACACTACAAGGACCAAAAACCTCTTCTACAATTAAAGGATTTTTTTCTATCGCTGCAACATCGGTAATAAACAAATGTGGTTTAACTTCGGTAGCGTTTGCTTGGGTTGATGAAGTAACACCGGTTGCCTTGTTTAAATGTGTTACGCCTTTTAAGTAATTGTTTTTGATGCCTGCGGTTAACATTGCACCCACAGTAATAGCACTTAATTCTGTTTTGGTATCGTTAATAAAGTTGGTGCTGTTATCATCGGCCAAAGCAACAAACATACCCGGGTTGGTACAAAATTGCCCCACACCCATAGTTATAGAACTAGCAAATCCTTTTGCTAAAGCTGCGCCTTTTTCTTTCAAAATCCCCGGAAGGAAAAATACAGGATTAACGCTTCCCATTTCGGCATAAACTGGTATAGGTTGAGGCCTTGCTGCCGCTAAATTATATAATGCTTTTCCACCAGCAAACGAGCCGGTAAAACCTACTGCTTTAATAGCTGGGTGTTGTACCAAGGCAGTGCCTAAATTATGACTTGAACCTTGTAAAAGGTTAAAAGTGCCTAGCGGGATGTTACAAATTTCCATAGCTTTTGCAATGGCAGCTGCTACCATTTCGCAAGTACCTGGGTGCGCTGGATGCGCTTTAAAAACTACTGGGCAACCAGCTGCTAAGGCACTTGCAGTATCGCCACCAGCAACCGAAAACGCTAAAGGAAAATTACTTGCTCCAAAAACAGCTACTGCACCCAAAGGTATTTGCATTTGGCGCAAATCTACTTTTGGTAAAGGTTGTCTGTCGGGTTGTGCGGTATCAATAATGGCATTTACCCAACTACCTTCACGCAACATTTTGGCAAAGGCATTTAGTTGCCCTGCGGTACGACCACGTTCGCCAGTTAAACGGGCAAGCGGTAAACCCGATTCTAGCATTGCAGTTTCTAAAAGGGCATCGCCCAAGTTTACAATTTCTATGGCAATGGTTTCTAAAAACAGTGCCCTATCGGCATCGCTTAATTTTTTGTATGGGGCAAAAGCTGCAGATGCTGCTTCACAAGCCGAGTTTACTTCTTCGGCGGTAGCCTCAAAAAAATGAGTAGTTAAATCGGTTTCTTGTGCTGGGTTATATCCAACAAAAGTGATATTACCTGTTGCGGCAAATTGGCCGGCTATTAAATGTTGTCCTGTAAGTGTCATTATTGTACGGTGTTTTTTAAGGTGCCTATATGGTCAATGGTGATGGTTATTTCGTCGTTGCTTTGTAAAGTAAAATCGTTTGGTGGTACCATACAAGTGCCGGTCATTAAAAAGCAACCGTAAGGGAAATCACATTCTCTAAAAAGAAAATCAACCAGTTCTTGGTGTTTACGTTTCATTTGGCTTATGGCCACGCTTTCGTTGTACATTACAACTGTGCCACGTACAATGCTAATGCTAATTTTAGTATCGGGTGCAATTGGGCTTTCTGGTACGTAAATACAAGGGCCTAGGGCTGCGCATTTTTCAAAAACTTTTGCTTGTGGTAAGTATAGTGGGTTTTGGCCTTCTATACTTCTGCTGCTCATATCGTTACCTATAGTGTAACCTACAATTTTAGCGTTGCTGGTAACTACCAATGTAAGCTCGGGCTCGGGCACATCCCAAGTAGAATCTTTACGTATGCGCACTTGTTGGTTGGTGCCTACTACACGTTGTGCGGTGGCTTTAAAAAATATTTCCGGTCGCTCGGCTTCGTAAACCAAATCGTAAAAAGTAGCACCCGCTTTTTCTTCCGATTCTTCCATACGGGCATCGCGGCTACGCAAATATGTTACGCCTGCTGCCCAAACTTCTTGGGTTTGTATTGGGGCTTTAACAGCCGATAAAAAACTATCGTTTACTTCTTCTAAACCCTCAATTTCGGATTGTAAAAAGGTATATAAATCATCACGGTTGATGTAATTATCCCAATTTTCAATGGTTTTAAAATACGTTTTACCTGCGTTATCTTCAATTACAACACCGTTTTCTAATTTGTAAAGTTTCATATATTTTTTTGCTAAAATTAAATACTATTTGTGAAAGGCATCGCCTAAAAATTTTAAAACATCGGGCATTGCAGTACGCCAATAATGCCAGTTATGTTCGCCACTGCGTATTTTAAAATCGTGGGCTACGCCTTTGTTTTTAAAAGCTGCGTGTACCGCCATATTGCCGTTTATTAAAAAATCGTTGTCGCCACAATCAAAAAACCAGCTCACTTTTTTTAGGCTATCGGCGGGTGCCAATTCAATCATTTTTAAAATAGAATTTTGTTGGTTAGTAGCGTTTATTCTATTTTTTGTTTTTAAACCTGCGCCGTAAATATTTGCAGCTAAATCAGCGTAAGCGTTATCGTCAAGGTTTTGTATTTCATCGTCGGTAAAAACGGCAGCACTTAAAGGTGCGGCGGCACAAAACAAATCGGGGCGTTTTATGGCGTAATTTAAAGCACCGTAACCACCCATTGATAGGCCAGCAATGGCTCTAAAACGTTGGCTTTTGCGTATGCGATAAATGTTTTCTACGGCAGGCATTAGTTCTTTTAAAAAATAATCTTGGTATTTTATTTTACCATCGGCACTGTTCACATAAAAGCTGCGCAAACCATCGGGCATAATAATTACCATTGGCGATGTGGTGCCGCTTGCAATTGCTTTATCGGCATAAAAAGCGATTTCGCCAAACTGTACCCAGCCGCTATCATCGTCGCCTAGGCCGTGTAGCATATATAAAATTGGGTAATTGCGGTTTGATGTTTTATAATCGAAAGGCAAGTAAACGCTGTATTTCATATCCCTCCCCATTATGGCGCTTTTTATAGTAAGGCCTTCTAAGGTAATGCCGTTTTGTGCAAAACTGGCAGTGCTTATGGTAAATAAAACTGCAAATAATAAATTAATTTTTTTCATAGTTTTAGTTGTTAGCAAGGTGCAATGCTCTATCTAAATGTGTATATCCACCATCAACATAAATCAATTGACCGGTGGTGTGGCTGCTGCGTTGCGATAATAGAAAGGCTACCATATTGGCAATTTCTTCAACTGTGGTCATTCGGTTTTCTAACGGAATAGTCTTGTTAATTTCTTCGAGTTTACTTTCTGGATGAGGTAAAGATTCTATGTAAGCTTGGTACATTGCGGTGTAGCATTCGGCCACTATAACAGCGTTTACACGTATGCTGTATTTTAACATTTCTACCGCCCACTCGCGAGTTAAAGCATTACGACCACCATTTGCTGCTGCATAAGCCGATGTAGCACCTTGCCCAGTATCGGCTGTTTTAGACCCTATGTTTACAATTGCGCCTTTGCTGACTTTTAAATATGGCAAAGCAAAATGTGCCATTAAATAATAGTGTACTAGGTTTTTATGTAACGATTCCATAAAACGCTCGTAATTGCCGTGTTCTAAATTTACGCCATCGTTTACGCCAGCGTTGTTTACTAAGCCATCAATTCTACCATATTCGGCAACAATTTGGGCAACTGCTTTTTCGCATTCTTCGGGTTTCGATAATTCGGCAGCAACCTGAAAAGCTTTACCACCTGCGGCAATAATCTCATCAACTACCAATTGGTTATCAACCGCTTTACGACCAATAATTACAGGTATAGCACCTTCGTGTGCCAACAATAATGCAATGCCTTTGCCAATGCCTTTGGCTGCGCCAGTAATTATTATAACCTTATTTGTTAAATCTAAATTCATTTTTTTTATGTTGTGATATGGTAAAAATCAATAGCATTACCACCCCAAAATTGGTTTTGCTGGTTTGCCGATAATGTGTTGATGTAAGTTTCTAAAATATTTTTTACTTGATGATATTCAGCTGCCAATAAACACACTGGCCAATCCGACCCAAATAGTAATCGGTTTGTGCCAAAACCTTCGAAAGCTATATCTAAATAGGGATAAAAATCGTCGTTTTTCCAGTTTTGCCAATTTGCTTCGGTAACCATACCCGATATTTTGCAGCTTACGTTTTCAAAAGCCGACAATTGAGTAATATCTTTTTTCCATTGCTGGATTTCGCCTTTTTTAATATATGGTTTTGCCAAATGGTCGAGTACAAATTTTTGATTTGGGCAAGCCTTTACCAGCTCTATTGCAGCGGGTAATTGGGTGGGAAAAACCAAAATATCGAAAGTGAAATTATGTGCAGCAAGTTTGGATACGCCGTTAATAATTGCTGGGGTAGCCAAAAAATCGTTTGCCTCGGCTTGGGCAATATGTCTAAAACCTTTAAGTTTTTTATGGTGGGATAGTTGTTCCAGTTGCTCGTCTAAATCTTTAGCGGTTAAATCAACCCAACCCACAACGGCTTTTATAAACGGGTTTTCATCGGCTAAAGCCAACAAAAAATTATTCTCCTCTAAATTTTGTTCTACCTGTACGGCAACGCAACCATCAATTCCATTTTCATTTAAAATTTTTCCGAACTCTTCAGGTAAAAACGATTGCTGTATGGCGGTCATTGTACCATCAATCCAGCTGTGTTTTACAGCATCGAAATTCCAAAAATGGTTATGGGCATCTATTTTCATTACCTTATTTAGAAATTTGTTTTAATGGTTGGCCCATATAACCGGCATCAATTACCGATATAAAACCTAGCAATGCACCCCAGCTGTAAAAATTATCCGATTTATCTAATTTTTCATCGGCGTTACGCCCTAAACCACTTATACCGTTATAGTTTTCGAAAACGTAACCACCTGTACGTTTGTAATTATCAACCAACATTTTGTTTGATTTTGTAACTAATTCGGCTTTATATTCGGGGAAATTGTACTGTCTTAATCCCAAATAAACCAACATATTTAAAGGTGCCCAAACTCGGCCTCGCCAATAATTTTGTTCCACAAACGAAGGAAGGTTTTTAGGGCTGGCAGGTAAAATATAATCGCCACCGTACTCTAATGGGTTTTGTAAATGGTTTTTAACCATTGCATTGGCTTGTTTTGCCGTGGGTGCATTAACCAATAATGGGTAAAATGTAGTAGGTGCGGTTATGCTGCTAAATTCTTTTTTATCGGTACGGTAGTTTAAGTATTGGCCGCTTTTATCATCCCACATAGTTGCTAATGCTTTTTTAAACATTTGCGCCCTATCGGTAAGTTCTTTGGCTATTGCTTTTTCGCCTAAAATATTGGCAATATCGGCTAGCGATTGGCAATCCATAATGTATAAAGATTGTAAACCAACGTCGGCCAGTTCCATTTGGTGGGTTTTAAAGTTAAAAGGCACACCATCGTACATTGGGGCATTATCTAAACCCGACTCGTAAGCGGCAGCTTGCCAAGTGTTTGCACTGGCATCGCCAATTTTGTTTGAGCCCCAACATAACCTGTTTTCTTTGGTGTTTCTAAAATTTAAAAACCAGCGGTTGTTTGATAGCAAATCTTTAAACACGTATTGTAAAAACCATTTTTCGGGATATTTGCGGTAAATTTCTCGCACAATAGTGCTACCTACTGGAGGTTGAGAGCGGTCGCCCGATGCTTTATCGCCACCTACTGTATAGTTAGGTATGCAACCATCGGGAGTTAAACTTTTACTTATGGCAATGGCGTTAGAGAAGGCTAATTCTTTGTTAAACAAGGCCGACATATATGCACCAAAAAATGTATCCCAATTAAATAATACAAAAGGCCCACCGAAAGATTCGTTCCAATAACGGCTAACAGGAGTAATTACTCTTTTGTTTAGTGGGTCGTAAATGGTGTTCCAACCTATGGCGTTGTGTATAATGTTAACCGTTTCGGCTTGGTTTTTAAAAGCCAACATTGCTGTTTCGTATTCGGCTTTTTTACCATCAATAATGCGTTTAATTTGGTCTAAGGTTTTAGTTTCGCTACCCGAGTAAATGCCAATTTGCCCAGTAAAAGGATACGATAAATAAGGTGCATTTAAAGCTAAAAAAGTATTTTCAGTTGTTGCAGTTCCTTTAATTTCGATGGGTTGAACAGGTAACTGGGCAACAATTTTGCTGCCAATTTTTTGTATCATACCTGGGGCATTCCACAACATACCAGTTTCAACAATTAAGTTTGGCGGCATTGACGATGTTTCTAAAGGAGTTGCCAAAAGCACTAAATTATTGCCTAAAGTGGCACTTTGCACTTGTACTTTATTGCCATCCCATTCTAAAATCATATCGGTATAGCTACCATCGGCACTGTAAGCTATCGGAAAAACGTTTTCGGCTCGGGGTACTTTGGTTGATGGGTAAGCATCGCCCATATAGCCGTAAGCTCCAGGGTGGTTGCTTTTTAAACTCAGTTTTACCGAAAACGAACCCGGCATAAATACGTGGCTTAATACACTACTGTGGTTATACGTATGCCAACCGTTGGTTAGTTTTTCTTGTATGGCCACATATTCTTTTGGCAAGGTTTGCGCATTTACCAGCATCCCCGTAAGGGAAAAACAAATACTTAAACCTAAGGCTTTTATGTTTTTTGAAAAAGAGTTTAATAACATTTTATTATTTTTTATATGCTTCGCAAACTTGGGATGAAGTGCCTAAACCATCAATACCTAACTCAATTACATCGCCTGGTTTTAGGTAAAATGGTGGTTTAAAGCCAAAGCCCACGCCAGCTGGTGTACCTGTTGAAATGACATCGCCTGGTAAAAGCGTCATAAACTGACTAAGGTAGCTCACTACAAAAGGTATGTTGAATATAAAATCGCTAGTGTTACTATCTTGTAGTATTTTACCGTTTAATTTAAGCCATAAACGTAAGTTGTGCACATCGGCAATTTCGTCTTTAGTTGCTAAAAAAGGCCCCATTGGCGCAAAGGTATCGCAACCTTTACCTTTAGCCCATTGGCCACCACGTTCTATTTGAAAAGCTCGTTCCGATACATCGTTATGTAAGCAATATCCGGCAACGTAATCCATAGCTTCATCAACTTCAACATAACTGGTTTTTTTGCCAATAACTACAGCTAGTTCAACTTCCCAATCGGTTTTTTCTGAGTTTTTTGGGATGATGATATTATCGTTTGGTCCACCTAATGCAGTTGTGGCTTTAAAGAAAATTACAGGTTCTTTTGGCGGCTCGGCACCTGTTTCGCGGGCGTGGGCAGCGTAGTTTAAACCTATACAAACAATTTTTGATGGGCGGGCAAATGGCGAACTTAATCTTTCGCTTTTATCAACCAAAGGTAATTCGGCCAGTTTTGTATCTACAATAGTTTGTAGTTTTTCTAAACCGTTAGTTTCAAAAAAGCTTTCGTTAAAATCGGTAATAAACTCGGCAACGCTGTACCAATTTTCGTTTACAATTACGCCTGGTTTTTCTTGTCCTATTTGTCCAAATCTTATTAGTTTCATTTTTTTTTTTATGTTATTTGAGTTTTAGATAATTTAGTTGTTTAGTTTTACAAAGCCGCCATCAATTAAGTAATCGTTGCCAGTTATAAAACCAGCCTCGTCGGAGCATACGTAAAGTGCCAAAGCCGCTACTTCTTCGGGTTGCCCCATACGGCCAATGGGCTGGGATTTTGAGAGTTTATCAAAAATTTCTTTCTCTTGGCCGGGATAGTTTTTGTTGATAAAACCATCTACAAAAGGTGTGTGAACCCTAGCTGGGGAAATGGCGTTGCAACGGATATTGTGGTGTAAATAATCGCGGGCTACCGATTGAGACATTGCCAAAACTGCACCTTTACTCATAGAATAAGCAAACCTATCTTGTATGCCCACCCACGATGCTATTGAAGCCATATTTAAAATTACGCCTCCGCCTTGCGGTTTCATAATGCCAATTGCGGCTTGTAAACAGTTGTAAGCGCCTTTAATATTTACGTTGTAAATGCGATCCATATCGTCGGTTTTGGTGTTTTCTACATTGCCAATGTGGGCAATACCAGCATTGTTAACTAATATATCTAGATGTGTAAACTTTGCAAAAACTTGTTGCACCTGTTGTTGATTACTAACATCACAACCGTGGGCAAAAGCTTGTCCACCAGCGTTTACAATTTCATCAACCGTTTCTTGTGCTGCGGTTGCATTTAACTCTATAATATGAACGGTAGCACCTTGCTTTGCAAAGCATAAGGAAATGGCTTTTCCAATTCCGCTACCGCCACCCGTAATAAGGGCAATTTTATTTTTTAATGAGAACATATTTTTATAAAGAAATTCCTCTTTTCCAAGGGATAAAATCGTCTTGATCTAAAGCAGTTGCTTTAGGTTTTTCTAAACCAGATGCAACTTTTACTACATATTCTAAAATACGTTCGCCCACTTGTTCAATGGTTTCGCTGCCTTCAATAATGGTTCCGCAGTTAAAGTCTATAATATCGGGCATTTTATTGTACAAAACCGAGCCTGTTGAAAGTTTAATAACAGGGCAAATTGGGTTACCTGTTGGCGTACCTAAACCTGTGGTAAACAACACTATATTTGCGCCCGAGCCTACCATTGCAGTGGTACACTCAACATCGCTACCTGGGGTACACAACAAAGTTAAACCTGGGGTATTTACCTTTTCGGGATAATCTAAAACAGATGTTACGGGTGAAGTACCACCTTTTTTTGCGGCTCCGGCCGATTTTATAGCATCGGTTATTAAACCATCTTTAATATTTCCTGGCGATGGGTTGGCATAAAAACCTGAACCTAAAGCTTCGGCTTTGGCATTGTACGATTTCATTAAATCAATAAAACGGTTGGCGTTATCTTCATCCACGCATCTATCAGCTAGTTCTTGCTCAACTCCACAAAGTTCGGGAAACTCAGCTAAAATTACCGAACCGCCTTGGGCAACCAACAAATCGGAGGTGTAACCAATTGCCGGGTTTGCAGATATGCCCGAAAAACCATCGGAGCCACCGCACTCTAAACCAATACAAAGTTTTGATAATGGGGCTGGTTGGCGTTCTAATTTATTGGCTTCTATTAATCCTGCAAAAGTGCGTTTTAAGGCATTGTTCATTAGGGTTTCTTCGGTTCCTTCTTTTTGCTGCTCTAAAATAATTAAGGTTTTGTTAAAGTTAGGGTCGCGTTTGGCAATTTCTTCTTCTAAAATACTGGCTTGTGCGTTTTGGCATCCTAAACTTAAAACTGTTGCGCCGGCAACATTGGGGTGGGTAATGTAACCAGCTAGCAAGCCGCAAAGTCCGCGAGCATCAGCCCTTGTACCGCCACAACCTAAATCGTGAGTTAAAAACTTAACACCATCAACATTATGAAAAAGTCTGTTTTGTTGCACAACATCACTTGTTATGCCTTGTATATCTGCATTTAGTATTTCTTCAACAGATTTACCTGTGGCATACAAATCCATTAATGATTGTGTTTTGCTTTGGTACGGTGCAGCTTTGCCATAGCCTAGTTTTTCTACCAAGGCTTGTTTTAAAACATCAACATTACGGTTTTCGCAAAATACTAAAGGAATTACTAGCCAGTAATTTGCAGTTCCCACGCTGCCATCGCTACGGTGGTAGCCGTTAAAAGTAATGCTTTCCCATTTGGTAACATTAGGCGTATGCCAATCTGTTTTACGTTGGCCAAGGCTAAAATCGGCACTGGCGTGTGCTAAATTACCTACCGATATTAAACCGCCTTTTACAATTGTCTGGGTAATTTTTCCCACCAAAACGCCGTACATATATACTTTTTCGCCCACCTCCATTGCATTAATGGTAAACTTGTGTTTTGCTTTTACTTTTTCGGCAAGGGTAATTTGGGCTTGGTTATGGGTTATGGTTGTACCAGGTTCTAAATCTTGTAAAGCAACCAATACGTTATCGGTTGGGTTTATTTGTAAAAACAGGTGGTTTATAGCTTCGCTCATTGGGTGTTAAATATGGTCTTTGTAATTTGGGGATTTAATTTAAGGTTATATTTCAAAAATTTTGGTCATTAATAACCATTTTTCGCCTGGTTTTGCTTGTGGTAATGCGGCTTGGTATTTCCACATTAAATTTTCCCACTCTTGTACTTTTGGGTTTGTAGCATCGGCTTTGCCTTTTGCTTCGAAACTAAACCAATCTTCGGCTTCAATTATCATAAACATTCGGGTATGTAAACGGTAAATTTGCATCGTAATTATGCCACTATCTTTGATGCTTTTTTCTATTTCGGGCCAAATTTTTTCGTGATATTTTTCGTACTCGGCTATTAAAACGGCATCGTCAACTAAATCTAGCGTTAAACAGGTTCTTTGCATAATTGGTTATTTTTTTGTTTAGGATTGACAATTTTACGATTAATAAATTTATTTTTAGCATTGGGGTTAACTAAAAATAAAAAGTAATAAATTTATTTGCAAAAATGAAAATTGGGGACGTAAAAATGTTTGTTAAATTGGTTTTTGCGAAAATTTTTTAAAAAATATCTTTGTGTTTACTAATATTTTTTGCGGATTTCTTAATTAATATACAAGCCTTTGAAAATACGATAAAACAAAAACCTACACAGTAACTTGTGGTTTTTGTTTTTTCGTATTTTTTTGAAGAGATTATTTTTGATAAAAGGTTGAACTAAAATTATGTAATAAAAAATAGTATTATTTTTTTTGAGGAAGTAAGTAAATCATACAGATAAAAGGAGCTATTGATACAAAACAATTTGTTTTAAATGATATTCTAAATGCTCAACATAATCATTAACTAAAAAGTCAATAGTAAGCAAATTTCCATCTACCAAACATTCGAGTTGCAAACTCTCATTAGATATGTGTTTTAGAAGTTCTATCAGTTGCCTGTTGTAAACTTCCCAAAAAGCAATTAGTTGTTGTGCGTTAATTTGCTGATAAAAATTAAATTGATTCCATTTATTTTGGTCATAGACAATAGCTGGTTTATCTTCGAACTGCCCTCGTATAAAACGTTGATGATTATTGGTTGCACTATCAATTAAATGTCCAAGAATTTCTTTTTTACTCCATTGATTTGGGCGATTTTTTTCTAAAAACGTTCTGTCGTCAATATTAAGTAACAATTGCGGAATGGTATTACACAAATATTCAAGTTTAATTATTGAATCGGTAATCATAAACGAGTATTTTATAAAAATATTCTTAAAACTATTTTTCACTTATAACTCTTTCAATTTCCTCTTTTGACAGACCTGTATATTTAATTATTTTCTCAATTGGCTCGTTTTCATTTTTCATAAATCTAGCCATTTCAAGTTTTTCTTCGAGTTTTCCTTCTAATTTTCCTTCTAATTTCCCTTCAAGAAATGCAGTGTCGATAACGCCTTTTAAATCTCTATAAATTTTCAAGCTATTTTCGTAGTTTGCAAGTTCGGTTTGTCCAAATTTTGCAATTTCGGCTTTCTCAAAAGCCTGATTAAAAACCTCGTCGGCAATAATTGTTGGGATATTTTGAAAATCTTCTAAATGTTTGATGAAATAAAGCCATTTGTCTAGCCGAGTTACTAATTCGTTTTCATTTAGTTTAAAATTGGGCATTTCAAGATAAATGAAAGTTAATTTATCATAAAATACCTTTCCGTTTTGGTTTTTTAGTTGAATGGTATGTACAACTTCACTTTTTTCGGCCTGGTTGTGATAATCGTCAAATGTAAAGTCTAAAATTCCGATGCAATAAACGGCTTTTAAATTGTAGTTCCATTCTCCTTTTTCGGCTTGTTCTTTTATTGGAAAAGTAGAATAATAAATTGTTCTTTCTTTAAAATAATTTTGTTTGGCTTTTTGCAGTTCGACTATAAATTTTTCCCCTTTTTCATTCTCACAATAAATGTCATAGATGGCTTTTCTGTCAAGGTCGGTTTGCCCTAGTTGTTCATTGTTTTTAAATGTTAAATCAACTATTTTGTCTGAATTGGGCAATAAAGCATTCAAAAAGTCAAGTAAAAGGGGTTTACTGGCTTCCTCACCAAATATCTTTTTAAATCCAAAATCTGTAAAAGGGTTTAAATATTTTGCTTTCATCTTGACATTTACTATGTTATCCTAAAAAGTAAATTTAGAACTATTTTTTGATTATTATTTTATAGTAATGGTTTAAAAATAGGAGGTATCATAACAAAAAACCTAAGAGGATTAATTTAACTATGCCGCATTTTTAAGCGGGTATTTAGAAACTGCTTAGGTATGCAAAAAACGCTGGCAAGCAGTAGAATTATTTTTTTGAATAAAATTTACTGAAGAGTGAACCAGAAATATAATAATTCAAATAGATATAAACCATTGAAATGGTTAGGAATAAATTCATTTTATTGCCCAAGGTTAAAACCTTGGGCTGTTTTTTAAAAATTTTGGTGCTATTCAAACCATGAGAGCGTATTAGAATAACGGCACTCTATTTACCTACCATTCAAACAAATGGCAATAAATTTAAACCTACGCCACTTTCAATTTCCTAATATCTGATTTCTCAAATTTTTCTTTCGCATAAGCCATATCAATAAATAAGTTTTTAGCATCTTTTTGTGATGGTACTTCAAACATGGCATCAATCATTATTGATTCGCAAATAGAGCGTAAACCCCTTGCACCTAACTTATATTCCATTGCTTTATCAACAATAAACTCGTAAACATCTTTCTCAAACTCTAGTTTAATGCCCTCGTATTCGAATAATTTTTCATATTGCTTAACTAGCGAATTACGGGGTACGGTTAAAATATTTAATAGCGTTTCTCTGTCTAATGGGTTTAAATGCGTAATAACAGGTACACGGCCAATTAATTCGGGTATCATACCAAAAGCCTTTAAATCTTGCGGGGTAATGTATTTGTACAAGTTTTTAAGATCAATATCAGTATCTTCGCTTTTAACTTTATAGCCTACGGTTTGTGTGCGTAAGCGGTTGGCAATTTTTTTCTCAATCCCATCAAAAGCACCACCGCATATAAATAAAATATTGTTGGTGTTTACGGGAATCATTTTTTGGTCGGGGTGCTTACGGCCACCTTGCGGGGGTACGTTTACAATGGTTCCTTCCAAAATTTTAAGTAAAGCTTGTTGCACTCCCTCGCCCGATACATCACGAGTGATTGATGGGTTATCGCTTTTGCGAGCTACTTTATCCACCTCATCAATATAAACAATGCCTCGTTCGGCTGCAGTAACATCGTAATCGGCAGCTTGTAAAAGGCGGGTTAAAATGCTTTCAACATCTTCGCCTACATAGCCAGCTTCGGTTAAAACGGTAGCGTCGCATATACAAAAAGGTACATTTAATATTTTAGCAATGGTTTTAGCCAGTAAAGTTTTACCTGTACCAGTTTCGCCCACCATCATAATGTTCGATTTTTCTATCTCCACTTCATCTTTACCTACCTTATGGTTTAGCCTTTTGTAATGGTTATAAACGGCAACGGCCAGAACTTTTTTAGCATCATCTTGACCTATTACGTATTGGTCTATATGATTTTTAATTTCCATAGGTTTTAACAAAGTAAAACCACCCGCCAGAGATTTACCTTTTTTTTGGGTAAGCTCTTCTGCTAAAATATCGTTTGCTTGCGCTACACATTTATCGCAAATATGGGCATCTAAACCCGCAATAAGCATCAACGAATCTACCTTACCGGCACCACAAAACGAACATTTAATATCTTTTACAGTCTTACTCATTCTCTTTTTTATCTTTTGTGCCAATCAAAATCTCGTCAACCATACCATATTCTTTAGCTTCATCGGCTTTCATCCAATAATCTCTGTCCGATGCTTTTTCTACCCATTCGTAACTTTGGCCACTGTGTTTAGAAATAATATCGTACAATTCCTTTTTAAGTTTCAGCATTTCACGCAGGTTTATCTCCATATCGGATGCTACACCTTGCGCTCCGCCCGACGGTTGGTGAATCATGATACGAGCGTGAGGTAAAGCTGCTCTTTTGCCTTTTGTGCCTGCACACATTAAAACTGCACCCATAGATGCCGCCATACCGGTGCATATTGTAGCCACATCGGGCTGTATGTATTGCATAGTATCGTAAATACCTAAACCAGCATATACCGACCCACCTGGCGAATTAATGTAAATTTGAATATCTCTTTTGGCATCGGCCGATTGTAAGAACAACAATTGTGCTTGTATAATATTAGCATTTTGATCGTAAATAGCATCCCCTAAAAAAATAATTCTATCCATCATTAACCTCGAAAAAACATCCATTTGGGCTACATTTAGCTGGCGTTCTTCGATTATGTAAGGAGTCATATTTTTAGGAACACTTACACTGCCAATAAATTTATCAACGTGGTGGCCACCAATTCGGTGGTGTTTTACAGCGTATTTTCTAAACTCGTTTTTATCAATATTCATTTCTTTATTTTTAAAATTAGGTAAGTATTTACTATTTAAACTAAAGTTGCAAATTATTTAATTGTTTTGGATATTATGCTTGTTTAATATCAATAATATGTAATATTTATTTTTTATTGGCTGCCAGCCTCGGGCAACGGGCTTTTTGCATCGGGCAACGGGCTTACGAGCAGACGGCTTGCATTGCAATAAAAAAACAGATACCATATAGTTTATCAGCTGTTGCCCATAGCCCGAAGCGGTTTGCCCACAGCTTGTTGCCCACAGCTTGTTGCCCGAAGCTCCTTGCCCAATAGCTCTCAGCCCATTGCCCGATAGCCCAAGGCTCGTAGCCCGAAAGCCCAAAGCTCGTAGCCCGAAAGCCCAAAGCTCTCCTACAATTCTTTAAAATCTTTAAAACTAATTTCTTGTTTATTTAAGGTGATAACGGTTTTTAAAAATTCGAAAACTTTATTTGATTTTACTTCATCAAAAGTTTGGTTTATGTTTTGATTTTCTTTTAAAAACTGGTTAGTATATTCGGTTAGCTGCTCTTCGGTTACTGGGGTTGGGTTGTACATTTTTAGCTGAGATGCAATACGTAATTTAGCTGCTTCAAATACATCTGCATACTTAATCTCAATTTTATTGTCTTTAACTATTTTGTTTTCAAGCAAAGTCCATTTAAGGTTTGTTGCAAAATCGGGGTAACCAGCTTCCAAGTCTTCGGCACTAATTTCTCTATTTACAGTTTTTAACCAACGTTTTAAAAAATCATCGGGTAGTTTTAGGTCAATTTTACCGCTTCCGTATTGGTAAAAATCTGCTGCAAGTTTTCTATCAGCATCTTGCAACATCATTAGTTCAAGTTCGGCAGTAATTCTTTTCTTAAATTCTTCTTCGGTATTTACGCCAGCATCTTCACCAAAAACTTTATTGTAAAAGTTTAAGTCTAAATCAGACTCTTCTAAACGGTTAATATTTTTTATAGTGATGCTAAAGTTAGATTGGGGTATAATTTGGTTATTATCATCTAGCTTTAAAATTTTTCTTAACTGTACTTCATCGGCAATTGCTGCAACTAAATTAAAATTTTCGATAACATCATCACGTTTTACACCAATAAACGGAGCTTTTAAATTTGCATCGGTAATAATATCTATACGCAGGGTTGAAGTAACATTTATGCCGTTTTCTAAAACCGAACCGTCGTTTTGTAACTGCACAAAATCGGCAAATATAACATCACCATCGGCCGATGTTTCGGGATTTGTCATTTTACCATAACTTCTACGTAGGTTTTTTAAACGGGCGTTAAGGGTTTCTTCATCAACCTTTATAACATAATGTATTAAGCTATCGCTGGCATTAAATACGGTTATAACATCGGGTGCTAAACCAATTTCGTACTCAAAAGTAAATTCTTGCCCCAGCTCCCAATTGTATTGGCTTTCATCGCCTTTTTGTAGAGGCTGCCCAAGTGTTTCTATTTCGTTTTGTTTAATGTAATTGTTTACCACATCGCCCAAAATTTTATTTACTTCTTCGATAATTACACCACGCCCATATATTTTTTGTACGTGTGATACTGGCGCTAAGCCATTACGGTAACCTGGTAGTTTTACTTTTTTTGCTTTTTCTTTTATTTGTCTTTCAACTTTATCTTGGTAATCATCTGGACGGATAACTACAGATATGATTGCATTTAATTCGTCGATATTGGTTCTAGAAATTCTCATAATTAATTTTTGCTAAAAGCGATGTTTTTTAATGCGTTAACGCCTCTTATTTAATTTTGGTTTGATAATTTGTTTTTATACAAAAATCCCTCCCGAATTATTGGGAGGGATTTTTTGTGAGTGCGGAAGAAGGGACTCGAACCCCCACGCCGTGAAGCGCCAGATCCTAAGTCTGGTGCGGCTACCAATTACGCCACTTCCGCAGTTAGGATTTTTTTTACTCTATTCCCTTTTTCTTTCGATTTGGGATTGCAAAGATAAGATTTGAAACTTTGTAAGCAATTATTTTTGTATTTAATTTTAGTTGTAAGTGAGTTAGTGGAAATAGTCGTAAGTTAAGGGAGTCGTAAGTCAAATTAGTCAATGGAGTCGTAAGTCGAATTAGTCGTAAGTCAAATTAGTCAATGGAGTCGTAAGTCAAAATAGTCGTAAGTCAAATTAGTTTACGCTAAACATTATCTACAACTAAAAAAGACTATAACACATTAAACAAATGACTTACGACTATCTTACAATGGAAAAATGACTTACGACTATTTTGACTTACGACTAAAAAACTTACGACTAAACTAACTTACGACTATCTGTCTCGTCCTGAAAAAAGTTTACACTTTTTTTAATTAATTATGTTTAACGTTTACAATTATAAATAAATCCTGAATACGGTTTACAATTTATATTTTT
>REAS01000021.1 GCA_004294495.1 Sphingobacteriales bacterium
TTAAACAACAGACCTAGAAAAAGATTTGGTTTTTTATCTCCAAATGAGATTTTTTCGCTAAAATTGGACTTGTTGCATTTATCACTTGAATCCGCCAACGATTTAACGTAATCGAAAAATAAACTACATTTGCAATAACATGATTTCTATAAATAATTTAACATTTTTAATTGGCTCGAGGGCTTTATACGAAGACGCAAACTGGCATATTAAACCAGGCGAACGCTGTGGTTTAATTGGTGCAAACGGTACCGGAAAATCAACTTTGTTAAAAATAATTGTGGGCGAGTATGCCCCATCGCTGGGTACCGTTTCGATGTCTAAAGACTTGAAAATTGGTTACCTAAATCAAGATTTACTTTCGTACGATTCGCACCACAGTATTTTACATGTTGCAATGGAGGCTTTTGAACGCCAAAACCAGTTACATGATGAAATTGAGGTACTTTTAAAGAAAATAGAAACCGATTACTCTGAAGAAGTTTTAAACAAACTAAGCGATAAACAACAAGAGTTTGAAGCCTTAGATGGTTACAGTATAGAGTACCGGGCAAACGAAATTTTGGCGGGTTTAGGCTTTAGCACTGCCGACCAAGTTAGGCCACTTAACACCTTCTCGGGCGGGTGGCGTATGCGGGTAATATTAGCAAAAATATTGCTACAAACTCCCGATATTTTATTGTTAGATGAGCCAACCAACCACATGGATTTACCATCCATAAAATGGTTAGAAACTTATTTAAATACTTTTGAAGGTGCTATTGTAATTGTATCTCACGATAGGTATTTTTTAGATAAAATTGTGAACCGAACGGTAGAATCCCGAAAAGGAAAACTAACCATATATTCGGGAAATTATAGTTTTTATTTAGAAGAAAAAGCTTTACGTGGCGAAATACAAAAAGGTGAATTTAAAAATCAGCAAGCAAAAATAAAGCAAGAAGAAAAGTTAATTGAGCGATTTAGAGCTAAAGCATCTAAAGCAAAAATGGCGCAATCTAGAATTAAAGCACTTGATAAATTAGAACGTGTGGATGATGTTGATGACGATAATCCTGCTGTAAACTTTAGGTTTAAGTTCTCAAAGCCATCGGGCCGCCACGTAATAAAAATAGAAAATGCCAGCAAAAGCTATCCCAACATTGATATTTTAGACCGAGCCGAAGGTTTGATAGAAAAAGGCGATAAAATTGCTTTAATTGGTGCAAACGGTAAAGGAAAATCTACTCTTTTAAGAATTATAGCTAATGCCGAAAGTTTTGAAGGCACTTGCGAAACAGGTCATAATGTATCGGTTACATTTTTTGCTCAGCACCAATTAGAATCATTACACCTCGATAATTCTATTTTAGAAGAGCTACAATCTTTTGCACCCACACACTCCGATACCGAATTACGCTCACTTTTAGGATGTTTTTTATTTACGGGCGACGATGTTTTTAAGAAAATTAGGGTACTATCGGGTGGAGAAAAATCGAGGGTTGCTTTGGCAAAATCGTTAACTACCGATGCTAACTTTTTAATTTTAGATGAGCCAACAAATCACTTAGACATACAATCGGTAAACATACTAATACAAGCTTTACAACAATACGAAGGTACTTTTATTGCAGTTAGCCACGATAGATACTTTTTAGATAATGTGGCAAATAAAATTTGGTATATTGAAGATCAAGATATTAACCAATACCCAGGCACTTACGCCGAGTACGAGGAGTGGAATACCGCAAGGCAAAAACAAATTAGTTTGGGTACTTTAAAGGAGGTTAAAAAAGAAAAACCCGCCAAAGAAAAACCTAAACCCGCACCAACCGATGAAATTAAAAAGCAACTAAAAAAACTAAACCTTCAATTACAGGATTTAGAAAATCAAATATCTGATAATGAAAATGCTGTAAAAACTATTGAAACCGAATTGGCACAAGAAAACGTTTACAGCGATGCCGCAAAATTAAAAGAAACAAATGGGCGTTATGCTTTGGTAAAACAAAGTTTAGGTGCCTTACAGTTGCATTGGGAAGAAGTAGCCGAAGAAATTGATAGCTTAGGAAAATCAATAGCTTAACATATAAATTTATGCGTATTTATTTTATCGTTTTTTTGTTTATTGTAATTCAAACCAACTGTTTGCACTTATGCTACGCACAAGAAAAACCCAAAAAAGTGCGTGTAAAACGTGTACAAGTACCACAAGTAGATTTAGTTTACGACAATATAGAATACGTACCCGAAATTAAAACTATTGAGTTTTATAATACTCAAAAAGAACAATCGATGCCGGTTTTAAACCTAGGCGGTACCGACCGTTTAATTTTAAAGTTTGATGATTTACGTACAGGATCTAAAAATATTTATTACACGTTCACACATTGCAATGGCGATTGGGAACCCAGCAATATTACCCAACTTGATTTTTTAGATGGCTACACCAACGACCGAATAAACCAATACCGCGTCTCGGCAAATACTTATCAAAAATATTTACATTACGAGGTTACCTTACCCAACCAAATTGTGGGTATGCCTAAAATTGCTGGCAATTATTTGTTAAAAGTATATGAAGATGGCGACGAAAGTAGGCTTCTTTTTACCCGTAGGTTTTATGTTGTAAATACTAAAATGTTTTTACAAGCACAAATTTTGCCATCTAACAATGTACAATTACGCCGCAGCAACCAAAAAATCAATTTTACTATACAGTCATCTGGTATTGTTGTGCAAAATCCATATCAAGATTTAAGAATACTAATACTTCAAAACCGACGAAACGATTTAGCAAAATGGACAAAAAAACCAGTTTTTATAAAAGCCGATTTACTTACCTATAACGATTTTAATAGTAATGATTTTGCAGGAGGTAACGAATTTACTTTTTTTGATACCCGTACATTTAGGATAAAATCGCAAAAAATTTATCAATTAACTAAAGACTCTTTATTTAATGCAGTTTTATTTGCCGATGCATTGCAAGATAAACCTGACACTTACACTTTTACTTTTGATGAAAATGGGAAATTTTATATTCGTAACCAAGATGGTACGGTAGCAAATGCCGATGCAGACTATTGTCAGGTTGATTTTGCCCTAAAAGCCGATAATCCTTTCCCTAACGGCGATGTTTACGTGGTTGGCTTGTTTAATCAATTTCAAAAAAGCCAAACTAACAAAATGGTGTACAGTGCAACATCTAAACAATACACGCTTAAAATGTTATTAAAACAAGGAGTTTACGATTATAATTATTCGTTAGCGGATGCTAATGGGAAATTATTAGAAAATAACTTTGTAAATAGCTCATTCTTTGAAACCGATAACGATTACCAGATTTTAGTTTATTACCGTCAGCCAGGCTCCCGTTTTGAAGAAATTGTGGCTTTCGCCGAGTTAAACAGCAGTAAAACGCCCAAAACAAGATAACCATTTTATTTTTTTTTTTTTTGTGGGATGAAATGAGATGAATATAAAATTTACACATTCCCCCGTTTCCGTTGGCTAAAGCCGATAAATATATATACGAATAAACCCCGTTTCCGTTGCCTAAAGCGCAACGGAAATTGATAAAACCACAGCGTTTCGGTGGATAAGCCCAAACGAAAGATATAAATTTGATTATCATTCCACATCAATTCTTCCGTTGGCTAAAGCGCAACGGAAATTGATAAAACCGCAACGTTTCGGTGGGTAAGCCCAAACGAAAGATATAAATTTGATAAACAACACATATCAAATCCCATTGGCTTTAGCCAACGGAAAGAAAAAAAAGAAAAAAGAAAAAAAGAAAAAAATATAATTTAATAATACAAATTATGGAACCCAAAACCGCCCAAAACTCGTTAACCATAATGAATGAGTTGGTATTGCCAAACGATACCAACCCATTAAATAACCTTATGGGTGGTCGTTTACTACATTGGATGGATATTGCCGCTGCCATAGCTGCACAAAAGCACTGTAATCGGGTAGTGGTAACTGCATCGGTTGATAATGTTTCGTTTCAGCACCCTGTAAAATTAGGCGATGTAATTACCATAAAAGCCAAAGTTACCCGAGCGTTTAATACATCAGTTGAAGTACGCTTAAACGTATGGGCCGAAAACATTCCCACAGGTACAAAAATAAAATCAAATGAAGCGTTTTACACTTTTGTAGCCCTAGATAACGACGGTAAAACAGTGCCTGTACCTGCACTTATTCCCCAAACAGATGGAGAAAAAGAACTATATGAAGGTGCCTTACGTAGGCGACAATTACGTTTAATTTTAGGCGGAAGAATGAAACCCGAAGACGCTACCGAACTTAAAGCATTGTTTAAAATATCTTAGGAAGAATGGTTAACTAATTTAAGAATTAAGCATTACTGGTTAAGTGTTAATCTAAATATTAGCGAAAAGACAGAAAATTAATTTAGCAATTAGGACATGTTAAAAAAAGGATTATCACTAAAACTCCGATGTTTCGTGAAAAACAATATGCTCGTATTGCCTTTTAGTATAATCCAAATCCCACGGACTATTTGTAAACAATACAGGTCTGTTTTCTTTATCAAAACCTACTTTGGCATGGTTACGTTGTATAAATTCGTTAAGTTTTACATCATCGGTGCAGGTAAACCAATGCGCTTTTGTAAAACTTAAATGCCTAAAAATACACGATGCACCATACTCTTGCAACAATCTAAACTGTATAACTTCAAATTGTAGCTCGCCAACGGTACCAATAATTTTACGGTTACCCGGATTCTGGATAAACAACTGAGCTACACCTTCATCGGTTAATTGTTGAATACCTTTTTCCAATTGTTTAGTTTTCATTGGGTCGGTATTTTCAATTTCCTTAAAAATCTCGGGCGAAAAGCTAGGTATGCCTACAAACTTAATATCTTCGCCAGCGGTAATGGTATCGCCAATTTTAAAGTTTCCAGAATCGTATAAACCAACCACATCGCCAGGCCAAGCTTCATCAATAACACTTTTGGTATTGGCCATAAAACTAGTTGGCGATGCAAACCTAAGTTTCTTTTGCGTACGTGTATTTTTATAAAAAACATTGCGCTCAAACTTACCCGAGCATATACGGCAAAAAGCAATTCTATCTCGGTGATTTGGATCTAAATTGGCATGAATTTTAAATACAAAACCAGTAAAGTTATTTTCGGTTGGCGATACCTCTCGTTCTAATGTTGCCCTTGGTTGCGGGTCGGGTGCAATTCGAACAAAAGTATCTAATAACTCTTTAACCCCAAAATTGTTAATGGCGCTGCCAAAAAACACAGGTGCTAAATAACCCTCTTTATAGAGCGTTTCATTAAATGGTTCGTAAAAACTTTCGATCAATTCAATATCTTCACGTAATTTATTAGCTAAATTTCCTCCCACAATTTTATCAAGCTGTGTATCGGCTAAAGATTTTATTTCTACAACATCATCCTCAATATGTTTTTTATTTGCGCTAAAAAGACTTAAAGTATCATTAAAAATATTAAAAACTCCTTTAAAAGTACTACCAATGCCAATTGGCCAGCTTAGTGGGCGGGTGCTAATATTTAGTTCGGTTTCTAGTTCGTCTAACAAATCGAAAGGGTTTTGCCCTTCCCTATCCATTTTATTAATAAAAATAATTACGGGTGTGTTACGCATACGGCACACCTGCATTAGTTTACGGGTTTGCTCTTCTACTCCTTTTACACAATCAACCACCAAAATAACCGAATCTACGGCAGTTAAAGTACGGTAAGTATCTTCAGCAAAATCCTTATGACCGGGTGTATCTAAAATATTTACTTTAAAATTTTGGTAATCGAAACCCATTACCGATGTAGCAACCGAAATACCACGCTGCTTTTCAATCTCCATAAAATCGGAAGTGGCGGTTTTCTCAATTTTATTGCGCTTTACCGAACCTGCAGTTTGTATAGCACCACCAAAAAGCAATAATTTTTCGGTTAAGGTTGTTTTACCAGCATCGGGATGGCTAATAATACCAAAAGTTCTTCTTTTTTCGATTTCTGATTGTAAACTCATTATAAAAATACTTGTATCATAAAAAAAGCCTTTCAGGTTATCCCTTGAAAGGCTTTAAGTGGTCGCATTTGGATTCGAACCAAAGACCTACTGCTTAGAAGGCAGTTGCTCTATCCAGCTGAGCTATGCAACCATTTTAAAAAACTAAAGCTCCCTTTGTAGGGGAGCTTTAGTCGGGGTGGCAGGATTCGAACCTACGACCTCCACATCCCAAATGTGGCGCGATACCGGGCTACGCTACACCCCGAAGTGTTATTGTTAATTTATTTTAAAATAAGTTGTGAAATAGTTTAATAAAAATCATTAATAAGCTAATGTTAAGGCACTTATTTGGAATAAATATTTTAAAAGCACCCACTAGGGGCGTTTGTTTTTGGACACCCACAAGGGGTGTTGGTTTTTGGGCACCCACAAGGGGATGTTGGTTTTTGGACACCCACGAGGGGTGCCCCTACGTGTAACTTTCGATTGATGGGCATGTGCATACCAATGTTCTGTCGCCGTAAGTGTCGTTTACTCTACCAACGCTTGGCCAAAATTTAAAATCATGAACGTAAGGTAATGGGAAAGCAGCCGTTTCGCGACTGTAAGAATGATTCCATTCATTTGCAGTTACTACTGTTGCAGTATGCGGTGCATTTTTTAAGGGGTTATCTAACTTATCTGATATACCATTTTCAACTTCATTAATTTCGTGTTTAATGGCAATCATAGCATCGCAAAAGCGGTCTAACTCATGTTTAGGTTCCGATTCGGTGGGCTCAATCATTAACGTACCTGCTACAGGAAACGATACCGTTGGAGCGTGAAAACCGTAATCCATCAGTCTTTTAGCAATATCGCTGACTTCAATTCCAAAAGCTTTATATGCTCTACAATCTAAAATCATTTCGTGGGCACACCTTCCGTTTTCGCCTGCGTATAAAACTGCATAATGGTTTTCTAACCTTGCTTTAATATAATTTGCATTTAAAATAGCAATTTTAGTAGCATTAGTTAGGCCTTTAGCGCCCATCATTGCTATGTAAGCGTGTGAAATTAATAATATAGAGGCAGAGCCATACGGTGCTGCCGAAACCGCCGAAATAGATTTTTGTGTGCCTAAATTTAGTACGGTATGGCCTGGCAAAAATGGAACTAAATGTTTAGCTACACCAATTGGCCCCATACCTGGTCCGCCGCCACCGTGGGGTATGCAAAAGGTTTTGTGTAAATTTAAGTGGCACACATCGGCACCAATATTTGCAGGAGATGTAAGACCCACTTGGGCATTCATGTTTGCCCCATCCATATACACTTGACCTCCGTATTGGTGTATTAAGTCACAAATTTCTATTATAGATTTTTCAAAAACCCCGTGGGTTGATGGGTAGGTTACCATTAAGCATGATAAATCGGTTGCATGTGCTATCACCTTTTCTTTTAGATCAGCAACATCAATGTTGCCTTTTTCATCACATTTGGTTACTACAATTTTCATACCTGCCATAGCTGCCGAAGCTGGGTTTGTGCCATGAGCCGAAGACGGAATTATAGCTACGTTTCTTCCAAAATCGCCGCGATCTTGGTGATACGCACTAATAACCATTAAACCTGCATATTCGCCTTGAGCACCTGCATTAGGCTGTAAACTCATGGCTGAAAAACCAGTAATTTCACTTAGCCAAGTATTTAATTCCCCAATAATTTGCATATAACCACGCACTTGATCTATGGGTGCGAAAGGATGAATATTGCCAAACTCGGGCCAGGTTACGGGTATCATTTCGGTTGTTGCGTTCAATTTCATAGTGCAAGAACCCAAAGCTATCATTGAATGACATAGAGATAAATCTTTAGCCTCTAATGACTTTATATACCGTAACATTTCATGTTCGGAGTGGTGGCTATTAAATACAGGGTGAGTTAAAAATTGGGTTTGGCGGTGAAGAGAATGAGGAATTTGACAGTCAATATTTTGCATTAAATCATCAAAACCAATATCATTTAAAGTCTTTCCTTTTACCCTTGCAAAAAAACGCACTATAGTTTCAATATCACTTAATAAAGTGGTTTCGTTTATAGAAATACCAACAACGCTCCCCTTATAATCAAAATTAATTTCGTTATTTAAAGCCTCAGAATGAATTGGATTTATTAAAATACCTACGTCAAATTGGAGGGTATCAAAAAAGTATTGATTTTGTTGTACGTAACCTAAAGCTGTGAGTGCTCTATCCAATAAAACTGCTAATCCATGAATCCGTTGGGCAATTAATTTTATACCTTGTGGGCCGTGGTATGCTGCATACATACCGGCCATTATTGCCAATAAAGCCTGAGCAGTACAAATATTTGAAGTTGCTTTATCTCGCCTAATGTGCTGTTCGCGAGTTTGTAAAGCCATACGTAAAGCATAATTTCCTTGTGCATCAATAGTTACACCAATAATACGGCCAGGCATGTTACGTTTGTAAGCCTCTTTGGTGCCAAAAAAAGCAGCGTGAGGCCCCCCAAAGCCCATTGGAATACCGAAACGTTGCGTTGTACCTACTACAATATCGGCTCCCCATTGGCCGGGCGGTGTTAAAATTGCTAAACTTAATAAATCGGTGGCAACAGTAATTTTTATGTCATTAAGATGTGCAGAATTTGCAAAATCGGTATAATCGTAAATTTGACCATTAGCTGCTGGATATTGTAAAATTGCACCAAACATGGTGTTGTTTAACTCAACATCGTGGTGCTTACCAATTTGCAAGGATATACCCAAAGGTTGAGCTCTTGTTTTTAAAATATCTATGGTTTGGGGAAACACCTCTTCAGAAACAAAAAACACATTTGCATCATCATTTTTGCGTAAACTGTATTGCATAAACATTGCTTCTGCTGCTGCAGTACCTTCATCTAATAAGGAAGCGTTTGCAATTTCCATACCGGTAAGATCCGTTACCATTGTCTGGAAATTTAACAATGCTTGTAACCTACCTTGTGCAATTTCGGCTTGGTAAGGGGTGTATTGCGTGTACCAACCAGGGTTTTCTAAAATATTGCGTTGTATAACACCGGGTAAAATTACAGGGTGGTAACCTTGACCTATGTATGATTTAAAAATTTTATTTTGTGCTGCTCTTTGCCTAAGGTTTTGCAAATACTCGAATTCACTTTTAGGTTCAGGCAAATCCATTGGTTGCTGTAATCGAATGTTTAGAGGTACAGTTTGAGCTATTAATTCGTCTAGATTTGCTGCCCCAACAAGAGCTAACATTTGTGCTGTACTGGTATTGTTGGTGGCAATGTGTCTATTTTCAAATTGCTCTTGGTATTCGATATTTAATTTCATATTACGCTAAAACCTTAAAAATGCAAAAGTAAGAAATTTGCTTGTTTTTTTGTTAGAATAACGCAAAGCTATAGGTAATTGTTTATAAAGATTTTAGTAGTAAGTCATTTTTCAACGTGATATAGTTGTAAGTTATTTTAGTAGTAAGTCATTTTTCGACGTGATATAGTCGTAAGTTATTTTAGTCGTAAGTCATTTTTCAACGTGATATAGTCGTTAGTTATTTTAGTCGTAAGTCATTTTTCAACGTGATATAGTTGTAAGTTATTTTAGTCGTAAGTCATTTTTCAACGTGATATAGTTGTAAGTTATTTTAGTCGTAAGTCATTTTTCAACGTGATATAGTCGTAAGTCATTTTTCAACGTGATATAGTTGTAAGTTATTTTAGTCGTAAGTCATTTTTCAACGTGATATAGTTGTAAGTTATTGTCTCGTCCTGAAAAAAGTTTACACTTTTTTTAATTAATTATGTTTAACGTTTACAATTATAAATAAATCCTGAATACGGTTTACAATTTATATTT
>REAS01000182.1 GCA_004294495.1 Sphingobacteriales bacterium
ACCATATTATTACAAAATAAATAAATTTATTCAAAACGGTAAATGATGGTAACTGTCTATAATAAAATAGGTTGTGAGTTTACGTTCAAACACTAAATAGTTAAACGCTTAAATACTTTTTTAATTTACCTCCGAAACTTTAGTTAAGTTGTAAGCAAAATTAATTTTAACCAAAAAACCCCTAATGCAAATTATACATTAGGGGTTTTTTAAATATAATTAAGTATAAAGTTAGGCCACAACGCCTTCGGCAAGTACTATAATTTTATTGTTTATAACTTCAACTACACCACCTAAAATGGTAAAAAACTGTTCGTTTTTACCGCTTCGTACGGTTACTTTACCATCATCTAAAGTAGAAATAATAGGAGCGTGGTTGTTTAAAATCTCAAACGAACCTTGTTTGCCTGGTACGGTAACCGAGGTAACTTCGCCTTCGAATATTTTTTTATCGGGTGTTAAAATTTCTAATATCATTAAAAAAATATTATTGTGCGTTTGCTTCTTCTAAAATTTTCTTTCCTTTTTCAATTGCTTCTTCAATATTACCTACTAGGTTAAAAGCCGATTCTGGATACTCGTCAACCTCGCCATCCATAATCATATTAAAACCTTTAATGGTATCTTTAATATCAACTAAAACACCTTTTAAGCCTGTAAATTGCTCGGCAACGTGGAAAGGTTGAGATAAGAAACGTTGTACCCTACGGGCTCTTGATACGGTTAATTTATCTTCTTCAGATAACTCATCCATACCTAAAATGGCAATAATATCTTGTAATTCTTTGTAGCGTTGTAAAATCTCTTTTACGTTTTGTGCGCAAGTATAATGCTCATCGCCAACTACGGCAGGTGAAAGGATACGTGATGTAGAGTCTAACGGATCTACCGCTGGGTAAATACCTAACTCAGCAATTTTACGAGAAAGTACAGTTGTAGCATCTAAGTGGGCAAAAGTGGTTGCAGGTGCAGGATCGGTTAAATCATCTGCAGGTACGTAAACCGCTTGTACCGATGTAATTGAACCTCTTTTGGTAGAGGTAATACGCTCTTGCATAGTTCCCATTTCGGTAGCTAAAGTAGGTTGGTAACCTACAGCTGATGGCATACGACCTAATAATGCCGAAACTTCGGAACCAGCTTGTGTAAAGCGGAAAATGTTATCAATAAAAAATAAAATATCTTTTCCTTGTCCATCAGCTTCGCCATCTCTGTAATATTCGGCAATGGTTAAACCTGATAAAGCAACACGAGCTCTGGCACCAGGAGGTTCGTTCATTTGGCCAAACACAAAAGTTGCTTTAGAGTCTTTTAACGCTTCACGATCTATTTTGGTTAAATCCCAACCGCCTTCTTCCATTGAATGTTTAAAGGCATCGCCGTATTTAATAATACCTGCTTCAATCATCTCGCGTAATAAATCGTTACCTTCACGTGTACGCTCGCCCACACCTGCAAATACCGAAAGACCATCGTAAGCCTTTGCTATATTGTTAATTAACTCTTGAATTAATACATAAGGCTCTAATAAATCAATTACTTTAATACCTGTAAAAAGTATTTCGTTTTCGGTTGATAAATCTTCAAAACGTGGAGGTTGATTGTGAATTGATTTTCCGCCGGTTTTGTCAACGTTTTCGATACCATCAATAGCATCGCCAACTACGTTAAATACACGACCTTTAATTGCCTCACCAATAGGCATCTTAATTGGATCGCCCGAGTCTACTACATCCATTCCGCGAACTAAACCATCGGTTGAATCCATCGCAACAGCTCTAACACGGTCTTCACCTAAATGTTGTTGAACTTCTAAAACAATTTTTTGTCCGTTTTCTTTGGTAATAACTAATGCACTAAAAATTTTAGGCAAATGGGCATTTTCACTTGCAAAACTTACATCGACAACTGGGCCGATAATTTGTGCAATTTTTCCAACGTTTGGCATATATTTTTTATATATTTTATGTATGTATTGCTTTATTTATAAAAGCTAGTTTCTATTTAATTTTGCAAAATTAACTTTTTAAGGTTAATATCAAAGCCAAAATTAGAAATGTTTGTAGGCTTTTTGTAAATGGGGTATACCAGTTATAGTTATAAATTTTTAGGTTCAATCAATTTATTTATATGTGGCTTTAACACAGTTGATTTTTTGTGTTTGCCGTGTAAATTTTATCTATTTGTGGTTTACTGTTAGAAATTTATTTATAATTTTATTTACTTCTACTTTTATACTTTAAGAATCTTCATTTTTATAATACCTTTCAATATCTTTTTTACGGGCTTTATGCCTTTTAATCATCTGATTATGCAATA
>REAS01000022.1 GCA_004294495.1 Sphingobacteriales bacterium
TTTGTTTACCAACAGTTTGTTTTGTTCGTTAATGCTACCGTAACGCTGTCTTTCTTCGTTAGTAAGGTTTACCGTTTTACTGGTAATTGCAGTTTCAATAGCTGCAAGAGCAGTGTTAATTGCAGTAATATCTGCAGGTAAAAATTTGGTTTGAATAAGGTCTTTTAATGGCATAAGATTTAAGGGTTTAATTGTGAATTAAGTGGATAAAATTATTGTTAAACAATAATAACCAATTGCTTATAAAATAAAAATTCAATTAATGTTATTATAATGTTAACCCTTTTAAACCGATGCTTTCGCACCAAGCGAAGGCATCGGTATAGGTGCATAATTAAATTGCAAAGGCAAAATTTTGTAATATTTTTGAAATGATATTTATAACCGATGCCAAGCGAAGGCATCGGTCACATACAAAATCCAAATATGGAAACCAGAAAAACACAATTATATCCTAACAAGTATTATCATATTTACAACAGAGGTATTAATGGGCAAAATATATTTTTAGAGGAAAAAAATTATGCTATTTCTTGCAAAAACATGCACAATATATTTCTCCATACTTTGATACCCACGCATATTGCTTGTTAAAAAATCATTTCCATTTATTGGTACAAGCAAAATCAGAAAATGATATTAGATTGTATTTAAGTGGTAAACATAAAGGAAAAAGCATTACTTGGATTTTGAGTAATGCTTTTCCATTTTTTAATTATAATCTGGTGTCATATTAATCATGTTACTCATTTTTCTATATATTTCGGGAGATATTTTTTTTTGTTTGGGGTTTCTATAATAAGACATATATAATTCAATCTTGCTTGAAAAACGAATTATTGATGTAAAGCATCTTTTCCATTTTTTTTCTATAAATTTTTGATCATCTTCATAAGTAGTTCCATCATCATGCTGTACATTTCTATTTTCATAAAAATTAGAATCAAATTTATACCTTGCAATAGAGTCTCTAATAGCTGTCCAATCACTAAGGAGATATGAATTTGAAACTAAAAACGAATTTGAGAGTTGACTTTCAAGCAAATTATCAATATCATTTAGTAATTCAAACTTTTGGTTTACTTGCCATAATGATAATTTGTTTTGTGAATACTTTTCAGTCGACCAAACTATTTGTTTAAGTTTGAGATTAACAAAATAAAATGCAGCTTCATCACTCTTGTTTTTTTCTTTGGAGCTAACATATAACCTATTTTGTTCTATTCTAAGAAATTCTAATTGGCTATTTAATTCGCTTATTACCCTGTCAGTTTTGTTTAATAAACGTGAAAAATGCAAGAGGTCAATTGAAGTCGAGTCTTGTTTTTTAGAAATATCCAGCTGTGCCTGTGACATAGCCTCCATTCGATAATTAGCTTGGTAACCAATATAACCATAGATAAAAGCTATAACAATTCCGAAAATCGATAAAATGTTAGAAGTAGAAAATAAAGGGTGTCTCAGAAAGTTTCTACTTTCAATTACATTTTCCTGCCTGTTGGCTTGTTCTTCCATTAATTGTGTTAAACACTTTTATAACTTTTTTAAAAAAATAAACTTAAACTTTGTTATAATTCTCAATATTTAATTTATAAACATCTACCTCCACTCTTTATACAAATTTATCAACCCATTAGTTGATGAATCGTGTGAAACAACTTCCACTTCGTTTTCTAATTCGGGTAAAATTTTATTTGCCAATTGTTTGCCTAGTTCAACTCCCCATTGGTCGAAACTAAAAATATTCCAAATAATACCTTGGGTAAATATCTTGTTTTCGTACATCGCAATAAGCGACCCTAAACTGCGAGGGGTTATTTTTTTAACCAAAATAGAATTGGTAGGGCGGTTGCCTTCAAAAACTTTAAAGGGAGCTAAGGTTTCTATTTCGTCTCCGGTTTTGTTACCGGCAACCAATTCGGCAACTACTTCTTCTTTGGTTTTACCATTCATTAAAGCTTCGGTTTGGGCAAAAAAGTTAGAGAGCAACATATTGTGGTGTTGCCCTAGTGGGTTGTGCGATTGTGCAGGGGCAATAAAATCGCAAGGAATAAGTTTTGTGCCTTGGTGTATCAATTGGTAAAAAGCATGTTGGCCGTTTGTGCCTGGTTCGCCCCAAATAACTGGGCCAGTTTGGTAGTTTACCTTTTCGCCGTTTCGGTTTACGTACTTGCCATTACTTTCCATATCGCCTTGCTGAAAATAAGCTGCAAAACGATGTAAATATTGGTCGTAAGGTAAAATGGCTTGGGTTTCGGCTTCAAAAAAGTTGTTGTACCAAACTCCCAAAAGGGCTAAAATTACGGGTATATTTTCTTCGAAAGGGGTATCTTTAAAATGATTATCCATTTGGTGTGCGCCTAACAACAGCTCTTCAAAATTTGCAAATCCAATAGATAAAGCAATGGGCATACCTATTGCACTCCAAATAGAGTAGCGGCCGCCCACCCAATCCCAAAAGCCAAACATGTTTTGGGTATCAATACCAAAATCGGCAACAGCCTTAGCATTGGTAGATAGGGCTGCAAAATGTTTAGCTACATCGGCATCTTTTGCGCCACTTTGTAAAAACCAGTTGCGAGCCGATAAAGCATTACTCATGGTTTCTTGAGTGGTAAATGTTTTTGATGCTACCAAAAACAGAGTTGTTTCTGGGTTTAAATTTTTTAGCGTTTCTACAATATGGGTGGCATCAACATTTGAAACAAAATGTAGGTTAAGGTGGTTTTTGTATGCTTTCAAAGCCTCGGTAACCATTACAGGCCCAAGGTCCGAGCCGCCAATACCAATATTTACCACATCGGTAATGGCTTTGCCGGTATAGCCTTTCCAATTGCCAGATATTATTGCGTCCGAAAAAATCTCCATTTTTGCCAACACTTCGTTTATTTCGGGCATCACATCTTTACCCTCAAATAAAACAGGAGTATTGCTACGGTTACGCAATGCGGTGTGTAAAACGGCTCTATCTTCGGTTTGGTTAATTTTTTCGCCAGCAAACATCGCCTTTATGGCATCGCTTACGCCACACTCTTTAGCCAACTGAACAAGTAAAGCCATTGTGGTATCGTTAATTCGGTTTTTAGAATAATCTACCTGTATATCGTTAAACAAAACCGAAAACTTTTCGAACCTTTTGCTGTCGTTTTTAAACAAATCGGCAATATGCTGCTCAGATATTTCTACTAAATGGTTTGATAGGTATTGGTAGGTAGGTGTTTGGGTAAAATCTATTTTAGGTAACATAGCAATTTAGGGTTTTTAAGGGTACTAATATACAGGTTTATGCAGTTAAGCACCAAGTTTTAAAATTTATGATTTCGTGTTATAGTAGTTTAAAATTAAAAATTTAACAGTTAAAAATCATTCTTATTCTAAACCCCAATATTTTACCTAATTTTATAAAAAACATAATCCCAAAACATTTACTAAAATTGTCTCCTAAAAAAATAATATCTATTTCGCTAATTGTTGGCATTTTACTTATGCTGGCAAAATTTGCAGCCTACTTTATAACATCATCAAACGCAATATTAACCGATGCTTTAGAAAGTATTGTTAACGTTGTTGCCAGCGCATTTGCTTTTTATAGCATTTATTTAACTGCCTTACCTAAAGACCATAATCACCCTTATGGCCACGGTAAGGTGGAGTTTTTTTCGGTTTTTTTAGAAGGAACACTTATTGTTTTAGCTGGTATTTTTATAGTTTTCAAATCGGCTTATAACGTTTTATATCCGCACAACATTAGCAGTGTATTAACAGGAATTTACATTATCGCTTTTACTGGCTTTGGAAATGGGCTATTGGGTTGGTATATGGTTTCGCAAAGCAAAAAATTAAATTCGTTAACGCTTAACGCCGATGGCAAACATTTACTGGTAGATGCACTTACAAGTTTTGGTTTAGTATTAGGTTTACTTGCCATTTATTTTACAGGTCTTTTATGGATTGATAGTTTAATATCTTTTGCTTTAGGCTTCTTTATTATTTATAACGGCTACCGCTTGTTAAGAAAAGCTGTAGGGGGTTTAATGGACGAATCGGATGATGAAATTGTAAATGAAGTAATTAACCACTTAAACCAAAACCGTAAACCCGAGTGGATAGATGTACACAACCTACGCACCCAACGCTATGGCACAGCCGTACATATTGATTGCCACTTAACCCTACCCTATTATTTCGACCTTAACAAAGTACACGAAGAAGTATCACTAATAGATAAATTAATAAGCAAAAACGCCAGCATAACCACCGAGTTTTTTATACACGCCGACCCTTGCCTACCCCAATGTTGCCATTATTGCAATATGACAAATTGCCCAGTACGTAGCCAACCCAAAACAAAGCATATTGAATGGAATATAAACAACGTTACTAAAAACCTAAAACATTTTGAGTACGATGGAACATAAATTTAATATCCGCGTTTATGGCTTGTTAATAAACGAAAACCAAGAAATATTACTTAGCGATGAAGAGCAAAACGGCATTAGTTTTACAAAATTCCCAGGTGGTGGTTTAGAATTTGGCGAAGGATTAATTGATGGCTTAAAACGCGAGTTTATAGAAGAGTGTGATATGGAAATAGAAGTTTTGAGCCATTTTTACACCACCCATTTTTTTGTAGAATCGGCTTTTGGTGGTGGGCAATTGTTATCAATATATTATTTAGTAAAGCCAATTGGCATATTTAGCTTACCAACATCAAACATTACACACAATTATTTATACCCTTACGGGGATGCCAAACAAGCATTCAGACTGCTTGCTTTAAATAAGATAACCCAAAATGATGTAACCTTTGAGATTGATAAACATGTGGTTAGCTTGTTAAAAACTAACCACAAGGATAATATTATTTAAACGTAAAACTTATTCGGCCATGTTGTGGTAAACTGCTTGCACATCATCGTCTTCCTCTAGCTTATCTAATAGTTTTTCAATAGCTAAAGCTTGCTCTTCGTTAACATCGGTATGGGTAAGTGCAACACGCTCTAATTTAGCTTGCTTTAATACAATTCCTTTTTCTTCCAAGGTTTTTTGCATCTTACCAAAATCCTCGAAACTCGAGTGTACAACCGCTTCGTCAACTCCTTCCTCGTTGGCTTCAACAAAAATTTCTTCCAAGCCAGCGTCAATTAACTCAAATTCTAATTCTTCTAAATCTAATTCACCAGGGTAAAACCTAAAACTTGCCACACGTTTAAAAATAAAATCTAACGACCCTGTTTTACCTAAAGTACCGTTAGTTTTATTAAAATAACTGCGCACATTTGCCACAGTACGGTTAATATTATCGGTAGCTGTTTCTATTAAAACAGCTACGCCGTTAGGGCCATAACCTTCGTAAACAATTTCTTCGTAGTTGGCCATGCTTTTGTCGGTAGCCCGTTTTATAGCAGCATCAATACGTTCTTTAGGCATATTTACAGCTTTACCGTTTTGTATAGCGGTACGTAATCTCGAGTTTGTATCGGGGTTGGCACCACTTTCTTTAACAGCCATTACAATATCTTTACCTATACGGGTAAATTGTACCGCCATTTTAGCCCAACGCTTAAACTTTCTCTCTTTACGAAACTCGTATGCTCTGCCCATTATGTTTAATTATTAATTTTCTCAAAACTAAGTAAATTGGGTAAACCAAAAAATAATTTATACAGGTTTTTTAATCGAATTAATTGTTGGTGGTAATTGTTTTACACATACAATATGTAAGCCCAACAAGTAATATTTTACAAATGAGTTAATTTGCGCTGCCATATACAATTTTGTCCTTTTAATTTAAGTATAAAAAAATTGCTATAATTCCAAAAAAATCAACCTTATGCTGTGTGGCCATAAAAAAAAATTATCATGCAATAAATAACATAATAAAGGCTTTGAAAAATTATTGTGAACTATTAATTTAAAACAAAAACAAACCCTCAAACATAAAATTTATGCTCAAAATAGAAAACTGAATATTGGTTAACAAACAACATGAATCTAAAAATTGCCAACGTACAAATTATTTATCTTCACTAAAATTTACAACTTATATATCAATGTCGTTTACTTAAGCAATATCTATATTCTTTTATACACCATATTGTACAATTTTTTAGGTTTGTGATTTCGAGGGTTTTTTCTGTTTA
>REAS01000023.1 GCA_004294495.1 Sphingobacteriales bacterium
AGTTGAAATACAAACCTTTAGCTCTAATGATAGCCATACAGCCAACCCATCACAAATTGTGACCGGTTCACAAAAACACAGGAGCAAAGATTTTTTACCTTACGCTTTTACCGAACAAGGAGTTGCTATGCTAAGTGGTGTTTTAAGTAGCGATAAAGCCATAAATATGAACATTGCCATTATGCGGGCTTTTGTTGATGTTAGAAAAATAGTATTAAATCAAGGAGATATTAAAACACAATTAACGGATATTATTGAACGAGTTGGCGAACACGATGCACAATTAAACCATTTGTACGAAGCCATAGAAAACTTGATAGACAAACGAGCAGCCCAAACAAAATGGGAAAACAGAGAAAGAATTGGATTTAAAAACAACAAAAATTAAGCACTAAAAAAACCGAGCAATGCAAACTCTTGATATAAAAGAACAACCAATTAACCAAGTTAAGGCAACCCTTAGCCAAAATATTAGCGGTTCAGAAATACTACTAAAAGGTTTAATTGAAGAAGGTGTAGAAACTATTTTTGGTTACCCCGGAGGTGCAATTATGCCCATTTACGATGCCTTATACGATTATACCGATAAATTAAAACACATTTTGGTACGTCACGAGCAAGGTGCTACACACGCAGCACAAGGTTACGCTCGCTCGTCGGGTAAAGTAGGTGTGGTTTTTGCCACCAGCGGGCCTGGTGCAACCAACTTAATTACAGGCATTGCCGATGCACAAATAGATAGTACCCCAATGGTATGCATTACAGGGCAGGTTTTTGCACATTTATTAGGTACCGATGCTTTTCAAGAAACCGATGTAATTAACATAACCACTCCTATAACCAAATGGAATTACCAAGTTACCGATGCCGCTGAAATACCAGAGGTATTGGCAAAAGCGTTTTACATTGCCCGCACCGGCAGGCCAGGCCCAGTAGTAATTGATATTACCAAAAATGCACAAATACAAAAAGTAGATTTTGAAGGTTATATAAAATGCGATCACATTAGAAGTTACCGCCCAAAACCAATAATTAGAACCAGTTATGTAGAACAAGCTGCCGCTTTAATTAATGCAGCCAAAAAACCATTTATATTATTTGGCCAAGGTATTTTATTGGGCAACGCCGAACAAGAATTTAAAGCTTTTGTTGAAAAAAGTGGCATCCCTGCCGCTTGGACAATTTTGGGCGCAGGTGCCATACCCACCACCCACCCTTTAAACGTGGGTATGTTAGGTATGCATGGCAATAATGGGCCCAACGTTTTAACCAACGAATGCGATGTTTTAATTGCCATTGGAATGCGGTTCGACGACCGTGTAACTGGCCGATTAGATAAATATGCCAAGCAAGCAAAAGTGATACATTTAGATATAGACCCTGCCGAAATTGATAAAAACGTAAAAGCTACCGTACCCGTTTGGGGCGATTGTAAAGAAACTTTACCTTTGCTAACCCAACTGGTGGATGAGAAAAAACACGACGATTGGTTGGCTAAATTTAGGGCTTTAAATCAGATAGAGATAGACGAATTAATTACCGCCGAGTTACATCCCCAAACTGGCGAATTAACGATGGGCGAGGTTATTCACCAACTCAACTTATTAACCAATGGCGATGCGATAATTGTTACCGATGTTGGTCAGCACCAAATGGTTGCCTGCCGATACGCCAAATTTAACAACACCCGTAGCAACATTACCAGCGGAGGCTTGGGTACAATGGGTTTTGCTTTACCAGCCGCAATTGGCGCAAAATTTGGTGCACAAGATAAAACAGTAGTGGCCGTAATTGGCGATGGCGGTTTTCAAATGACGATACAAGAGCTAGGTACCATTATGCAAAGCGGTATCAATGTAAAAATTATTATACTAAATAACCAATTTTTAGGAATGGTGCGCCAATGGCAAGAGCTGTTTAACGACCGTAGGTACTCTTTTGTTGATATTACTAGTCCCGATTTTGTGGCCGTAGCCAAAGGGTATTATATTGAAGGCCAAAAAGTAAGCGAACGAGAGAAATTGGTAGATGCCTTAAAGGCGATGCTCAACCACAAAGGCTCGTACCTTTTAGAAGTAATGGTTACCAAAGAAAATAACGTTTTTCCGATGGTACCACAAGGTTGCAGCGTAAGCGAAATACGATTAAAATAAACATCCCACACATATCTTTTTAGATTAAAATAGGAGTTAAAAATGGAAACAAACATAGCCAAACAGGAATTTACAATCACAGTTTATACCGAAAACCAAGTTGGTTTACTGAATAGAATAGCCATTATATTTAGCCGTAGAAAGCTAAATATTGATAGTTTAAACACATCACCCTCCGAGGTGGACAGTATTCACCGATTTAATATCGTGATAACCGAAACCGAAGATGTGATACGCAAAGTAGCCCGCCAGCTAGAAAAACAGGTTGAAGTACTTAAAGTTTACTTTAATACCAACGAAGATATTATTTGGCAAGAACTGGCCTTATATAAAGTGCCTACCGATATTATTGCCGAAAAAGTAAGCGTAGAGCGTTTGCTACGTCAATATGGTGCAAGGGCGGTGGTTATCCGGAGTGATTATACCGTTTTCGAAACAACTGGCCACCGCGAAGAAACCGACGCTTTGGTAGAAGTTTTACGAGAATACGGCTTAATAGAATTTGTACGTAGTGCCCGTATTGCTATTATAAAAGCCAGCGATGGTTTCCACACCAAAATAAACGAATTTGAAAACCAACAACCTGGCGAACAAGTATTTGAAAACGAATATTTGAATAATGGGCAAAAGGTTTTTACAATGTAGTTTTTGGGTAGGATTAAAGAGTGAAAATTTTAAATAAATATAAATCAACAAATAAAAAAATCAAAAAAACTAAATAAAAAACAATGGCAAATTATTTTAACACTTTACCTCTTAGAGAAAAATTAAACCAACTAGGCGTTTGCGATTTTATGGACAGTGCCGAATTTACAGACGGTGTAAACGTACTAAAAGGTAAAAAACTGGTAATTGTAGGCTGTGGCGCACAAGGTTTAAATCAAGGTTTAAACCTAAGAGAGCCGAAGCTATTGCAGGCAAAAGAGATTCGTGGAAAAACGCTACCGACAACAATTTTACAGTAGGTACTTACGAAGAATTAATACCCACCGCCGATTTAGTAATTAACCTTACGCCCGATAAACAACATACCGCAGTAGTTACTGCAATTATGCCTTTAATGAAACAAGATGCTACTTTATCTTACTCTCACGGGTTTAATATTGTAGAAGAAGGTATGCAAATTCGTAAAGATTTAACCGTTATTATGGTTGCACCAAAATGCCCAGGTAGCGAGGTTAGAGCCGAATATGTACGTGGTTTTGGCGTACCTACTTTAATTGCTGTACACCCAGAAAACGACCCTCAAGGTAAAGGCTTGGCTCAGGCAAAAGCGTATTGCGTAGGTACAGGCGGACATAGAGCTGGTGTATTAAAATCATCTTTTGTAGCCGAAGTAAAATCTGATTTAATGGGCGAGCAAACCATACTTTGCGGTTTATTGCAAACGGGCTCTATCCTATCGTTCGATAAAATGGTAGAAAAAGGCATTGATGCTGGTTACGCTTCTAAATTAGTACAATACGGTGTTGAGGTTATTACCGAAGCCTTAAAACAAGGTGGTATTACCGCAATGATGGATAGGTTAAGTAATCCTGCAAAAATTAAAGCTTTCGAAATTTCGGAAGAATTAAAAGATATTATGCGCCCATTATTCCAAAAACACCAAGACGATATTATGAGTGGCGAATTTAGCCGCATTATGATGGAAGATTGGGCTGCTGGCGATAAAAACTTATTGGCTTGGAGAGCCGAAACTGGCGAAACTGCTTTCGAGAAAACTCCAGCTGCCGATGTTAAAATTGCCGAACAAGAGTATTTTGATAACTATACATTAATGGTTGCTTTTGTTAGAGCAGGCGTTGAGTTAGCTTTCGAAACTATGGTTGATGCAGGTATTAAACCCGATTCGGCTTACTACGAATCGCTACACGAAACACCACTTATTGCCAACACTATTGCCCGTAAAAAATTATTCGAAATGAACCGAGTAATTTCTGACACGGCCGAGTATGGTTGCTATTTATTCGACCAAGCTTGTAAACCATTGTTAGCCAACTTTATGAAAACCGTTGACACCAATTTAGTAGGTAAAAATTTTAATACTGGAATTGATGCCGGCGTTGATAACCGTACCCTAATTGCAGTAAACGATACCATACGTAACCACCAAGTAGAAATTGTTGGAGCAGTATTGCGTAAAGCTATGACGGCAATGAAAACTATTAAAACGGTTTAATAAGTCAAAATTTATTGATAAGGATTAATATTTAATGGCTTTAATTATGATTTGGGCGTTTAAACACGCTGTTCGCTATATCTTTTTTATAAAATTATTGGCCCAAAAGCCAATAATTTTATAAAAAAGGATGCCGCTTCCATCGTTAACGCTCTAAAACAGTATAAATAGGTAATACGCCTTTCTCCCCCTTCGGGGGCTGGGGGGAATAAGTTTAACACTCCCACCTCCCCCTTCGGGGGCAGGGGGGAATAATTTTTTTTTATGATACACGACCCTAACCGTATTTACATCTTTGATACCACCTTACGAGATGGTGAGCAGGTGCCTGGTTGCCAATTAACCACCAGTGAAAAAGTAGAAATTGCCAAAGAATTGGAGTTACTAGGGGTTGATGTTATCGAAGCTGGCTTTCCAATTTCAAGTCCTGGCGATTTCGAAAGCGTAGTGCAAATATCAAAAGCGGTAAACCACCCTATTGTATGCGCCTTAACTCGGGCCAACCAAAAAGATATTGATGCTGCGGTAGAATCGTTAAAATATGCCAAACACCCACGCATACATACTGGTATTGGCGCATCGGATATGCATATTATACACAAATTTAAAAGCACCCGTGAAGATATATTGCAACGTGGGGTTGATGCCGTAAAATACGCCAAAAAATATGTAGAAGATATTGAGTTTTACGCCGAAGATGCCGGCCGAGCCGATAATGCTTTTTTAGCGCAAATGATTGAGGCCGTAATTGCTGCTGGGGCAACCGTGGTTAACATACCCGATACCAATGGCTATTGCTTGCCCCACCAATACGGCGAAAAAATCAAATATTTGATGGATAATGTGCAGAATATTGATAAAGCAATTATATCGGTACATTGCCATAACGATTTAGGTTTAGCAACCGCTAATTCCCTTTCGGGGATTGTTAACGGAGCCCGCCAAGTAGAATGTACCATAAACGGAATTGGTGAAAGAGCTGGCAATACGTCGTTAGAAGAAATTGTAATGGTGCTTAAAACACACCAAAATTTGGGTAAACACACCCAAATTAATACCAAACGTTTTTACGATTTAAGTGCAAAAGTAAGTCGTATGATGCATATGCCCGTACAACCTAACAAAGCAATTGTGGGTAAAAATGCCTTTGCGCATTCATCAGGAATACACCAAGATGGTTTTTTAAAGCATCGTGAAAACTACGAAATTATTAATCCCGAGGATATTGGGCTCGACCAATCCGAAATTATTTTAACTGCCCGCAGCGGTCGCCACGCCTTAAAACACCATTTAGAAAGATTGGGTTACGTTGCCGAAAAAATAAATTTAGACGAAATTTACGATCGTTTTTTGGTTGTTGCCGATAGGAAAAAAGAAATTAAAGACGATGATTTATTATTTTTAATGGGTGCAGATAAAAAATCTAATTACAAAGATGGCGTAACCATAAAACTGTTGCAGGTAATGTGCGGCGACCCTTTAATTCCAACTTCGATTGTAAAATTAGATATGAAAGATGGAATACACGAAGCAACCTCATCGGGCAATGGCCCAGTTGATGCTACCATAAAAGCCATTAATAAAATAATAGAAAAAGAAAACATTACCATAAAAGATTTCCATATTGACGCCATACACGGCGGTAGCGACGATGTAAGCAAAGTAAATATGCGCATCGTTTATCAAGATAAAACTTACAATGGCTACGGCTTTAGTACCGATATTGTACAAGCATCGGCAAATGCGTATTTAGATGCCGTTAATAAATTTATATAAACCAAAAAATTAAAATACAATTAAAATGAGCAATACATTATTTGATAAAGTTTGGGACTCTCACGTAATTCGTAAAATCGAAGGTGGCCCCGATGTGGTTTTTATCGACCGCCATTTAATACACGAAGTTACCAGCCCCGTAGCCTTTTTAGGTTTAAAAGAACGTGGCATTGGAGTTTTATATCCCGAGCGTACTTTTGCTACCGCAGATCATAACACACCTACCATTAACCAACATTTACCCGTTGCCGACCCACTTTCGGCCAACCAATTAAGGGCTTTAGAATCAAACTCTAACGAGTATGGTATTAGCCACTGGGGTTTAGGTCACCAAAAAAACGGCATTGTACACGTTGTTGGTCCCGAGTATGGTATTACACAACCTGGTGCAACCATCGTATGTGGCGATTCACATACATCTACCCACGGAGCTTTTGGTGCAATTGCCTTTGGTATAGGTACATCCGAGGTAGAAATGGTGTTATCAACCCAATGTATTATGCAGCCTAAAGCGTTAAAAATGCGTATTACCCTTACGGGGAAATTAGGTTTTGGAGTAACGCCAAAAGATGCTGCCTTGTTTATCATATCGCAATTAAGTACTTCGGGTGCAACAGGTTATTTTGTAGAATATGCTGGACCAGTTTTCGAAAATATGACAATGGAAGGCCGTATGACGGTTTGTAACCTAAGTATAGAAATGGGTGCCCGTGGGGGGATGATTGCTCCCGACCAAACCACTTTCGATTATATAAAAGGCCGTGAGTTTACACCAAAAGGCGATGCTTGGGATAAAGCAATGCAATATTGGCAAACTTTAAAAACAGATGACGATGCCGTTTTTGATAAAGAATACACTTTTGATGGTAGCACCATTGAGCCAATGATAACCTATGGAACCAATCCTGGTATGGGCATAGGCATTAGCAACAATATTCCAAATGCCGAAGATGTTGAAGGCGGTGTAGCTACTTACGAAAAATCGTTAAACTATATGGGTTTTGCTCAAGGCGATACAATGATTGGTAAACCAGTTGATTATGTGTTTTTAGGAAGTTGTACCAATGGCCGAATAGAAGATTTTAGAGCATTTGCATCAATTGTAAAAGGCAAGCACAAAGCCGATAACGTAACCGCTTGGTTAGTACCCGGCTCGCACATTGTAGAATCTCAAATTAAAGAAGAAGGCATTTTAGATATTTTAACCGAAGCAGGTTTTACGCTTCGCCAGCCTGGCTGTTCTGCTTGTTTAGCAATGAACGACGATAAAATACCAGCAGGTAAATACGCCGTAAGCACCTCAAACCGAAACTTTGAAGGAAGACAAGGGCCAGGTTCACGTACTATGTTGGCTTCTCCGTTAGTTGCAGCGGCATCGGCGGTTACTGGTGTAGTTACTGATCCGAGGGGTTTTTAGCAACGGGCTTTCGGGCAGCGGGCTTCGGGCTTACTTTCAGACGCCCGAGGCTCGAAGCCCGAAACAATTAACAAAACAAACAGTTAGCCCGAGGCTCGCAGCTCGCAGCAACTAACAAAACAAACAGGCAGCCCGAGGCTCGTAGCCCGAAAGCCCGAGGCAACTAATAAACAAAACAAGTATGCGTGACTTTAAGAAATATACCGTTTGGCAGGAGAGCCATACTTTTACGCTTGAAATTTATCAGGCAACTAAGGTTTTTCCTAAAGATGAGTTATTTGGATTAACAAGCCAGCTAAGAAGGGCAAGTTCTTCTATTCCAACTAATTTTGCCGAGGGTAGCGGTTCAAATTCTGAAAAAGAATTTGCCAGATATTTGAACATTGCACTTGCATCTTGTTGCGAAGTAGAGTATTTACTTTTACTTACACGAGATTTGAAATATTTGACAACAGAAGTACACCAAATTTTAGAAGACAAACTAATTTTAATTAGAAAACAAATTTATAATTTAAAACAAAAACTAAATTAATTACAAAATAGCCTAAAGCCCTCAGCTCCTTGCCCCAAAGCCCGTTGCCCCAAAGCCCGCTGCTCGTTGCCCCAAAGCCCGAAGCCCGTTGCCCGAAAGCCCGTAGCAAAAGAGCCCGCAGCCCGAAAGCCCACAGCCCGTAGAAAATAAAATTATGGCATACGATAAATTCACCACCCTAAAAAGTACCGCAGTACCACTACCCATTGAAAACGTTGATACCGACCAACTTATACCCGCAAGGTTTTTAAAAGCAACCGAACGTGTAGGCTTTGGTGATAATTTGTTTAGAGATTGGCGTTACAACCCCGACAATACACCGAAACAGGATTTTGTGTTAAACAACCCTATTTACAAAGGTAAAATTTTGGTAGGAGGTAAAAACTTTGGTTCGGGGTCGTCGCGTGAACACGCTGCTTGGGCAGTTTACGATTATGGTTTTAGATGTGTAGTATCTAGCTTTTTTGCCGATATTTTTAAAGGCAATTGCTTAAATATTGGCGTATTACCCGTACAAGTTTCGCCCGAGTTTTCGGATAAAGTTTTTGCTGCCATATTTAAAAACCCAGAAACTGAATTAGAAATTAACCTAGCACAACAAACTATTACTTTATTAGAAACCGGAGAAACTGAAACTTTTGATATCAGCGGATATAAAAAAGATAATATGATGAATGGTTTTGATGATATAGATTATTTGCAAAACATTAAAGCAGATATTGTTGAATTTGCAGAAGCGAGACCGTTTTAATTTGGCCTCGAGCGGCGGGCAATTGGGCGGCGGGCGAAAAGCCACGGGCAAAGGGCTTTCGAGCCTCGGGCTTTTGCCGATTGTAGAAAGCCCGTGGCTCGCTGCCCGAAAGCTCGAAGCAAATAGTTGAAAAAAAATATGATTTTAGAAGTAGCAATATTGCATATAATTAAAGGCGAAGAGCAAAATTTTGAAAGTGATTTTAAAATTGCTGCTCAAT
>REAS01000054.1 GCA_004294495.1 Sphingobacteriales bacterium
ATTGGTACATATTTTAATTTATATTATGAGATACTTGGCTTCATCTTAATAACAAAAAAATATGTGCTTTTGTCACTCTGAGTGCAACGAAGAGTCTCAATAACGCCTTTTATGAGACTCTTCAACCGTTCTGAGTGACAGAACGTTTACAGAATAATAATTCTTTCAATAAAATAATTTTACACTTTTTAAATGCGTTAGCCCTAGGCACTGACCACCTCATCAAAATAAAATAAATTAATCGCTTATATTTGCAACCAATATATTTGATTTAAAATGAGTAAACACGGAAGAATTTTAGTGGCAATGAGTGGCGGGGTTGATAGTTCGGTGGCGGCAGTAATGCTACACGAACAAGGTTACGAAGTAATTGGCCTTACAATGAAAACTTGGGATTACGCATCGTCAGGTATAAATAGCAAAGAAACAGGATGTTGCAGTTTAGATTCGATAAACGATGCCCGAACTTTAGCCGTTAATTACGGCTTTCCGCATTATATTTTAGATATTAGAGATGAATTTGGCGATTTTGTAATTGATAATTTTGTTGATGAATATGTAGCTGGACGTACACCTAATCCTTGTGTTTTATGCAATACGCACATAAAATGGAATGCACTTTTAAAGCGAGCCAACAAATTAGATTGCGAATTTATTGCCACTGGGCATTATGCAAATATTAGAAAACACACTAACGATAGGTTTGTAATATCGAAAGGAAAAGACGAAAATAAAGATCAATCTTACGTTTTATGGGGGGTTACACAAGAAAATTTAGCTCGAACAAAGTTTCCGTTGGGAGGTTTTGCAAAACAAGAAATTAAGCAAATGGCTTTTGATATGGGCCAAGCCGAGTTAGCTAATAAAAGTGAAAGTTACGAAATTTGTTTTGTGCCCGATAACGATTACCGAGCATTTTTAAAACACCAACTTCCCGATTTAGAAAACAAAGTTAAAGGTGGCGATTTTGTGCTTACAGATGGCACAAAAGTAGGCACACACCAAGGATATCCGTTTTATACTATTGGCCAAAGGCGAGGGTTGAATATTGCTTTAGGTAACCCCATGTTTGTTACCCAAATTTTGCCCGAAAGTAATACAGTTGTTTTAGGTACACAAGATGAATTACAAAAAATGAGTGCAAAAGTGCGTGGACTAAATTTAATAAAATACGAAACCATTACTGAACCATTAGAAGTGATAACTAAAATACGATATAAGGATGCCGGAGCGTTAAGTTATATTTATCAAGAAAACGATTTAATGAATGTAAACTTTCACCACTCGGTAGCAGGTATTGCACCCGGGCAATCGGCTGTTTTTTACGAAGGAAACGACTTGTTAGGTGGTGGCTTTTTAATTTAATTTATTATGACCAAAACTTTTAATTGTCTAAGCTTTTTATTTTTATTGATTACTATAGTTTCTTGTAAAAAAGAAAGTTTAGCTCCAGTTATAGATTTTAAATACAATTTTTACCCATTAGCTTTAACTAATGTTTTAGTTTATAATGTTGATTCTACAGATTATAGTGGTTTTGCTGGTAACCCAGTAAATTATAAGTTTCAACTAAAAGACTCCGTTGCTAGCACATTTACCGATGCCGACAATAATTTAGCTTACCGAATAGAGCGCTATAAAAAAAACGAAAATGAAACCATTTGGCAATACCAAAAAACAATTTCACGGACTGTTAAACCACGCTCTGCCGAAGAGTTGATTGATAATAAAATTTATATACGTTTAGTTTTTCCAACCGATTTAGGCGCAACTTGGAATGCAAATTCAAAAAATAATTTATTGAAAAATGAATTTTCCATTACCAATATTTTTGAAACCTACACTCAAAATAACTTGCAATTTGCAAATACAATAATTACCCATTTTGAAGATAAGAATTTAATAGAACAAGATGTTATCACAAATATTTACGCCCAAAATGTTGGTTTAATTTCAGCCGAAGTTAGAGCGGTAGATTTAAAATTTAATACCGTAGAAATAACAAACGGCTATGAGTATAAAATGGAATTGGTGAGTTTTAAATAGCTATAATTCTCAAGTAAGATGGTTTAAAAGCAATAATATTGCCCTGTTAGGCACTAAATTTTTCATCGCTTTTTTTGCAATAAATCACAGATTTCTAACCCTAAATTTACCCAACTAACTAATTTAATTGTGAAACCTAAAATTAATATCCTTTATTTGCGTAAAATACTAATCCATGGCAAAAAACTTATTAATCGTAGAATCTCCGGCGAAAGCCAAAACAATTGAAGGTTATTTAGGTAAAGATTTTATTGTAAAATCTAGCTTTGGGCATATACGCGACCTTAAAAAGGGAGATAACGCCATTGAAACCGAAAATAATTTTAAACAACATTACGAAATACCAGCGGATAAAAAAGCCTTAGTATCCGAACTTAAAAAACTAGCTAAAGAAGCCGAAATGGTTTGGCTAGCATCGGACGAGGACCGTGAGGGAGAAGCAATTTCGTGGCATTTATTTGAATCCTTAGATTTAAAAGAAGCTAAAACTAAACGTATAGTTTTTCACGAAATTACCAAACCCGCTATTTTAAAAGCCATTGAAACACCTCGAAAAATAAATTACGATTTAGTTTATGCCCAACAAGCCCGTAGGGTTTTAGATAGGTTAGTAGGGTTCGAGCTTTCACCTGTACTATGGCGTAAGGTTAAGCCTTCATTATCCGCAGGAAGGGTTCAATCAGTTGCAGTAAGGCTAATTGTAGATAGAGAGCGTGAAGTAAATAAATTTGACAGCGAAGCGGCTTACCGCATTGTTGCCATTTTTGCCAACGATAAAAATCAAACTTTTAAAGCTGAACTAAGCCAACGTTACGAAAAACAGGCAGATGCCGAAAAGTTTTTAAACGATTGCATAAATGCCAATTTTAAGGTAAATAGTTTAGAGGTTAAACCTTTAAAACGTAACCCAGCTGCACCGTTTACAACATCAACTTTGCAACAAGAAGCTAGTAGAAAGCTAGGTTACTCGGTTTCTAGAACTATGCAAGTGGCACAAAAACTGTACGAAACGGGTAAAATTACCTATATGCGTACAGATTCGGTAAACTTATCTGATACTGCTTTAGATGCCGCTGCTACCGAAATTAAATCGGCCTATGGCAACCAATACCATTTTTTAAGAAAATTTAAAACCAAATCGGCAGGGGCGCAAGAAGCCCACGAAGCCATACGCCCAACTGATTTTAGCGTACATTCTATTTCGGATATGGATGCTTCGGAAAAACGTTTGTACGAACTGATTTGGAAACGAGCCATAGCATCGCAAATGAGTGAGGCTCAGATAGAAAAAACAATTGCCAAAATTGGCGTTAGCACTCGCAAAGAAGAATTAACAGCCAGCGGCGAGGTATTAAAATTCGATGGTTTTTTAAAGGTTTATTTAGAAAGTGATGATGAGGAATCGGACGCACATTTAGACGATAGCAAAACCGATAATGCCATTTTGCCACCCTTAACAACTGGGCAAGCTGTAAATTTAAACGAGATGAATGCAACCGAACGTTTCTCTCGTCCGCCATCTCGCTACACAGAAGCTTCCTTAGTTAAAAAATTGGAAGAGCTGGGTATTGGTCGCCCGTCAACTTATGCGCCTACAATTTCTACGGTACAAAACCGCGGTTACGTGGTTAAAGAAGATAGAGAAGGTAAGCAACGTAATTATAAAACCATACTTTTAAAAGCGGGTAAAATTACAAGTAATACCTTATCCGAGGTTACCGGTACCGAAAAATCAAAACTTTTCCCTACCGATATTGGTGCCGTTGTTAACGATTTTTTGGTAGAGCATTTTAAAGATATTGTTGATTTTAACTTTACCGCCAACGTAGAAAAAGAGTTTGATGAGATAGCAAACGGTTTAAAAGAATGGACAGATATGTTACATACTTTTTACAAACCTTTTCATATTGATGTTGACAATACTATGAAAAATGCCGAACGGGCAAATGGCGAACGTTTTTTAGGCGAACATCCCGATAACGGCAAAAAAATAACTGTTCGTATTGGTAAATTTGGCCCTTTTGTACAAATTGGCGAGGCTGTTGCCGAAGGCGAAGAAGGCGAAAAGCCAATTTATGCCAGCTTACGCAACGGCTTAATGATTGAAAGTATTACTTTAGAACAAGCTTTAGAACTGTTTAAATTGCCTAAAATGGTAGGCGAATTTGAGGGTAGCGAGGTTAAAGCCAACATTGGCCGTTTTGGGCCTTACGTTTTACACGATAAAAAATTTATATCTATACCTAAAGATATTGACCCATTAGATATTACACTTGAAAAAGCAATAGAACTAATTACCGAAAAACGCCAAAAAGACATTGATAAACTGATAAAAACATTTACCGAAAACCCCGAAGCTACCATAGAAAACGGCCGTTGGGGGCCTTTTATAAGGTTTGGTAAACTCAATATTAAAATACCAAAAGATAAAGAGGTAGAAAGTATTACTTACGATGATGTTTTGGCATTAGCTGCCGAAGCCGATAAATTACCTAAAAAAGGAGTTAAAAAGTTTACTAAGAAAAAGTAAAGTAAATTGGTTTTAAAACAAACTTATTGTTTTATAAATGTAGCCGTAAAATACATTTTTTTTTTTTGAAAACGAAGAGTTTGTTTTTTATGGCGGCCAGTAGTCCCGCTTTGCATTCCAAGGTTTTTGTTAGCAAATTTGTACGTATTTAAAAAATTTGCAAACAAAAACGCTTTTCATTGCAATCGGGTTTATTAACAAAGTTTGGTAGCCTGTAAAATAAAATTATCCCGGTAAAACAACCAACGCATTTGGGTAATTTTTACCCAATTCTACACCATAAATTGCTAGTTCGGTGGTGGATAAATTAAATAATGCCTGTATTTTGTTGTGTGGAATATTTTTTAATTGTGGTAACCAATGTTTTACAAATTCGGCTTTTGGGTCGTAATCGGTAGCTTGTTTTATAATGTTAAAATAACGGTCTTCGCGAGGGTCGTTACCTACGCCAGCAATATATGCCCAGTTTCCCCAATTGCTTGAAGGGCTGTAATCTATCAGTTTTTCTTCGAAATAGGCAGCACCTAAAACCCAGTTTACTTTTAAGTCTTTAATTAAAAACGAAGCTACATTTTGTCTTCCACGGTTGCTCATAAAACCTGTTGTATTAAGTTCTATCATATTGGCATCAATAAAAGGTATCCCAGTTTGCCCATTTTTCCAAGCTTCAAAATGTTGCATTTGGTTTTCTGCTAAATCTTGAGTTTTGTTTTTAAAACCTGTTTCTAAAAAGTATTTAGTGCCGTGTTTTTTAAACATAAACCTAAAGTAATCTCGCCAAAGCAACTCGAAAATTAGCCAGTACGTACTATCGTTTGCGCCACGTTCGCGTTCATATTTTTTTATTTCCCAATAAATACTTCGAGGAGAGAGACAGCCGGCGGCTAACCAAGGGGATAGTTTTGATGAATAATCCATCCCTAATAAACCATTGCGGGTAAGTTTGTATTTTTTTAATAAATCAGTATCCCATAAATAATATTTTAATCTTTTTAAGCCTTCGCTTTCGCCGCCATTAAAGTTTGCGGTTGTTACTTCATCAGCGCAAGCGGTAAAACCTAAATTAATTAAAGAGGGTAGGGCAGACGGTTCTAAATTACTTGGAATAATAATTTGGGTAGGAGCTTTAAAACAAGGCCTTACTGTACTTTCTCGTTCTACTTTTTTACGAAATGCAGTAAAAACATCTGGAATATCTTTTATTGGGAAAGGTAAATCTTCCTTGTGGTAAAAAGTGTGGCCAATAAAATGTTTAAGGTTTATTTTTAATTTCCAGAGCGCATCTTCTACCAAAGTAGATACTTCTGTTTCTTCCGATGCTACCTCGCGGTGGTGGTAAACAGCATCGGCATTGTATTTTTTGGCAATTTCGGGTATAATTTCTTCTGGTTTTCCTTGCAAAATCAATAAATCGCCACCCAAGTTTTGGAGCGATTTTTTTAAATTGGCAACACTTTCTAAAATAAACTTTGCTCTAAAAATCCCAGTCTTTAAAGTGTTGTAAGTTGTTGTTTCATAGTAGCGTGGGTCAAAAACATAAACCGGAATAATGTTAGTTGCTTTTTCGCAAGCTTCTAATAAAATTTCGTTATCCTCAATTCTTAAATCGTTTCTAAACCACACTAAAATATTTTTCTCAACCATAATTTATCAAATCTCTAAATTTTTAATAAAATTTTTTGCAATGTTAACATTATTTAAATTTGTTGCACCTATTTGAACAAAATTTAACATCGTTCCAACATTTTTCCCATTTTTTTCGCCAAGAGAAAGGCCTATTACACTTCTCACAAATTTTTTGTGGTAAATTTGTTTTTAAAATAGTTTTTCCTTTTTGATTGTTCATTGTTTTTAAACAAAAAGTAATTAATCATTGTTTAGTGATAAATGAATAAATTATTTGAAAATTTAACCGAAAAAGATATTGATAGGGTAATTGAAATGGCTTGGGAAGATCGTACTCCGTTTGAGGCAATAAAATATCAATTTAACCTAAGCGAGTCTAATGTTATTGCTTTAATGCGTAACAAATTAAAACCAAGCAGTTGGCGATTGTGGCGAGAACGAGCACAAAAAATATCAATAAAACACCTAAAAAAGCGAAGCCAAGACGTTAACCGTTTTAAATGCACCTTACAACGCAACGTATCCATGAACAAAATAAGCAAACGATGACAAAACTTTGTTTAACTTTTTTATAAATAAGTTAAACAAAATAAATACTTTTGAGTTTATATATTTAGCAATGCAAAAAAGAGTAGCCGTTTTTAGAAAAGAACATTTTAACGCCGCACATCGTTTAAATACGCCAGAGTGGAGCGTTGAGAAAAATAAACAAATTTATGGCAAGTGTAACAATGATAATTACCACGGTCATAATTACGAATTAATAGTAAAAGTAACGGGTGTGCCCGATGCTGTAACGGGTTATGTGATGGATATGAAGGTTTTATCGGACTTAATTAACGATAAAATCACCAACAGGTTCGACCATAAAAATCTAAATTTAGATACCGAAGAATTTAAAAACTTAAATCCAAGTGCCGAAAATATTGCCATCGTAATTTACGATATATTGAAACCAGAACTAAACGAAAACCTGGAACTGAAAATTATTTTATATGAAACTGAACGAAACTTTGTTGAATACCCAGCCTAGCCAAAACAATTTGGATGAGCTTTTGATTGACAATATAGGTGATGACCACGTAGGTACATCGTACGAAACCCCATTACGAGCCGATGCTTTTGAATTAGACGATAATCTAAAAATTGAAATGATTGAAAAGCATTTTAAAAGTATTATGGAAATTTTGGGTTTAGATTTAACCGACGATAGCTTGCGTGGTACGCCAAAGCGTGTTGCTAAAATGTATGTTAAAGAAGTTTTTAGTGGTTTAAATCCTGCAAATAAGCCTGACGCTAAATTGTTTGATAATAAATACCAATACAACCAAATGCTGGTTGAAAAAAACATTACTCTTTTTAGCAATTGCGAACACCATTTTGTGCCTATAATTGGTAAGGCGCATATTGCCTACATCAGCAATGGAAAAGTTATTGGTTTATCTAAATTGAATAGAATTGTACAATATTTTGCGCAAAGACCGCAAGTGCAAGAGCGATTAACTATGCAAATTGCCAACGAATTAAAAAATATTTTACAAACCCAAGATGTGGCTGTTGTTATTGATGCTGTACATTTATGCGTATCATCTAGAGGGATAAAAGATATACAAAGCAGCACCCTAACTGCCGAGTATGGCGGTAAGTTTTTAGAAGACCAAACAAGAAACGAATTTTTAAAATTTATAAATTAAACATTTAAAAATGAATTATTTAATAGTTGGCGGTAGCTCGGGAATTGGGTTGCAATTGGTAAACAATTTAATAAACCAAGGGCATATTGTTTATGTGGCTTCTCGCCAAAAAAGAGATTTCCCCGCCCAAGTAAATTTTATAGAGTTAGATATTTTAGGTGATGTTTCGGTTTTAAAAACCCAATTGCCCAACGAGTTACATGGCTTAGCTTATTGCCCTGGTACTATTAATTTAAAACCCTTTGGCCGCCTTACCGAAGACGATTTTTTGAACGACTATAAAACCAATGTATTAGGTGCTGTAAAGGTTATACAGCAAGTTATCAATAAGTTGAAAGCTGTAAATACATCCTCAATCGTGTTGTTTAGTACAGTTGCGGCAAAAACTGGAATGGGTTTTCACGCATCTGTTGCAGCGTCTAAAAGTGCCTTGGAAGGTTTAGCGGTTTCGCTTGCTGCGGAGTTTGCTGCATCAAAAATCCGTGTAAACGTAATTGCACCTTCACTTACCAATACACCATTGGCAGCCAATTTATTATCAAGTCCGGAGCGTATTGAAGCCTCTGATAAACGCCACCCTTTAGGCCGAATAGGTACGGCTAAAGAAGTTGCCGATGCCGCCGAATTTTTATTAAGCGATAAAAGTACTTGGATAACTGGTCAAGTTTTAGGAATTGATGGTGGTATGTCTTCATTAAGAACGTTTTAAATATGATACTATCCTCAACAGATATTTCAGCAATGGAGCAACGTTACCGAGCTACTTTTATGAATAGTATTTCGGGGTTTAAAAGTTTGCAAATGGTTGGTACTATCAGCGAAAGCGAACAAACAAATATTGCATTGTTTAACTCAATATTCCACATCGGGGCAAACCCACCTTTAATTGGTATGATATGCAGACCCGATGGCGACCAACATTCTACTTTTTCGAATATTGAAAAAACTGGGTTATATACCTTAAATAATGTAAAAAAAAGTTGGTATAAACAAGCCCACCAAACAAGTGCAAGATATGGTTTAAGCCAATCGGAATTTGAAGCTTGTGGTTTTACCGAGCAATATTTACCTGGTTTTAATGCCGCATTTGTACAGGAAGCAAGTGTAAAATTGGGTTTAGAACTTAGGGAAATTAGCGTTATTAAATTTAATGGCTCAAGAATTATAATTGGAGAAGTTAAACACATAATTTTGGATGATGGTTTGGTTGCCACCGATGGCTTTGTTGATTTAGAAAAAGCACAAACGGTTACGGTTGCAGGTTTAGATAGCTATCATATTACCCAAAAATTAAGCCGTTTAAAGTATGCCAAACCCGAAAACCAAGTTGAAGAATTGATTGTTAGATAAATAAAACAAGTATTATGGAAACCAAAGAAATTATACAAAACGCTTACATTGATTATGTGTTAACGCACAACAAAAAACCAGCATCGGTTTATGTATTTGCCAAAGAAAATGCTATGGCCGAAGAAGAATTTTACAAATACTATGGGAGTTTTGATGGCATAGAAGATGATATTTGGAAGCATTTTTTTGAAAAATCTATAACCGAAGTTAAATTACAAGAAGTTTGGCTACAATATAGCGCAAGAGAAAAAACTTTATCTTTTTTTTACAGTTTTTTTGAATTACTAAAATCTAAACGAAGCTTTGTAAATTATAGCATACAAAATTTTAGTAAAACTTTAGGAACACCCCAACCTTTAAAACAGGCCAAAGAATTATTCGAGAAGTTGAGCATAGAAATTATTCAAGAAGGCTTGGAAAGCAACGAACTTGCCGATCGGAAATTTATAAGCGATAAATACAAAAATGCATTATGGTTGCAGTTAATGTTTGTGCTTAAATTTTGGCAAAAAGATAATTCTTCAGGGTTTGAGAAAACCGATGAAGCAATTGAGAAAGGCGTAAACGTTACATTCGATTTGTTTCAAGTTACACCTTTAGATAACCTTTTTGAATATGGCAAGTTTTTAACAAAAAATGCCTTTAAATAATTTATAAAACCATTAACTGCACAAAATTACTTACAACTATTTCGACTTACGACTAAAAACTATTTTGACTTACAACTTTACAACTATTTCGACTTACGACTAAAAACTATTTTGACTTACGACTGTTTCGACTTACGACTATTTCGACTTACGACTATTTCGACTTACAACTAAAATAACTTACGACTAAAATAATATGAACGAATTAAACAGCATCCCCACAGGTAAAGTAGCAAGATCGGCAAAGTTTGTAGGTACAGGTTTTAAAATTGGGAGTAATTATATTAAACATTATTCAAAAAAAATTTTTAATCCCGAGCTTAGCAAAGATGAGTTAAATGAGGATAATGCAACCGATATTTACGCATCGTTAAGCGAGCTTAAAGGCAGTGCTTTAAAAGTAGCACAAATGTTAAGTATGGATAAAAACATCCTACCTAAAGCATACGTAGATAAGTTTTCACTATCGCAATACAATGCCCCACCCTTAAGTGGACCTTTAATTGTACAAACTTTTCGTAAACATTTTGGCAAAAGCCCCGAGCAAATATTCGATAAATTTAACCTAAAATCAACCAACGCAGCATCAATAGGGCAGGTGCACCAAGCCGAAATTGGTGGACAAAAATTGGCTGTAAAAATTCAATATCCTGGTGTGGGCGATTCCATCTCATCCGACTTAAAATTGATTAAACCCTTTGCTTTTAGGTTGTTGGGTATGAGCGAAAAAGAATTAGACGTGTACATGCGTGAGGTTGAAGAGCGTTTAGTTGAAGAAACCGATTACGAATTGGAGGTTAAACGATCAATACAATTTTCGGACGCTTGCGTAAAATTAGATAATTTAGTTTTCCCAAAATACTATCCCGAACTATCGGGAAGTAGAATTATAACAATGAGTTGGATTGAGGGTATGCACCTGAAAGAATTTTTGGCTACCAATCCTTCTCAAGAATTACGCAATACCATTGGTCAGGCATTGTGGGATTTTTACAATTACCAACAACACGAAATGCGGGCGGTACACGCCGACCCACATCCAGGAAATTTTTTAATTACCCCCGAAGGTAAATTGGCTGTTATTGATTTTGGATGTATAAAAGAATTACCCGACGATTTTTATTATCCTTTTTTCGCTACAACATCAGCCGCCTTGATGGATAACCGGGAAGAAACTGTAAAGGCATTTAGACAGTTAGAAATGATTTTGCCACGTGATAACGAAAAACAGGTTGAATTTTACTACCAAAACTACAAAGAAATGATAGACCTTTTTGCCGAACCCTATGTTGAAAACGAGTTTGATTTTAGTAAAACCGAGTTTTTTGACAGTTTATATTCCTTTGGAGAAAAAATTGCTAAAATGCCCGAATTTAAACAAGCAAGGGGTGTTAAACATTTTATTTATGTAAACCGTACCAATTTTGGCTTGTATAATATTTTACACGAGCTTAAAGCAACTGTTAAAACCGATACGTATAAGCCGCATGTACAGCTAGAATTTGTGTAGAAAACAGTCAAAATATCTTTGATTTTTAAATGTTAGTTGTGCTATTTACCAATTACATCAAAAACCTGCATCAACCTATTGCCTTTATCATCTACTAAAGTAATATGGTGTTTACCAAACTTTTGGTTTAATTGTATTTGGTGTAGATTTATAGTTGTGGCTACAAACACATCATCTAACCACCAATAAATTTTACTTTTTGGATTTCGGTGAGCCGCATTAAAAATTACCTTCCCTTTCTCACCATCAATTTGTATGGGTATGTAAACCTTTGCATTATTTTTAGGGTAAATGAGTTCTATTGTTCGATAAGTATCTTGCTCATCTAGGCACAATGGATCAAATGGTGGTAAACTTTGATAATCGGGATGTCGAATTTTATAATAATAAGCCATAGCTGGGGGCAGCACAAACCAATTAATATCCAACATTTCATTGGTTTGTGCACAAACCGTATTTACCCTATACGTTTGCGTTTTATTAACGTGTATTAATTGATGATAAGGGCACAATGTCGATTTTTTTGCATTAATAGGCATATACAAATAATCCGCAACAGCGCAATTTAAACCCGCCCTATACCCGCTTTTTTGGCAAACTAAAACTTTTTCTAAATTGCGATAGGGGATAACAAAAGGTGGGCTATTGGGGAGTAAATCAAAAACATCAAATAGGATAGGGGCAGCCGTTTTAATGCCCGTTAACTTGGGTGTACCTTCGCCATCGGCATTGCCAACCCAAACGCAAACCAAGTATTTGCTAGATAAGCCTATTGCCCAACCATCTCTGAAGCTGCGTCTAAACCTACCACATTGCCTCCAAAAGGTGCATTTTTTGCATAATGGGTTAATATTTGATTTTTAGAGTAGGATAGTTCTAACCTAAATGCCAAAGCAATTTCAATAAATATTTGCCAAAACGTACAGGGTTTATTTCGGCTTAGCCTAATAATCTGCATGGTTAGTGTGCTTGCACCAGTTTTTGTTTTTTTATTTTTAAAGTTGATTTTTACTGCTCTAGCGAATGCCAAAAAATCTACACCAAAATGCTGGTAAAAACGTTTATCCTAAAAGTTATAATACATTTTGCAAATTTATTAGGTATGGTATCGGTAGAGTGGGGAAACGCCATTGCCCATCGGTAGCTATAGCGGCACTTCGTAATTCACCATTTTTGGCTTTAACTATAAAACAAGTTGGGGTGTTAAATAAGGTTTTTGGTATAGAAATCCAAAAAAGTAATAGTATAATGAGTCCTAAAATTAACCATATACATTTTTTTAATACGATTTTAATTTTCATTAATGCTAAGGTACAATTAATGGATTTTATTTTTTTATCAATTTCTGCGTAATGGAAATTTGTGGTTTTTTTAGAGACGTTTATATTGAGTTTTGTACTGTTTTAGTTTAAATTGTTTAGCGGTCTAATAGAAGCCTGGGTTCGATAAATAATTTTATTTTTTCTTTCTAATAATTTTAATTTGGGCGTTTAAACACGCTGTGCACTCTATCTTTTTGGCCCAAAAGCCAAAAAGGATGCCGTTTCCATCGTTAACGCTACCTAAAAACATTAGAATTGATTTAGTTACAAAAAAACAGACCCGTATCAAAAGATACGGGTTTGTTTTTACTTTAATTTTTTATTACCACTTTACTTACAATTCCACCATCGGTAATTATTTTTAACACATAACTACCTATTGTTAAATTATTGGTTTTGCAGTTTATAATATTGCCATTTATGGTAAACTCTACATTTTGTTTACGGCCCAACATATCGTAAATAGCTACTTTGGTGTTTGGTTTTAAAACTTCAACTAGGCTTACGCTGATTTCGCTTGTAAACGGATTTGGGTAAACTACCACTTTGTTATTTAAGTTTGATTTTATAGCAATAACGCCACTATAATCAATTTTACCATCAAAATCTATTTGTTTTAAACGGTAATAGCTGGTTTTTAAGGTGCTGGTTTTATCTAAATAATTATAAAATTGTTTAGCATTTGTTGTACCGGCACCTTTTATGGTGGTTAGGGTTTCAAATGTTTTACCATCGCCACTGCGTTGTACCTCAAAACCGTTGTTGTTTTTTTCGCTGGCGGTTGCCCAGGCTAACTGGTTGCCGTTGGTGGTTAATGTACCCGTAAAGCTTGTTAAAGTAACAGGTAAAACTGCAAAGCCAGTTTGTAAACTTAAAGGTAAACTTTGTGCCGAAAAATTACCTGTAACATCTTTAGCCCTAACGGTAAAGCTATAATTAGTATTAGCAGTTAAGGCCGTAACCATATAGCTTGTACCTTCGGCAACCGTAGCAATAAAGTTACCATCTTTAAATACCTCATAAGCGCTAACTGTTACATTATCGCTACTTGCATCCCACTCTAACAATACACTACTTTCTGTAATACCCGAAGCCGATAAAGCCAAAGGTATTGTTGGTTTTTGGGTATCAATTATTGCTCCGTTGGCAAAAATAACCTCGCCAAGTTGAAGGCCATTACTACCCGAGAAATTAAACCTATAATGGCTGTAAGCCGTTGTGTTATTAGAATAAAAAGTTTTTGCAGTACCCTGTGTTGCCCACATTTGGTTGTTTTGTGTACTTAAATTGGTATAGTTTACCCCATCGTTAGAGCCTTGCAAAACCCAATTTTTGGGGTCTCTTTCTCTTGAAAGGTCATCTTGACTAAATATACTGTACTGGTTATAAACCACAGGTGCTGCATACTGTATTTGTAGCCAAGTAGTGCCTTCCCAATCCATCCAAGTTGACGAATTAATACCATCAAAAGCTTTTTGTGGCGTTTCGAAGTTGGCGTGGCCACGGGCAGTTATATTGGGGTATGTTACATCTAGGGTAGTAACAATTAAATTAGTGCCGGTACTAACATTACCAGCGGCATCAATAGCTTTTACCAACATTGTGTAAGCGGTGTTGGGTAATAAACCTGTAAATGAAGTGTTTAATCCTGAAGTTGTGGCTACTAAATTACCGTTTTTAAATATTTGGTAACCAGTTACCATCACATTGTCGGTGCTAGCTGTCCAGTTTAAATTGAAACTAAAAGGAGCTAATAAATTTGCTGTTAAATTTGTAACGTTGTTAGGTATAATCAAATCATTAAAACCTTGAAAAACAGTTATTTGATTGGTTACTGCGCCGCCAGACAAAGTAATTATTGCGCTTCGATTTGTGTTAGTTGAGTTGGCAACAGCATCTAAACTAATAATGCCATTTCCTGTGCCCGATACTGTATTTACTTTAAGCCAAGTTGGTGCCCCGGTAACTACCCAAGCAATATTTGAAGCTACAGTTATTTGTTGATTTGATGCCGAAGGTTGAAATTTAACGTAATTGGTATTTGCGGTAAGTTTATCTGTAGTTTCCGTTAAATTACCTGCCGGTGTCCAACGATACATTACGTTTTTGTTATTTCCATCTTCCTCGGTAACAATTATATATTCGCCATTTTTACGTTTATAGGCATCTAAACATTGTGCCATATCAAAATAGCCCGCAAACTCCCAGGGCTGCCTAATATATCCAATTTTTGCGTTTGTACTGGTATTGTAAACATCTAATTGCAATCTAGATATTGTTTCATCTCCCTGTACAAAACCTTGAAAAATATAATCTCCTGCAACTCTAAAAGAAATTGGATAAACCAATGTACCTCTACTGTCTAATACTAGTTCGCTATTTGCAACTCTGTTACCTGTACTCCAGTTATCGTACCTTAATATGGTTTTGCCCATTAATGGCCAATCTGGCACAGTAGGATAAGCTGGAGTAGTGCCTGCTAAATACATTCTATCTAATTTGGTATCGTATTGTACTCTTTTAAGTTCAATTAAAGGCGCTGGTGTAGGTATTGTTGTATAATTACCGTCATACAATAATATATTGTTGGCATCTAAACCCAAACATTTATAATGTAAAAGATTACCACCGCCAGATATCCATATATCGCCATTATCGTCCATATATCCACCTTTTCCACCGTCAATAAAATAGGTGTCTGTTTGGGTATATTCGCCGGCTTCCATTTGTCCATTTGCGTTTAAATCTCGCCACATCCAACTGTTGTTTATAGAGCCTGGGTATTTGGGGTTTACACCGTTTCCCAAAAGTATACAAGGTATCGCAATATCGCCATCGGTAGCTGGGTTAAATCTAAATATTGCTCCTATTTCTCCACTCATAGAAGACATTAGCAAAAATTTTTGACCATTAATAGTTCTTACCAAAACATTTTCAAATGGTTGCCATAATCGAGGGTCTGAGGGGTATTTATATCTATCAATCGTATAGGAAGCATAAGTTGCATCTTGGCCTGCGGGTTTACTGTAATCTATTTTAAAGTGCTCAACTTTACTGTAAATATCTTCACCGTCTGTTGCGGCATCAATACCACTAGCATCCACAAACATGGTGCAATATCTTTTCCATTGCATCTCGCCAGTTGAAATGCTATATTTTTCTACCATTGTACCCTGTCCGCCAGTATGCCACTGGGTATTCCCAATGTAAATGTTACCCAAATTATCTACCCCAATACCACGTATTTGTTGAAATTTTAATGGCGCATTACGCCCCGAAATACCCGAGTGTATGCCGTTTAAAGTACCAAAGGTTGCAGTAAATTCTGGGCTGGTGTTAATATTTGTATAAATAAGCACCTGTTCTCTTCGGCCTACATCGCCAATTAAAATTCTATCATTTTTATCAATACAAAAATCGCCAACAAAACTACCTGCGGGTAAGGTTATAGATTGTGGTAATAAAGTGCCTGTTGGGCTGTAGCGTTTAATTTTAGTTGCATCATATCCTTGGGCAATCCAAATATTGCCGTAACTATCCATTGCTATTTGGTAAGGATTAGCTGCTGAAAACGATCTTTTAAACACCATTGTTTCGGCATCGTAAACTTTTACCAAATTACGTTTATCAATTGATACAAAAAGTTCGGTTTCGGTAGCATATAAACCATGTATTGAGGGAGTATCTATAAGGTGGTTAAACTCATAAGCAATAAGTACCGATTTAGCTGGATCGCCTTTACCTGTTGGAAAAGGTGCACCTTCTTTTACGTTTGATTTTAAACGCCTAGAAACGCCAAGCCACTTGTTATTTCCAACGGGCCATTTTTGAGGGTCAACTAAACCTCCACCTTCATTGCCAATTTCCATAGACCAATATACGTAAGTAGAATTTGAAGTAGCATCAGAACCTCCACCCATACCCCAGCCAAAAGAAGTATCGCCGTGTGTAACATCCCCATTGGTTTTAAATTCCCCAAAATTACCGCCACCCTCCTCATAAGGTACGTTGGAGTAAACAGTACCATCTTTACTTACGCACATACCCTCTATACCTTGTGGTACAAAGCTTTGCACATTGGGGCTACTGTTACCAAACCACGAGTTTTTTACGTAGGGCAATTGTTGCCCGTAAGTGTTATTTACTACTAATAGTGTAAATAAAATTGAGATTAGTTTTTTCATAATTATTTGATTTAGAGGTTTTAAATTGGTTTATATAGTATAAATATAATGCAATATAAAGTTTTATTTTCATATTGTAACATAAATGTTACAATTATTTTTTTAATTTTTAATAAATAAACAAAATGCGGCTTGAGGTTACGGTTAATACATTATAAAAAATCTAAACTTCAATAATATTATTTTAAAATAAAGTCTATAAAGTTTATATACATTATTATATTTGTAACGTAATCGAAATGATTTCCTTTACTTTTTTTTAAATAAGATTATTTTGTTTGTGGCTTGTACTCTGCAAACAATTTAAGGAGAGAAATCATAACATTATTTTAGTGTGTTAGTTAAGCCTCTCCGGCATTTGCCGAAGAGGTTTTTTTATTAAAAGTTATGCATAGTTTTAGAACCGAATTAGAGAACGCCGTAGTAGAAAAAGACATTATAGATCTCGAACAAAAAATTAGAGATTTTAAAGATGGTAAAATACACGACGAAAAGTTTAGAAGTTTACGCCTTGCCCGTGGTGTATATGGCCAACGCCAACACGGTGTACAAATGGTGCGTATAAAATTGCCTTTTGGTAAAATTACTTTTAAACAATTGTTAAAAATTGCCGATGTATCAGACGAGTACGCATCAAGCAACTTACATTTAACTACTCGCCAAGATATTCAAATACATTACGTTAGTTTAGATAGAACTCCCCAATTATGGGCAGAACTTGAAAAAGACGAAATTACCCTGCGTGAAGCCTGCGGAAACACGGTAAGAAATATTACTTCATCACCAACGGCTGGTATAGACCCAGCCGAGCCTTTTGATGTTTCGCCTTATGCACAAGCCATGTTTGCTTATTTTTTACGCAACCCAGTTTGCCAGGAAATGGGTCGTAAAATAAAAATATCATTCTCGAGCAACGATGCCGATACTGCTTTTTCTTTTATTCACGATTTAGGTTTTATCCCAAAAATTAAAATAGAAAACGGACAAGAAATTAGAGGTTTTAAAGTAATGCTGGGCGGTGGCTTAGGTGCACAACCATCATTAGCACACGCCGTAAACGAATTTTTACACGAAGACGAAATTATACCTTTTACCGAAGCTGTTTTAAGGGTTTTCGACCGCCACGGCGAACGCAGCAACCGCAACAAAGCCCGCCTTAAATTTTTAGTTAATAAATTAGGTATTGATGAAGTTTTGCGCCTAGTAGCCGAAGAAAAAAAAGCTATCAAAAACCAAAAATTTGTAATTGATAGAACCGCTTTAGCTACGCCCAGCATCCCCGCTAAGGGAAATAATTTAGATGCAAACCCACATATTACCAATCAATTACATTACCAACAATGGTTAGATACCAATGTGTTTGCGCAAAAACAAAACGGCTTTTATGGCGTGTATGTAAAGGTACAAACCGGTGATATACCTACTGCACAAGCTCGTGAGTTTGTAGCAGCCGTTAAAAACCTAATTGCCGACGAGATTAGAATTACCATAAACCAAGGCCTGCTTTTAAAGTATGTGCCTAAAGAAAACCTACCTCATTTATTTATAGCTTTAGATAAATTAGGGTTGGCAAACCCAGGTTTTGATAGCGTTGCCGATGTTACCACTTGCCCAGGTACCGATACCTGTAACTTAGGTATATCTAACAGTATGGAACTTAGCCGAGTGCTTGAAAGCGTGGTAGTTAACGAATACCAAGAGTTTATTTACGATAAAGAAATTAAAATTAAAATAAGCGGTTGTATGAACTCTTGTGGGCAACACGGCCTAGCACATTTAGGTTTCCACGGTAGCAGTATGAAAGTTGATGGCAAGGTTATGCCTGCTGTACAGGTACTTTTAGGTGGCGGTATTGTAGGTAATGGCGAAGGAAGAGCAGCCGATAAAGTAGTAAAAGTACCTTCGAAAAGAGCCCCGCAGGTATTAAGAGCCATATTAAACGATTATAAGTTGAAAGCCGATACCTACAATTCGTTCCACCATTATTATGATGAGTTGGGAAAAGATTATTTTTACCATTTACTAAAACCCATTGCCGACCAAACTACCCTTACCGATGCCGATTTTGTAGATTGGGGACACGAAGAAAGTTTTGCAACAGCCATTGGCGTAGGCGAATGTGCAGGTGTGGTAATTGATTTAATTGCTACTTTATTGTTAGAAGCCGATGAAAAACTGGCTTGGGCAAATCAGGCTTTACATAATTTGGCTTTCGCCGATGCCATATATCATGCATACAGCACTTTAATAAGCTCGGCGAAAGCCTTATTGTTAGATAAAGGCATTAGTTGCAGTACACAAACGGGTATTATTAAAGATTTCGACAGTAATTTTGCTAACGAATTTCAACTATTAGGTTTTGATAGTTTTAACGATTTTATTTTACAAATTAACAAAAACGAACCAACCGAAGGGTTTGCAAAACAGTATGTTAGCAATGCAAGTGATTTTTTAGCACAAGTAAAAAATTACCGCAATAAAGCCGAGTTAGTTTAAAACATTTTTGGTGGATACTTTGATCGAAAATACAGAAATGGTAGAAAAAGGTAACGAACTTTTTCCTATATTCTTAAAGCTGCAAAACTTTAAAACCTTATTGGTAGGTGCAGGTAATGTAGGTTTAGAAAAACTGGAGGCAATGTTGTACAACAGCCCCGATGCTAAAATTTTGGTAGTTGCCGATATGGTTTTAGGTACTGTACACCAATTAATTAGTAAATATCCCGAAGTTAAATTACAAGAAAGGCAGTTTGAAGAAAGCGATTTAAACGGCATTCAATTATTGGTTTTGGCCACCGATAACAAAGAACTGCACCACCACATACGTAAAATTGCCAAAGAAAAAGGCATTTTGGTAAACGTAGCCGATACGCCCGAATTGTGCGATTTTTATTTAGGTTCGATTGTTAAAAAAGGAAACTTAAAAATTGCGATTTCAACCAACGGAAAATCGCCCACAGTAGCAAAACGCTTAAAACAAGTATTAAGCGAAAATATACCTGATGAAATAGACGAAACCTTAAACCAAATGAGCCAGTTGCGCAATACCCTTAAAGGGGATTTTGCATTTAAGCTCAAAAAAATGAACGAAGCTACGGCAGGTTTAATCGAAGAAAAAGTATATAAAAAATCGTCGTTTAAATACCTAAGTTTAATTTTATGGGGAATTGGGGTAATTTTTTTAGCACTTACTTTCGCCGCTTTATGGTACAGAGAACCTGCTTTTAAAACCTATTTAGAAACCGTAAACCCTTATTTTTATTACTTTTTAATTGCAGGTTTTATTTTTGCAATGATAGATGGCGCAATCGGAATGTCGTACGGGGTAACTTCAACCACGTTTTCGTTATCAATGGGTATTCCGCCAGCATCGGCAAGTACAGCAGTACATATTTCCGAAATATTAAGCTGCGGCATAGCCGGTTGGATGCACCACCGAATGGGCAACATCAACAAAAAGTTATTTAAATTATTGGTAATTCCGGGTATAATTGGTGCAGTATTGGGGGCATATTTACTATCCTCGTTAGAGCATTACAGTATGTACACCAAGCCTTTAATATCGCTTTATACCTTAAGTTTAGGAATTTTAATTCTATCAAAAGCATTTAATCCGTTTAAACGGGACAAAAATGTAAACAATAAAATTACCAAAATACGTCCATTAGGTTTTTTTGGTGGACTAATAGATGCCGTAGGTGGCGGCGGCTGGGGCTCTATTGTTTTATCAACATTAATAGCTGGTGGTCGTAATGCCCGTACATCATTAGGAACTGTAAAACTGAGTAGGTTTTTTATATCCTTAACCAGCTCGCTTACTTTTATTTTAATGATAAACACGCTTAATTGGAGTGCTGTTGGAGGTTTAGTTGTAGGAAGTGCTATTGCATCGCCTATTGCAGCAAAGGTATCAAACCGTATTTCGGCAAAAACCATTATGATGGCTGTAGGAATTATTGTAATTATTGTGAGTTTAAAAAGTATCATTACTTTTGGGTTAAAAATGATGGGGTAGGTTTAGGATTTTAAATGGAAGCCTTCGCTAGGGGCGAAGGCTTCCTTGAATCAACAAAAACATTATGTTGCGAGTGGACAACGAACACATCATAGTAGAGACACCCAAAGTGACGTAGGTTTACGAAAAAGGAAGACTTTGATTTTAAGCGAAGGCATCCTAACACATAAAAATTATGAACAAAGCCGAAGAAATAAAAAGCCTGATTAAGGGTTTAAATCCAGCACAAGTTTTAGCTTTAATAGCAGAAACCTATAAAGAAAACATTGTTTTTTCTACCAGTTTTGGCTGGGAAGATCAGGTGCTTTCGCAGATGATTTTTACCCAAAACCTACCTATTAAAGTTTTTACTTTAGAAACTGGGCGTATGTTTACCGAAACTTATTATGTTTGGAATCGTACTTTAGAAACCTACAATAAACCTATTCACGCCTATTTTCCCGATAAAGTAGCCCTAGAAAATATGCTAAGTTTAAAAGGGCCAAGCAGTTTTTACGAATCGGTAGAAAACCGTAAAGAATGCTGCGGAATTAGAAAAGTAGAACCTTTAAACCGAGCTTTGCATGGTGCTAAAATTTGGATTACTGGCATACGGGCCGAGCAATCGGCAAACCGTGAAGATATGGACTGGGTTGAATGGGATGAGGCGCACCAATTGGTGAAAATACACCCCATTTTTTACTGGACTTTAGATGAAGTTAAAGCCTACGTTAAATTACACAATATACCTTATAACCCCCTACACGATAAAGGTTTCCCTAGTATTGGTTGCCAACCCTGCACCCGAGCAGTAGCCGAAGGCGAAGATTTTAGAGCCGGCCGTTGGTGGTGGGAAGATGCGGATAAAAAAGAATGCGGTTTGCATGGGTAAATTGAAAAGTTAAAATTCAAAAAGTCTCCTTAACCTTTTTATTTATTTCCCTTTGCTCTATTATGTGTTTTGCAAAGCATTTCACAATTCTTTGCGTCTGTTGCTCCGCCTTTGCTCCATGCTGTTACGTGGTCGGCGTCCATTTCGGCAAGTTTCCAAATTTTTGTTTTGTTGGCATCATGACCTATGGCACAATGTGAACAATTTGAAACTCCTTTTTTCTCTGCTTCTGCTGTTTGAATGGCACAAGTAGATTTTTTGGTCGCTTCGTCAAATACTCTAACTTCTAATAATTTTGTGTCTGTTAAACCTCCCAATATAAATTCAAAAATTCCTTTTCGGCTTTTTACATAAGGGTCGGCATATAGTTTTTTTACTTGTTGTGATACAGTTTTTGAGTTATACGGTTGTTTGTGATACGTTTCATAAAGTCTGCCATACTCAAGTCCTTTCATTTCACTTTCAACGTCTTCAAATACTGTAGAAACCCAATCAATAACACTTGTAAAATAGTTTTTTAGTTCGGTTATGTTTTTATCAAATCTGTGTCGGCTCATATAGTCGCCAACATTTTCTTTACTTACCCATTCTAATGCTCTTTCTAAAAAATCTTGTCTGTTTGCGCTCCCGCTAATGTAAGCACTCCATTTTTGAATGTTTGAATTTTGGCTATTGCTAAATTCTTCTTTTCCCATTGTAACAAACGGACCAGAATAAACGGCATTTAATAATTCTTGATTTGTTAATGGAAAACCAGCAATATTGATTGTTCTAAACCATTCTTTTATTTCGCTTTCTGTGCCTTCACATTCGTAAATTAAAAGTTTTGCCTCTAAAATTTTTTTCTGTTTATCTGTTGCAATACCGCTAAAATATTGCTCCATCCCGTTTTCGTCTTTAATAGCGAATTTGTTTGTTACAAATCTGCCAAAACTTGTAATGCGTTGTTGCCCATCTAAAACTTCTAAACTGTCTTTGTTCACTCGGTTGAAATAAATTAAACCTAATGGATAACCTTTTAAAATAGAAGTGATTACTGCAACATCTCTTTTGCCGTCAGCATAAATATAATTTCTTTGATATTCGGGTTGAATTGTTAAAGTGCCTGAAAGACCAAACAAGCCTTTGCCCTCAAGTTCATTGTAAATAAACCCATCGCAAATATCTTTAACTGTAATATCTGTTCGTAATGCAGTGTTCATTATTTCTTATGCTTTATTAAAACTCTTGTATAAACTTTTTCTAATTGATTATTTCTAAAAACAACACCACTAGCATTTAAATCGTAAGTGCCAAGTTTTCCAAATTTATCTAAGTAGGCTTGTTTGCATTCCTTTGAAGAATACATTTTTGTTTTTTGTTTGTATAAATCTAAGTTTTCACACATTCCAACTATTTCAAATTGTTCTGGTGAGTATTTGTCTAAAAAGCTAATTGGAACACCCATTACACCATTAAAATCACTTGGAATTGCATCAGTAAAAGGTACTTCAATAGCATCATAATTTTCGTAATTCAAATAACCACTTCCTTTTATTTCTTTGTGCTTACTAAATTTTAAATTATCATCTAAAGTCATTAAAGGCATTTTTAAATGTCGTCTTCCGTGGTCAATATTTGTGTACCAACAGCAATTCCTAAACTTAACCAAACCTGTTTCTTTATCATATACGCCTTCTGCATAGTTATTAGAAATTGGGGAAGAGAAAAAAGCGTTACCTGCTTTGAAACCGTTGCCTAACCAAATTTTATTATCTTTTATATATGCAAACAGCTCTTTAAGTCCAATAGAATTCATACTGCCGATAATTACAAATTGTTTATTTGCTTCCATTATCCAAGGCAAAAATTCACGAAATAATGAGAATGGTGGATTTGTAATTATTATATCTGCTTCGTCTCGTAGTTTTTTTATTTCTTCACTTTTAAAATCGCCATCACCTTTCAGGTAACTCCATTCTAAATCATTTACATCTATTTTTCCGTCGCCACTTTTGTCGTGAGTTAGTGTAAATATTTTTCCGTTAACAACGGTTTTGGTTTTGTCAAACTGTGGTGCATTGGTTTCAAAAAGTGTGGGAGCATAATTAACTTTTAAACTTTTACTGTCGGGCGCAAAACTTGTGCTTATTAGTTTTTTGAGTTTTAGACGTTCAAAGTTTTGGGCAAAAAACTTGGTAAAGTTGCTCCATTCGGGGTCATCGCAAGGCATTAAAATTGTTTTTCCGGTAAATGTGTCGGGGTTAAATTCCAAATACGCTAATATCTCTTTCTCAATGTCTTGATATTGAGTATAGAATTCATCATTTTTCGCATTTTTCGCCTTGGAAAGATTGCTATTTGCCATTTATTTTTTGTCTGTTTGTTAAGGTTGCAATTTATGATTTTAAATTCTGTTTTTCTATTGGTTTATGTTTGCTCATTTCTTAGGTTGGCACAGTACATTAAACAAATTTAAGTTGTTATGGTGTAGCACCAACCAAAGGTAAAGCTTGTGCAATGTTCGGTATCAGCCATTCGTTTTGCATTTAATGGTTGTTTAATGTTTATTTAATATTTACGTTTGTAGTGCCACAGCGAGCGAAAGCCAATGAGGCTCCCTAAAAGGGTTGAACTTGTTTAATCCTTTTAGTTTTTATAATCCGTTTGGTTCAGCATTAGATCGTTCTTCTTTTGTGATGGCTAAACGGATTTCTTATTTTATCATATTTTATTTATGTTTGTACTTCGAGGGGGGCGATAACTTCAACCCCTCACCCCGAAAGGTTTGGACTTGTCTAATCCTTTCGGCAGTTATAGGTTTTTTTACTCCTAACATTTTTTTTTTAAATATATAATTCTAGTATGCCGATTGTATCAACACCGACCTCAAAAGCAGTTAATTTATGTGTTTCTTATGCTTTTTAAAGGATATGTACCTCTTTAACAAATAAATTAAATTCAAGATTAAAAATTCCCTTTTATACGTTCAAAAAAAGCTTCTCTAAAAGTATCGCCAATGGGTATTATTTTATCGGCAATGGTAATACGGCTTTTTTCTATACTTTCTATTTTATTAATTGCTATAATGTACGATTTATGCACCCGCATAAAATTTTGAGAGGGTAAAATCTCTTCCATTTTTTTTATATTTTGAAGGGTAATTATACGCTCAATTGGGGTGTAAATAGATATATAATCTTTTAAACCTTCTATATAATTAATTTGGTGGGTATAAATTTTTTGAATTTTGTGCTCGGTTTTAACAAAAATAAAATCGGTGTTTACAGAGTTTGGTACAGGCAAACTAATAAGGTTGGTAATTATTGGCTGGCTATCAATAAATTTTTGAACAGCTTTGTAAAAACGCTCAAATGCAATGGGTTTTAATAAATAATCAACCACATCTAAATTAAAACCATCAACGGCGTATTGCGAGTAAGCGGTTGTTAAAATTACTTTACATTTGCCCTGGGCAATATTTAAAAATTGTATGCCCGTTAATTGTGGCATTTGTACATCTAAAAAAACCAAATCAATTTTGGTTTGGTTTATTAAGTTTAAGGCTTCTAAAGGGTTTTCGAAAGTTTTTACCAGCGTAAGCGAAGGTATTTTAGCAATATAATCAGCTAAAATATCAATGGCCAAGGGTTCATCATCAATAACTAAACAACTTATCATAATAGGCTATAAATCTAAATATAATTCGCAATAATAGTTATTGCTGCTGTTATCAATATTTAACTTGTATTGGTTTGGGTAGGTTAAATCTAAACGGCGTATTACGTTTACCATACCAATACCGCCAGTTTGGTCTTTATTTTGGTTACTTTTTTTATTTTTTATAGTAAAAAACAATTTATTTTGGTTTAACAAAATTTTTATTTGAATTGGATTGTTTGGGTCGTTGGCTACACCGTGTTTAAAAGCGTTTTCTAAAAAAGATATTAAAACCAAGGGCATAATTTGTTGCTGGTTAATTTCACCGTCAATCACTAAATCAACATTTATAGGGGTTTTCAAACGCAGTTTCTGCAAATCAATAAAACTTTGTAAGTACTCAATTTCGGTTTGTAAGGCTACTTTTGCATCGTTACTTTCGTACAACATATAGCGTAAAATTTAGGATAGTTTTAAGATAGCGTAAGGTGTGGTTTCGGCTTTTTGGTAAGCTAAAGAATAAATGTTGTTTAACGAATTAAATAAAAAATGTGGGTTTATTTGCGATTTTAGAAAGGCTAATTCGGCTATTAAGCTTTGGTTTTCTAACTCTCGTTTCTCTTTTTCGTTAAAAAACCAATCGACAGTAAATTTGTAAACAGTACTTAAAAAAACAAAAAAACCGTTTATAATAGTTGTGCTTATAACAAATTGCCAAAAATCAGGAATTTTTAATTTGGGCTGCCCATTTTGTGCAATATTTAAAGCTTTAAATGAAAGTAGGTAATAGATTTGGCCAAATTTTAAAGCACCAAATGAAACTATTAAAACTGCACAGGCTAAAAACCAAGGTATAAATTTTTGTTTGTTAAATGTAAGCGGTATAATTAAGTTTAGGTTAATGTAAAACAAAGCCACGTTTAAAGCACTCATATTTATAAAGTGTATTAAATAGGCATCGGTTGAGTTAAAACCTGCTGTACCTACAAATAAAAATAAAGTGACAATAAATAGCCAAACCGTGATATGTAAAAGTGTTTTTTGCGTGGTTTGCATAGATTTAGTATTTCAGGTTTTTGCGTGAGGGATTGAAGTTGAAATCCCTGCCTGACGGCAGGCAGGAATTTTGCTCCCCTAAACCCAAAGGGGAAAATGGAAAATAAAATTATTGCAACGTAAAGCCCGACAGTTTGCCCCTTTTTGGAGGGCGCAAACTGACACGCCCAAATATGAAGATAAGATTTTGGTTTTTTTAATCAATGTCGTTTACTTAAGCAAAAGTACACGATATTTTAATCAAAAATGATTTTTTTATATGCGCTTTTTGTTGTATTTTTAAGTAGTATATAGG
>REAS01000024.1 GCA_004294495.1 Sphingobacteriales bacterium
CTATATACTACTTAAAAATACAACAAAAAGCGCATATAAAAAAATCATTTTTGATTAAAATATCGTGTACTTTTGCTTAAGTAAACGACATTGATTTATCTATTTCTAATTCTTGCCAAATATTGTAGCACATCCATTCGGCACCAATTTCTCTAACATTGGTATGTTTAACAGTTTCTACATCAATAAAACGATTGGTTTTATCATAAACGGTAATATCAAGATTACCGCTAGCAATTATTTTAGCCCAAAATATAGACACCCATTTGTTAATCAAAGCATCTTCTTCGATAAATAAGGATGTCTTCTTTTCGTATCTATCGGTAAGTATGCGGGCTATTTTGTTCAATTGGCTGGCTTCTAAAGCATCTTCAATAAAGCCTATGTTCAATATCGTACGATGAGAAACCTTACCATCGTTATTTCGATAGCTTTCAACTAAGCGGTAATATCCCTCAAAACCACCTGTTGCAATATTAGTACGGCAACTCATTTTAAAATACATAACTCGCAATACTACAAAAAGCTGCCTTACAGAAAAATACCAAAAATGTACTACAAATCGTTTTCAGCCCGCTACACTCGAATATAATTTTTGAACCCGCCCCCCCCACAGGAAATTCAAATAAAAACGGTAGAATTTTGAGGTTTTTTATAAAAAATTAACGCTTTTTTACAATTATTTTACAAATCAAAATCTCGTTGCGCAATGTGGGTTAACGCAATTAATAGTTTATAATATTGATAAACATTATATTATAATTTAACAATCTAACTCTGGTTGATTATAAAAAAAATCTAAAGTTTTTAACAAAATGAATTTCATGTAAATTAGCACTCGCTGTAAATTTAATGTAACTTTGAAACCAACCAATAATTTCCACATGTTATTTGATTTTTTTAAAAAGAAAACTACCGAACCAAGTATAGATTTTAGTACTATAAAAACAGATATGCACTCGCATATTATACCCGGTATTGATGATGGTGCACAAAATATGGAGCAATCTATTATCCTTATAAAAAAATTAATAGATTTAGGATACACCAAAATTATTACTACGCCACACATAATGGCCGATTATTACCGAAATACACCCGATATTATATTAGCAGGTTTAGATAATGTACGTACCGAGTTGCAACGCCAAAATATTAATATTAACATTGAAGCTGCCGCCGAATACTATTTAGACGAAACATTTGAAGCTAAATTAGATAGCGGAAAAATTTTAACCTTTGGTGATAAATACATCCTGTTCGAACTTTCGTTTGCAAACCCACCAAGCAATTTGGAGTATATTATTCAAAAAATGAATGATAAAGGTTACAAACCCATTTTAGCACACCCCGAAAGATACCCCTATTTTATAAATGGCTTAGATGATTATTACCGTATTAAAGAATATGGTTGCTACTTTCAAATTAACACCATATCATTTACTGGCTATTACGATAAAGCATCGCAACGTATTGCAAATGAATTATTAAATAGCAGCATGATAGATTTTTTAGGAAGCGATATGCACCATCCCAAACACGCAGCAGCTTTAAAAGATGCACTTAGAAACAAAAATGTAATTGAGTTATTAAAAGATGGTAGTTTAATGAATGATGCCATTTAGCCCGAGGTTTTTGTAAATAGTTTTCTTGGGGGGGATAGTTTATTAAATTTTACAATTTAAATGAAGCGCTTACAACTTAAAGCACAAATACAAGTTTGATGTTTCTATTGTGTTTGGTAATTTTCTACGTTTCCCAAGTATAGCATAGCATTATTAGCGCATTAAACTGAGTGAGATTAATAAAATTTTATTTTTATAATTTTAATTATCATTTGAGCCTTTCCTGCCTTCAAGTAAGCTTTGTAAAACACCTAGAGTTTACACTTACAAAAGGAACGGCGAAATCGTTTTTCTTTACGCTCAGTCCAACCTAATTTCCCTTTTGGGCCTAGTGAATTGGGATATATATAAAAATCTGCCAGATAGCAGCTCGCTTCAATCGTTAAAACTCGTATTCAGAAAAAGCATTAATTAACAACCTGTTATACTTAATATTAGAACTGAGAATATCAGTTTTTTAAAGAATGTTTTAAATTATAAATTTAATAATTGACTTGCGCAAAAATGTTAAATATGGCTTTAAGTAGCAAGATTTGGAAAGCTATTTTAATTTTTAAAACAAAAACAATAAATGTGTTTTTAAGCCTATAAAGTAAGCAATAAACTTCCGACTACATTCCCATAAATGTAAAACAGCAATAATTAATAAATCTTAATTATTGCTGTTTTACATAAAAAAAACAAATATTTACTCCACAACAAAATTTAAAAGTAAACAGGCTTAATAGCCTGTTTACTTTTAAATTCAAATCCTAAAAAAGAATTATTTTATTTCAAAAACTGCTCTAATTTGGTAAGACAGTTTAATTTTTTTAAAATCAATATCAGGCATAGGTGCAGGTGCATCTTGCTGAGCCATTTCACCTTTCATTGCCATTGTGCGGTACATAGGTTGCGGTGTGTACTCGTTGTAAATTTCTTGAATATCTACAGCACCTCCCATTCTTTCGCCAATACCCGTTAAAAGAAAATTGGCTTTTTCTTTCGCATTTTGCAAAGCTTTAAGTTTTAAATCTTTTTTAAACATTTCTAATTTAGAGTGGCTATAGCTTTCAACATTAGTATATGCAACACCTTTCGCATCAACTGTGGAAACAATATCGTTCAGCTTGTTTAAATCTTTAAGTTTTAAAGTATATTGTTTACTGGCTAAAAACATAGGGTTTCTTTTTTTCTCCCAGTAATTTTGGTATGATGATATGTTGTTTATCATAAAATCAGAATTGGCAATACCTGCTTTAATTACAGCAGTTTGCAACTGTTTTTCTAAATCTTCGATGCTTATTTTTTTCTTGTTGTTGGTCATGTATTCTTGTAAAGAAATTCCCACATAAATTTCATCGGGGGTAATTTCTTGTTCGGCGGCACCAGTAACCTCAATTTTTTTTCGGGTATCTAAAACCTGAGTAAAGCCTGTTAAAAATGTGCATGCAATAATTGCTGATAAAATTATTTTTTTCATAATGATGTTTTTATTGTTTAAAACGTGTGAAATTTAATATTCGATACAAAAAAAGTAAAATAGTTTAATGGTAATTTTTTGATTATCTAAAGATTCGAAAGTATATAAAATTTACTTTTTGAGTTTATATATTTAAATTTTGTTTACAACCGGCTTTGTGTTCTTTGCGCCTCCGCTTTGCGTTCTAAACGTTAAAAAATAACGTTAGGTTTTTCCGTAAAAGAACGCAAAGAATTACGCAAAGCCTGTTGCTCATATACCCGCTAATGTTATAAAAAAAGCTGTTATAATAAATACATTTTAAAAATTTAATTCCCCGTTTCACATGATTAATTATCCAAAATTTAAATATTTTTCAAAAACAAACAAACTCCTAAAAGTGGTAATTATACGGAACAAAAACCAACACAAATTTTGCATTATTGAAAATTATTTTACAGAAATTCACATTTGAAACTTGGGTTTTAGAATTTTAAAAAAGCTATTTTGATGAAGTTTAATTTATTTGAAATAATAACGCCCACTATGTTGCGATTACCAAAGTATTTATTGATATTTGCAAACTCTTTAAAAAGATAATTTAAAAAGTATAAAGATATATAATCATGTCAAGAATTTGTGATTTAACAGGAAAAGGGGCAATGGTAGGAAACAGCGTTTCGCACTCAAATGTAAAAACGAAAAGAAAGTTCTACCCTAACCTGCAATTAAAAAAGTTTTTTATCCCGGAAGAAAATCGTTGGATTACGCTTAAAGTTTCTACTTCGGCTATAAAAACAATTAACAAAATCGGTATTACCGAGGCAATTAACAGATTTGTAACCAAAGGATCTATTTAATTAGAATAGAATTTAACACCGAAAAAGATGGCTAAAAAAGGTAAAGGCAACAGAGTTCAGGTAATTTTAGAATGTACCGAGCATAAAACTAGTGGTATGGGTGGTACATCAAGGTACATCACAACCAAAAACCGTAAAAACACTCCAGAACGTTTAGAAGTTAAAAAGTTTAACAACATTTTAAGAAAAGTTACTGTTCACAAAGAAATTAAGTAAAAACAACCAAAATTGGTTTACCAATTTTTAAAATAATACAAAATGGCAAAGAAAGTAGTTGCAACACTTAAAACCGGTAAAGGTAAAGAGTATTCGAAAGTTATTACAATGACAAGGTCGCCTAAAACAGGTGCCTACACATTTAAAGAAATGATTGCACATAATGACCACATTAAAGATGCAATTGTTGAAACTAAATAGTTTAAAACATTTTTTTTTAAGGCAGCCGTCTCGTTTTAAGCGTGATGGCTGTTTTTGTTTTACCTAAATAAGGTTGGTTTTAGGTTTTTACGTTAGGGATTGAAGCGGTTAGCCCGCAAAAAAGCGAAGTGTAACGTAGCTTTTTGAGGACTAATAGCGTAAAGCCCGCCCCTTTTCGGGGAACGCCCAAATAATTTTACCCTTAATTTTTTTAACCCAATTTAATTGCAAAGCAATGGGACTATTTGATTTTTTTAAGAAAAAAGATAAAAGCGCTGATGAGCTAGATGCTTTAGAAAAAGGTTTAGAGAAAACCAAGGATAGCTTTTTTAGCAAAATTAGCAAAGCTATAGTTGGAAAATCGAAAGTTGATGATGATGTGCTGGATGATTTGGAAGAAATTTTAGTAACATCGGACGTTGGTGTTACTACTACTTTAAAAATTATAAAGCGTATTGAGGAGCGTGTTGCCCGCGATAAATTTGTAAACACAAACGAATTAAACGGCATTTTAAAAGAAGAAATTCAGGCTTTACTGGCCGAAAATAACAGTACCGATTTTGAAAGTTTTGATTATAGCGCACAAAAACCCTATGTAATTATGGTGGTGGGTGTAAATGGTGTGGGTAAAACTACAACTATAGGCAAGCTGGCATATCAATTAAAACAAGCTGGACAACAAGTAGTTATTGGCGCAGCAGATACTTTTAGAGCTGCTGCGGTAGACCAAATTTTACTTTGGGGCGAGCGTGTTGGGGTGCGTGTTGTATCGCAAGGTATGCAAGCCGACCCAGCTTCGGTGGCGTACGATACGCTACAATCGGCAGTGGCAAATAACGATGATGTGGTAATTATTGATACCGCCGGCCGTTTGCACAATAAAATTGGTTTGATGAATGAGCTAACAAAAATTAAAAAAGTGATGCAAAAGGTGGTGCCTAATGCACCTCACGAAATATTATTGGTTTTAGACGCATCGACCGGGCAAAACGCTATAGAGCAATGTAAACATTTTACCGAAGCTACCGATGTTAACGCTTTGGCACTTACCAAATTAGATGGCACAGCTAAGGGTGGAGTGGTTATTGGCATATCGGACCAGTTTAAAATACCGGTTAAATATATTGGAGTTGGCGAAAAAATGACCGATTTGCAATTGTTTAACAAAAAAGATTTTGTAAATAGTTTGTTTAGTTAGCTGGGGGAGAAAAATCCCCGTTTAACTTACATTTAAAAACACAAACTTATGTTCGAAACTGTCTAATTTTATTTTGCTATCGCGATTTACTGTACCTGCTAAAATTTGTTTCGAAAGTTCGTTTAAAATTCTTTTTTGAATAACTCGTTTTAATGGCCTTGCACCAAACTGGGGGTCGTAACCTAACTCGGCCAACCAATCTAAAGCTTCGGTGCTGGCTTCTAAGGTTATGCCCATTTCGGCTAAATTGTTTTGCACCTGTTTAAATTGAAGATTTACAATATCTCTAATTTCTTCGCGATTAAGCGGCGTAAACATAATAATTTCATCAATACGGTTTAAAAACTCGGGGCGAATGCAGGGCAACCGCTTTTAAACTACCATCATTAACTCCCTGTATTCTAAGTTGCAACTAGCTTTTAGTTTTTTTCTTCTGATAGATATTTTATTTAT
>REAS01000183.1 GCA_004294495.1 Sphingobacteriales bacterium
TGTGGTATTGACTAAACCCAAAAAAAGAGAGTCTGCTTGCTTAAACGACGATTTTAGAGAGTTGGTTTTAGGGCTTTTTTAAATGCGTTAGCCCTGATTGATGCTTGATAGGCACAACTACCACACCTTTCAACCCCTACTTTACCAAGTTGCAACAGGAGGGTTAGAACCCGATTCTATTGCTTTCCCGTTACGTAAAGTATTTAAAGGCCAAAGTAATTTTACATTTAGGGTGGCCGATGTTAGCCAAATTGTAACTTCCTAAAATAAAGTTATTACCGATATTGGCGAATTTACTTACGATTATTTAGTACTTGCCACAGGAAGCGAAACCAACTTTTTTGGTCAAAAAGAAATTGAGCATTTTGCCATGGCAATGAAAACTGTACCCGAGGCTTTAAACCTACGGTCGTTAATATTGCAAAATTTTGAAGAAGCCGTATCAGAAACCAATCCTGACAAAAAAGAAGCATTAATGAATTTTGTGGTAGTTGGTGCTGGCCCAACTGGTGTAGAAACTGCAGGTGCATTATCCGAACTTAAAAACCACGTTTTACCCAATGATTACCCCGAGCTTGATATTAGTAAAATGAATATTTACTTAATTGAAGGCGAACCAAGGGTGTTGGCACCTTTCTCCACTCAGGCATCGGCGAAAGCCAAAGAGTTTTTAGAAAAAATGGGCGTAAAAATATTTTTACACTCGCGGGTAAACGCATACGATGGCGAAAAAATAACATATAACGATATACTAACCATTCCAACTAAAACCGTAATATGGGGTGCAGGCGTAAAAGGAGCGCTAATACCTGGTTTAGATAATGCCGAAATTGTACGCGGCGGACGCATAAAAACCAACGAAATTAACTTAATACAAGGTTTCAACAATATTTTTGCTATAGGCGATTTAGCTTATATGGAAACCAAAGATTTCCCACACGGACACCCCGGCGTAGCACAAACGGCTATACAGCAAGGCCAGCAATTGGGCGTAAACCTTATCAACATCATCAACAATAAACCCACCAAACCCTTTTGGTATTTCGATAAAGGTAGTATGGCCACCATTGGCCGTAACAAAGCCGTAGTTGATTTAAAATTTTGGCGTTTTCAAGGCATTTTTGCTTGGCTTACTTGGATGTTTATTCACTTATTGTTTTTAGTAGGATTTAGAAATAAACTAGTTACGCTTATAAATTGGATAGTAAATTATTTTAGTTACGATAGAGGTACCAGTGTGATTATTAGAAAATTTAATAGGGAAACAATGAAGGAGGCAGATGCGGCGGTGTAGAAGTGTTTAGATTTAATATAAAAATTAACGAAATTTAAAATTTAATTTTAGAATTATGAACGGAGTTGACATATTAAGGAACAATGTCGTTTACTTAAGCAATATCTATATTCTTTTATACACCATATTGTACAATTTTTTAGGTTTGTGATTTCGAGGGTTTTTTCTGTTTAATCTT
>REAS01000042.1 GCA_004294495.1 Sphingobacteriales bacterium
GGTAAACCTTACTAACGAAGAAAGACAGCGTTACGGTAGCATTAACGAACAAAACAAACTGTTGGTAAACAAAATTAACGATTACCGCCAATCTCACCCACAACTAAACAGCCCACAGGTAGATTGGACAGAGTTTCAGGCAGATTTAAACGTACGTATTGCGCTAAACTCCATTTTAAGCAAATTGGCAACCATTACCTAGCAATTGGGCGATACCAAAATTTTGCATGATAACGATAACTACCAACAAGCTTTAACCCAGTACAAGTATATCAGTTATTTAAGTGACGAAACTGGTGCCGGTACAACTACTATTAAAGATGATCTAGCTCAATTTTTTACACGTACTACCGAGCCAAAACCGGCAACACCTCCAACAGTTTAAGATTTTTATTTAATCCCAATATTTTGTATAACGGTTTTAGCCACAAGCTAAAACCGTTTTTTGTTATCATAACAATTTTATAAAGCTGTTTTGGGGTTAAAGACCCCAACGACGGGGTTAAGAACCCCAACGATGGGGTTAAGAACCTCAACGACGGGGTTACAGACCCCAACAACGGGGTTAAAGACCGCAACAACGGGGTAAAAGACCGCAACAACGGGGTTAAAGACCGCAACAACGGGGTTTACTGGTGATACCGATGCCTTCGCTTAGAGCGAAGGCATCGGTTTCGAAGGCATCGGTAAATTTTGTGTCTACAATTTATATACTACACACCCGATGCCTTCGCTTGGGGCGAAGGCAACGGTTTGGAAGGTATATGTTTGAAAAAAAACCGTAACGCTGGGGTTAAAAACCTAATAGTTTACGTACGTAGCCTATATAACCCAATGATGATTTGAAAGAAATTGATACATTTGAAAATAAGAATAACGACAACATTTATAGCACAAAGCAAAAATTTATGGGTGGCTTTGTGCTGTTTTCTGGTTGGTATAAATAAGTTAGGCGTAAGTTTAAAACGAAAACGTAAACGACAAAAGAACCGTTTAAATTTATAAATTCGCAATAATAAAAAGGACTGACTTCTTGAAAGTAGAACAAAACATATCAAGGCTAAAATATCTGCTGTCATTATACAAAATGACAGTGGACGAGTTGCTAGTGCTTGTTAGTGACGGTCTTAAAAGTCCTCTGACCAAAGACGATATTTTGGTAACAGACATAAATGTTAGCTTTTTAAAACGCATTGACAAAGTTTTCAATAAAGGACTTCATTATTACTTAGACCCAAAATCACCTGATGTTTCGCAGGAAGCGAGTATTTTTTTTAGAAAAACAAAGTTTGGGACAGACTTGAATATTGGAGCCAAGAAAATTGTAAATCAGTTTGAAGAGTTTAAAATTTCTCTTTCTGCAATTTCAAAACTTGCAGAATTGAATATTGAAAGAACTTTACCTGTTTTCACTATAAACCAAGACCCTAAGATTGTTGCTAAACAAATAAGAAAAGAATTATATCCAGTCTTCAATCCTATTCCCAAAGAATTTCTTAGGGCATTAATATCAACACTTGCTGAAAACAATATTTTAGTATTTGAATTTGTTGAAACTTGGAATAAAAAAGAAAAGGCAAATATTGATGGGTTCTTTTTAAATCCTAATGTTATTGTTCTTAAAAGGCAACAAACCTCGTTTCGAAGAGAAATTTTTACATTAATTCACGAATTAGGACATTACCTAATTAATGAGGAAGAAATTGAACAGTTAGATATTTCAAATCTTGCAAACAACAAACTTTCTGCTATAGAAAGATGGTGTAATGATTTTGCATATTATTTTCTTGCAGGTGATTTTGATAAAACGTTTGAAAAAATTGATAAGGCAGATGGCAACAACGATTATCATTTTGAACTTGTAGAAAGTATATCTAAAGACACACACCTTAGTCAAATTGCTTTGTTTACAAGACTTTTATTTCAAAACAAAATCACTCAAAATAACTATAATTCAATTAAAGCTGACTTTGACGACCAATATCGGATTAGACAGGAAGAAGAGAAGAAAAAAAGAGAACTTGATAAAATACAAGGTATTCTAAAAGGTGGGTCAACACCAAAGCCAATGAATTCACCTTTGCTTATTTCGACAATACAAACAGCATTTTATGAAGGAGTAATTAATGAGTATGACGTTTGCAAGACCTTAAATATTTCACTTGATAAATTAGATAAGTATTTACAATGAAAGTAGTAATCGACACAAATTCGCTTCTGTCGTTGGTTCGATACTACTTACCATTCGACAAAAAAGGAGTGCTTTTTCAGTTCTTCAAAAAGAAAATCGAAACAGGAGAAATCATTATAATTGACAAGGTGCTTCAAGAATGCACATACAACTCTAAAGGTATTGTGCTAACCACACTTAACTACTTGACCGAAAAAGCGTTTTTGAAATCAGCGAAAGCGCCATTTAAGACAGACTCTTTAATTGCCCCTTCCCCAGCAAAGTTTCTTAGACAAGTAGAAAATCAATTTGTAAATACCGTAGTAAGGCAACAACGTAAACTTACCGACACAGAGTTTGAAAACCAAAAAAACACATTCCTTAATGACACGGATATAAAACAAATTATTCTTTGTTTGAACTTGCTAAAAGACGGTGAGAAAGTTGTTTTGGTAACAGAGGAAACAGAAAGCAGTAACGACAATAAACTTTTCAAGAAAATACCTGCAATATGCAAAGAGCTTGAGGTAGAAACTATGACTTTACCCGAACTATTGGCTAAATATGAAGGCATTGACATTGAATTCCAATAGAAAATCTACGTCTAACAGCACCTACAAGAAATTGCAATTTTCCAAATTCGTGAGAATGATATATTTTATACACTATCATTTATTTTCTATTAATTTTTGCTCATCTTCTGTAATATCATATAGTTGATAAACCAATTTATCTATTTGGTTTTCATAGTTTTTGGTGTCTTCGCCTTGCTGTTTTTGGGAAATTATTTTGTCTACCAATGCGGCAATTTTATTTTGTAAGATAAGTGGAATATTGACAAATGGGAGTTGTTCTATGGTTGATTTGTTTATTGCAAGATAGCCTCCTGCCAAGTGTTTATCTTTAAATTTTATATTCAAATAATAGCTCAAGTATTTAGAATTTAAAACACCAACTATTGCTTTTGGATTTATACCAGCAAAATCATAAATAGCATAACACCCAACACCTATTGCAAGAGGGTCTTCAACAAAAACAGCCTCTATAACTTTAGTCATCCCGGCAACCACAATTTTGGGTTCATTCCAAAATTTCCATTTTGAAACGGCTATACTTTTATCGTTTTGGATATAACAGGTTTCATATTTTGAGTTCATGTACCTTACATTTATATTATTATAATTGTACCTATCAATATTTCCACTAACAGTAAATCTTATTCCGTTTTTCTTATCATTAACAAATGCTTTAATCTTTTGAGCTTCAAAACCTGTTGTGCCAGACCTAACACATATTTTCAAATCTTTTATGGTACTTTTTGTAGTTATTTCAATAACTGGATTCAGTATTTCTTTTGTTAACTCAATTTCTGATGCAACTGCAAATTTATTAAATAATTTATTGCTGTTTTTTTTGCCTCCTACTACTATTGGATATACCCCAACTCCCTTGAAAACTGAAAATACAGAAACATCAATTGTATATGCTAAACCATTGTTTTTTAACATATCGAATGTTTTAACTGCATAATCAGCTATTAATAACTTATTAGGGACAATCCAGCTATAGGTGCCATTTTTATTTGTTATGTCTATGCCTAAACGAAGAAATAAAATATAAATATCATAAGAACCATTTGTTTCTGGATAACGAGTTTTGTTATATGCTTTAAGTGCATCATTTCTTGACATGTCTAAAGCACTTATATACGGCGGGTTCCCAATTATCAAATCAAATCCCTCAAAATCCCCCTCATTGTTCATTACTTCGGGAAACTCAAACCGCCATTCAAAAGCGTTTCTGTAAATTACATTGTTTTTAATATCTTCAATTTCTTTTGCAAGTTTATTTACTTCGGTTTCTAATTTATTTTGACGGTCTTTAGCTTTTTTAATGTTTTCTTTTGTACCATATTCCGCCATATCTTCATTAACCATATTCTTAAAAATGCTTGGTGCCACCAGCATATTCAATTCGTATTGCAGCTTGTCTAATTTTTTAATTTTTGGGTCGTTTTTATTTATTTCTGTTCTAAAATCGGCTTTTATGCCGTCTATAATTTTTTGCAAACCACGTTTTACCTCTCGGCTTTTTTCGTTTTTGTAATCGTTTACAAAACCTCGGTAAGCTGTAATGTCGTATTTAATGCTTTTTAGTGCTTTGCTTAAATCGGCATCTAAAGTAAAGCGGCTTAATAAACTGTTACCACATTTAATGTTGATATCTATATTGGGCAGGGTTTCTAGTTGCAAATTGTCTGAACCATGATTTACTTGATTAAATGATTTACTTGATTTTTCAATCCTGTTAATTTGCAAATCCTGCAATTCCTGATTCTGACGATAATATGCGTTTTTCAATAACTCTATCCACAAACGTAACCGACAAATTTTTACAGAATTTGGATTGATATCTACACCAAATAAGCAGTTTTCTATAATGGTTTGCTTTTCGTGGAAAAGTGTTTTTTGTACCCTATTACTTTCTGCATTAGCAGGGTTATAGGCAAAAATATTACCGTTTTCATCCGTAATAATCAGTTCATCGTTTACAATTTCAATTTCATAATCTCTTAAAGTTTTCCCGTTTTCATCCATCAAAATGCCCAACTCACTTTTAATAGCAATAATTTCATTTAATGCCGAAACCAAAAAGTGACCAGAGCCTACCGCTGGGTCGCATATTTTAATAGAATTAATTATTTCGTTTGCTTGTTTTCTAGAAACCTTGTTGCCTATAAGTTCATAAATATCATCTATGGTTTTAATTCCCCCTTCGGGGGCAAGGGGGATAAATTTCTCTACAACCGCCAGCCTAATAGACTGTTTGCACATATACATCGTAATAAATGCAGGTGTAAAAATAGAGCCGTCTTTGTAACCGTTTATTTTCTCGAAAACTTTGCCTAATACCGAAGCCGTAATTAGGGTTTTGTTGTCTTCCTGTACATCTTCTGTTCCTTCGCTTGCAAAATCGTAGGCATCTAAAAATTTAAAATTATCAACTCCAGTTTACCATCGTTATCAAGCGAATTAATTCTTAAAGTTTGGTCTTCCAGTTCACTAATTTCAAATAGCGAACTGTTTAGGTACGGCACTTTACTGTATTTACTTTTTATGGCCTCGGTTCTGTCGGCTAGGTTTACGGCTAAAACTTTATGAAATAGTTTAAACAATTCGTCGAAACTATTTATCATTTCGGGATTTAAAAACCTATACGCTCCGCCAGCTCCCGATGATGTTTTGTGGTAGGTTATCAATTGGCCTTCCAACAATTTTAGAAACAAAATTCTATTTATCCAGGTAATGCAAAGTTCTAGCGCAACATTAAAAAGTCGTTCTTCTTTACTTGTTCCGTAAACAGATTGATCGGGCAATTTATATAAAAGGTCTTCGGTAGTAATGGCATCAATGGTAAGTTCGATAAGCGAAGCTGTGTTACGGTTTTCCTGTTTTCTTCTAATAACATTTTTAGTTCCTTCTCTGGCTTCTTCTAATCCAATAATGTGCAATAGCTCTTTATAAAATTTTTCGTCGAGCGAATTGCTATCGTTAGGTGAAACAATTTTTAAAAGATGTTGCGGCGAAAGTATTTTAAACAAAGCAATAAGTTCTCTATCATCTTCTTTTTGGTTATTGCGTAAAATGGTGTTGTATTCCCTAATATCAAAGTAAACACAAGGTATTTCTACATCAATTTTAGCTATTATTTTTTCGATTTCTTGGTAAAAAAATGGGTTGTTTTTGTTGTCGTTTACTTTGGTTTTATACAGGTTTTGTATTTGCTTGTTGTTATAAATGTGTTTATCAAATTGGTTTGCATCTATAATATACCATTCGTTAATATTAGTAATTACCAACTGTTTGAGTTGAAAGTTGCCTACTTTATTACGTTCGTCTAAATAATAAAGTATCAGTTCATGCAATGCTTTTTTATTGGGATTGTTTGCCATAACCATTTCACCCACATTGCTTGGCCGCTTGGCTTCTATAATAACGCCAGCATCGCTATTGGTTGATTTATCTAGGTGTATTACCAAATCTTTTTTGTCTTTGGTATTAATGGCATTAGTTTCACGGTAGTAGGTATCTCGTAAAAAATCACGCAAATCGTTTTTTAAATGTTCTTCACTTTCGTCGATAGGTCGTTTTTCTATCAAGCTAATTTTATCAATAAGAATAATGAGATTAGTTTTAAAAACGTCTATTTCGCTTCTTAATGGTTTTTGTTTTAAGAATGCTTTGAGTGCTTTTTTAGGCGTTTGCGTTTTAAGTATCATCAATAAAAATTAGTTTTTCTTGTTTTGCTTTTTAGGTATAAACTTATGCCTTCATTTCTAACTTTACAGCATTATACAATTCGGTAGCTCGTTGTGTGCCAATTACATAAATTAAGCCATCGCGGTCGGTAAGTTTTACGGCATCTTTACCGCCGGCGTAAAAACGTATGGTGCCGTTTCGGTGTAAGTTATAAACTGGGTTGTTTAAAATATAGTTGCTATAAGGTGCTTTTTCTACTAAAATAATGCTGTTTAAATCTATTTTTACTAGTCGGGTTGTCCATAAACCGTTTAGCAAAATGGCTTTGTTTTTTACCGTAGTTTGGTAATGTAACATAAACAACATAAAAATACTGATAACTAAAATTGCGCTACCTACAACCAAAAGTAAATCGGCATTGGTATCTCGGTTGTCGGTAAAGTAATAAGCCATAAAACAAAAGGTAGCCAAAACCAACCTTATACTAATAAAGTTAAAATCGCGGCCTAGGTATTGCTTTTCAAAAAATGGGTGTTCTGTCATAATTTTTAAATATACATTTTAAAGGTAGTAATTTTTTGGGTTTAGGTGGGATGTGATTTAGTGGTTTCAGGTATTCTTAAACTAAATTATTAAATCGTTTAGCCGAATGGTGTACAGTAACAATATCTAACCTCTCATCTGAAATTATTTTGTAAATTATTCTATAATTACCGAAAATTAGTTCTCTTATGTTAATCTGATTGATTTCGGGTAGCTTTCTCCCACTTAAAGGATGCAATTTTAATTGTTTGGCTAGTTTTTTTATTTTGCCAATTGTTATAATTGCATATTTAGGAGAATCTTTAGCTATAAATTCTGAAATGTTGGTTAGGTCTAATATAGACTGTGGAGTCCAGTTTAAAACAACCATTTTGGTAAATGCGCATCTAAATCGTCATCGTTAATAACCTCATTATTTTGGCTTTGTAATAATCCATTTTCAATTTTTTCTAATAAAATCATTTTATCAATAATTTCATCAACCGAAAACTTATCGGGTAATTGGTTAACAGATAATAATACTTGTTCACGAGTTAGCATATTTTTTTTATTCAAAAATAATGAAATTAAAGTAAAGTTTTATAAGGTTTTGGGTGGGATTTGAAGCCCTTTAATTACTCATTTTTACAAAACTGCCCTACTCCAATTATTCTCGATGGTTTGTTCAATATAAAAATATGCTTCTGCTTGATTTTTTATTTTTTGAATAATGGTAACATTGTGTTTCCACGGAATTTGACTACATAAAATTATAGCTTCGGGTGTTTGTCCACCAACTTGGGGGATAAATACTAAATCTCCCGATTTTTGGGCCAAACCTAATTGCCCCCAACTTGGGGGATAATTGTAACATATTGATTATAAAAGGAATAAAAGTTTTTAACTGCAAATAAATTAATCCTAGAAAAGCCTCCACAAATGGTACTTCGTCAAAAACTGTGGAATAGAACTAAAATTAATTCCCAATAAACAGGTCTGCTATTGGAGACGGCCTAGCTGTTATTTGGAGTGGTAGGCCAATAAATTTTTTGTAGAAACTAACATAAAGTACTAACAAAGCAAGTCGCAGCGTGTTGCACAAACCTTGTTAAAGCACAAATTTTGTTGCCACGCCTTGAATTGCGCCTTTAAAAATTTATTGAACATACCCGACAAATAATAGCAAGCCTTGATTTTTTGTAACTTTTTTATCAAGAAAAAAGTTATTAAAAAAAGCCTATTGATTTTTTCACTTTAACTTAAACAAAATTAAAACCGCACAAAATAACAAAGAGCCAATTAAATAAATTGTTCTATGGAAATTACTTTTTTAGTTTGAGCACTTATCTTAAATCTATCATCGCTGCGGAGGCCACAAATCCAAATTATTTGGCCATTACCGTTTACCAAAATCGGTATTTCGGCTTTTTGAAAAATGCTTAACTTTTGGTTGATAAAAAAATCGCTTACTTTTTTTACGCCATTCATCCCGAAAGGTATAAAAGCATCGCCTTGTTGCCAGTTACGCAAGGTTAAAGGGTAAATTAGTTTATCGGCATCCACAAAAAGAGTGTTTAAATTTGTTTTTAAATTGGTAGGCGTTTGGTTTAAAACGGATTGAAAAAAGCGTTTTTCCATAAAAAAAACTTCGCTATCGGCAAGGTTAAATTGCTGCTGTTTATTTGAGTTTACTAATATTGGTTTGATAAAAATGTTTGATCGATCAATTATTAAATGATAATTTTTAGAAAAAAAATTTAATCCCGATAACTTATCTAATTTTAAAATTATGCTATTACAATCAGTACCCGAAAAGCCAAAAGGCTTTAAAAGTTCGTAAACAATAATTGGTGCTTGTGCTTTAAGTTTATTTTTATTGATAGTTATTAAATTAGTTGTTCGTATAAAAATATCGCTTTCAATTTTTAGAACCTCTTGTTCTAAAAAAGCTTCTACTTGTTGGTAATAAGCTATATTGTTTTTAAACGTTTTCTCAAGTCCAGGGTTTACTACACGCATTGCGGGAATAATGGTTTGGCGTATGTGGTTTCTAGTGTATTTATTATGCTGGTTTGAGCTATCTTCTACAAAATCATAATTTTGTTTGCGTATAATACTGTCTATTTCTCCTCTATCAAAACACAAAATTGGTCTAATAATTTGCCCTCTTTTAGATTTTATACCATGCAAACCAGCTATGCCAGTGCCCCTAATTAAATTAAATAATACGGTTTCAATAGCATCGTTTTGGTGATGGGCCGTAGCAATTTTTTGGTAGCCATTTTGCTGTCTAATATCTTCAAAATATTGGTATCGTAAATCTCGGGCGGCCATTTGTGTGCTTAATTGTTTAGATAGTGCGTATGCGATTGTATCAAAATCAATGGTGTAAAAAGGCACTTGTAATTCATCGGCCAAAGCCGAAACAAAATTTTTATCTCGTAAACTCTCATCACCCCGTAAGCCAAAATTGCAATGGGCAATGCCAAAATTGTAGCCTGCTAGTTTAAAAAGGTGTGCCATAAGCACAGAATCTTTACCGCCACTAACGGCCAACAACACTTTATCGCCTTTGGCAAACAAATTATTTTCGGTTGCAAAATCATTAAATTTAGCTAAAAACATATTTCAAAAATAACCGTTTAAAACCAATACCAAAAAAGTAATTTTACCGCTGTGAAAAAACTGCTGATTGTGGCGTAGTAGACAAATTCAAAGTTAAAATAGTATCAAATAACTAATAATTTGCAGTAAATTTTTAATTAAGTTTACTACATTACTACTTAAAATACTTTTATTTTAATCTGATTGTCAATATTTTATATAACAATATGTCTAAAAGATGTCTAAAAGATGTCTAAAAGATGTCTAAATAATTAACCAATATCCATATTCTGGTGATAGTATTTTACCTTCCTTTCTTAAATCCTGTAAGAGGTTTTTTACTTTATTTTTCTTTTGGGTTTCGCTTAAAACATCTGGCAGTTTTTTCCAAATAAATTTTTCAATATCTTTTCGTTGCACTCTACCTAGTTTAATATAGTCGTACAAATATTTTTTTGCAAATTCATCGTCTAGCCCCTTGTTTTTAATATAATCAGCTTTCAATTGTGGGTTATTGGTAGGTTCAATTATTTTAAATGATAAAAAAGGGTTTGATTTTCTACCTTCAACAAATCGTTGTTTTTTTAAATAATTATATGCATCACTAGACACTGCTTTTTGTTTTTGCACTTTATCTAACAATAAAATATCAGGTAAAGATAAAGTTGGATTTTTGATAAGGATACGGGCAAAATCTTCGTTTAATATTTTGCCTGTAATGGTAACTTTAAATTTGCCATTAGTTAAATCGTAATCGGGCATTGGAAAAAACCGTTGCCTTTGAAAATTAAACATTTTACGAATGCCACCACCTTGCGTCTCAATCATATCCAAGTTTTTCATTGCCGCAACCAAAAAAGGATTGCGATAGTTTTCTTCGGGCGAATCGTTTATTACAACATATTCAATAGATTTTGGTAAAAATGTGCCATAATTAGAAAAAACTAAGTGGTCGTCCTCAAACTCTACTGCGTTTATATATGCAGCCTTGGTATAATCTTGATGTGCTATTGCATTGTTTAAAGGCTCTCTAATATTAAAGGATTCGTACCGCAAATATTCGTCCGGAAACAGTGTGCCATCCCTTAGATAAACGTATTTTAAGTTTCTTATATTTTTATAAACTTCATCAACAGCCAAAATAAGTGGTATTGAATAAACTTCAAAGGCTTTGTCTTGATTGTTAATGGTTTTTAGGTTCCATCTAATTTTTACAAAGGAACCTAAATAGTGTTCTGCTTCTTCTTTGCCAAGTAAAATAAGAGCCGTTCTTGTAATTTTTTGTTTTATGGTAAGTTTAGCTTTATCTAAGAACTTGGTATCATCCCATTTTGGTTCTTCAATTCCATATTTCGGGTTTCTTTTTATAAATTCTTTTCGAGCTTTTTTAATAGCCTCTTCATCTAAATCTTCAATTGTTGCATTAGCAATAATTACAGCCGACCAATCCTCTCTGTTAGCCTGAAAACGGATTCGTTCAAACTCTTCTATGTTTAAAGCTACCAAACTTTCTCCATCTCTACCAAAATAATGCCCTTCAAATGCAACAGGTAAGCCTTTAGGTGCTGGTGGTATTTCAAACATAACAACTCTACCTTCGGGCTGTACTATTTCATAAATTTCAATAAAAGTTATTCTATTGGATGTTTTGTCGGCAATATCTTTTTTAAGTTTATCAAGTTCAATTTTGTTTTCCTTAAATTTTGTACCAACTATTTTATGGCTTTTGTTTTCAACTCCAAAAATCAACCAAGCACAATCCACTCTCTTAAGATTAGCTTCATTACTTAATGCAGAAAAATATTTACCTAATTTATTAAAGTCGAAACTATTGCTTGCTTCTTTAAATTCTACAATTTCATTTTCAGATTCTAATGATTGTAGTTGAAATAACTTCTTTAATAATTCTTCTTTTGCTTTCATTTCAATTTAAATAATTGGCTAACTTACCCCAAACAACATTCTATCGCCTTTGGCAAACCGATAATCATATACCATAAAATCATTAAATTTAGCTAAAAACATATTTCAAAAATAACCGTTTAAAACCAATACCAAAAAAGTAATTTTACCGCTGTGAAAAAACTGCTGCTATTTTTGTTTATTTTAAATTATGCCAATGGCTTTGCCCAAAAAATTACCCGGGTAAATTTAGTTCAATCCGAAAGTTTTATTGGAATGAAAGTAAATGGTAAAAACACGCAAAAAGTCATTAAGCCCGTTTTTACTCAGGATAATGCTACCCTAATTTGCGATAGCGCATTGTTTTATATCGAAAAAAATAGTTTTGATGCCTTTGGAAATGTTCACATTAACCAAGCCGATACCATAAATATTTATTCGGATTTGTTAAATTATGATGGTAATACAAAAATGGCAATTTTAAGAAACAATGTGCGTATGATTGATAAAGACGCCGTTTTAACCACCAACAATTTAGATTATAATATGCAAACCAAAATTGGCAATTATTACAATGGTGGCAAAATTGTGAATGGCGAAAATACACTTACCAGCACCAACGGCTATTATTTTTCTAACTCTAGAGATGCGTATTTTAGGTATAATGTAAAGGTAAAATCGCCCGAAGTGATTATTTTATCTGATACTTTGAAATACAATACACAAACAAAAATTGCTTACTTTTTTGGGCCAACAAATATTTACGGAAAAGAAGATACTTTATATACCGAAAATGGGCAGTACAATACCCTAATAGACCAAGCAGCTTTTGGTAAGAAAAATTTATACCGCCAAGGAAGTAAAAGCCTTAAAGGTGATAGTTTATTTTACGATGGTAAAGCGGGATACGGCAGGGCAGTAAAAAATATTTTATTTAAGGATACGGTTCAGAAAATAGAATTGCGTGGCGATTTAGGTATTTATTTGAAAAAAGACGAAAGTATTGAAGTTACCAAAAATGCTTTTGTGGTTATTGAAACCGAAAAAGATTCGCTATTAAAAGATAGTATGTACATAACCGCCGATACTTTAAAAAGCCGAGTTTTACGCAAAAAAGACCTCTACACATTAAGAACAAAAAACGAAGAAATAAACATAGCCTTGCTTGCCGCCAGCGAAAAAAAAATAGACTATTACGATACACCTAAAACAGAACCATTACCGCAAAACCCTTTTGAAAAACAAACAGATAGTTTGAAAACTAAACCCCTAAAAGATAGTTTAGCATTAACAAAACCCATAAAAACAGATAGTGTATTGGTATTAAAACCAAAGCCATTGCCGCCAAAACAAAACCTAAAACCAAGCCCAATAAATATTGATTTAGTGGTACTTGCACCTCAAATTAAAAGTGTAATACCCAAATTAGAAATTGTAGATAAAAAAAAGTTAGGTATTAGGGCAATTGAGGTAAAAACACCAAAGATAATTATTGCAGTAAAACCGCCATTGCCGCCCGATGCTAGAGATACATCTAAAATTAGGATATTAAGTGCGTATAAAAAAGTTAAAATTTTTAAATCGGATTTGCAGGCTGTGGCCGATTCGGCATTTTTTAGCTACGGCGATTCTTGCTTACGTATTTACCAAAAACCTATGCTTTGGGCGCAAGGCAGCCAAATAGCTGCCGATACAATGTACCTGCAAATGAAGCATAAAAAGGTAGATAATATGGATTTGATTAAAAACTCTATAATTGTAAATACCGAAAAAGATTCGCTTAATTTTAACCAAGTGGGAGGTAAAAAAATGAAAGGCTTTTTTGTAAAAGAAAAGCTAGACCGTGTTTTTGTTGATGGCAATGCCGAAAGTATTTATTTTCCGCAAGATAGTTCGCAAAAAGGAAATATGTTACGCACTATAGCCGCCCGTATGCGCATTAATTTTGCAAAAGATAGCTTAAAATCTATTTTATGGATTAGAAAACCCGAGGTAAAAATATATCCCAAAGAAAAACTTACCGAAGAGCTTAAAACCTTGGCCAATTTTAGTTGGAAACCTAAAGACCGACCAGTTTCTAAAGAACAAATTATACCATCGTTACGCAAAGCGATTGTTAAGCTAAAACAAAAAACAAAAAAAACACCAGTAAATATTAAACTGAAACCTAAGCCTAAAGTTGCTGTAAAAAAGCAATCAATTTTTGGATAGCCAAACCACGATGGCTTATTTTATTTTTTTCTTCTAAAGGCATTTCTGCAAAAGTTATGTTATAGCCGTTAGGTTCAAAAATAGCATCGTAACCAAAACCGCCTGTTCCGCTACGTTGGAGCCTAATAGTGCCGTTTACTATACCTTCAAAAATATGTTCTTGCTGGTTTAAAATTAAAGAAATTACGGTTCTAAAACGGGCATTACGGTTGTTAATTCCTTCCATTTTTTGCAATACAACGTCAATATTTTTTTCGCTATCGCGAGTACCGCCATACCTTGCCGAGTAAACACCCGGTTGATTATCTAACGCTTCAATTTCTAAACCGGTATCGTCGCCAAAGCAACTTATTTGGTAATTATCAAAAATATAACGGCTTTTAATGCTGGCGTTTTCATCAAGTGTAACACCGGTTTCGGCAATGTCGTGGGTGCAATTAATATCGGCAAGGCTTAATATTTTAAAAGCTTCGCCAACTTTGGCCTGCACTTCTTGCTGTTTGTTTGGGTTGTTGGTGGCAAATACTAAGCTTATCATATTAGTTTTTTAAATTCGGCCCAAAAGGTTAGTTTCTTTTTTTCGTCTAGCTGCATTAATTTTAAATGCCAAGTACCTAAAATGGGCACACCTTCAAAATTGCAAATTTGGTTGGCAACAATGCCAGTAATTTCTAAATTTTTGGGGTTAATGCCAAAAAGCAATAATTTATTAAAGCCAAAAAACTCTTTTAATTGGGTGAAATTTAAGTGTGTATTTTTTTGAATATTTAAAATGGCTACATCTTTTTGCTCGAGTTTGCGGGCAGCCAAAAGTTTGTTTAGTGCTAACATATCGGCATTGTTTAAAATATCAAAATCGGTTTCGTTAACCAATATTAATACCGATTTATTGTTATCGCCAATGTATTTATAGTTGGGTTTAATGTTTTGGGTTAATGTAGGTATGGCTGTGGGTTGTGCTTTTGGTGGGATGCTTGGTGCAACTTCGGCTGGTTTTTCAACCGTAAGCGCTGGCAAAGGGTCATCGGCAATAGCCAAAATGGGAGTATTTAATTGGTAAATATCCTCGTTTATTAGCAAGCTTAAAGCTATTGGGTGTTGGGTTTGCAGGTTATTCATCTGCTACAAAAATAGGTTATTATTTGGTGTGGTAAAATTAGGAAATCAATAAATGGGTAGGGTGTCTCGTTCAAAAATAGGTTTTCACTAAAAAGTGTAAAAAATGGATATAATATAAATTATTGTGGAGTTAAAAGAGGCTACTATATCCGAGTATATATTAAAAAAGCACCTATCGGAGCCTTAGGCGAGAAACACGGAAATGATTTTAGAATAATACATTTGTGGGTTGTAAATTTTAGAGGGAAGCCCGAAAAATTATGGAAGTTAAATCGGAAGCGCCAGCGTTACCGGTAAATCAAAAAGACACAGAGGTGAGTCAACTTCGAGTAGAATTACGCAAAGAAAGGCTACATAACGAGTTGCTAAATGGCAATGGTAGATATAGCGCTGAAAGACCTAAGAAAACAATATCCGAAAAAAGTCATTTCCTACCGATGATGTGGTTTTAAAATCTGTTTTCATGGATCTAAAAGAGTCAACCAAAAAATGGACAATGCTAATTTATAATTGGGGTATTATTTTAAACCAATTTATGCTTATTTTTGAGCAAAGATTAAAATTATAAAGCCCAAACTTTTTAACTTACGTACTTAATGGAACGGTGTTATTAAAACTAAATTCGCTACCCTATAAATGATTTTCTCCTTCAACGCACTTCTTTCTCGGTTATCTATACACCACATTGGTAATAAATTACAGGATGAAAATTTAAGCCTTTCGCAAGCACCTACACATTTGCAAGATGCTGAACTAAGCAATCTTTTATTACAATATTTTTTAAACGCTTTCCAAAAAGTGAATGAGGTGTATAGGTTTTACCATTCAAGCAACGATTTGGAGTTAAACCCTGTATATAATTTTGCAGCCGCTGTTTTTGAGGATAATGGAAAATTTCATTCCAAAAGCGAGCTAATAGCCAAGCATTTATATGATATATCAAACCATCCAAAAATTAAATCGGGCGAGTTGTATGTAGTTTATTTTAACAGCGTACAAATAGAAGGGGAGTTGTTTGACGCAATTGGTATTTTTAAATCGGAAACCAAAGAAACCTATTTAAAGGTGTTAAATAACGCCAATGTGTTTGATTTAATTTACGAGCAAGATGCCATAAACATTAATAAATTAGATAAAGGTTGCCTAATTTTTAATACCGAAAAAGAAGAAGGCTATAAAGTTGCCGTACTGGACCAAACCAACCGAAGCAGCGAAGCGGTATATTGGAAAGATGATTTTTTAAAACTAAAAATACGTAACGATAACTACAACCAAACTCAAAATGTGTTAGGCGTTTATAAAAACTTTGTTACCCAAAAACTAGACACCGAATTTGATTTAACCAAAGCCGATAAAATAGATTTACTCAACAAATCAATAAAATATTTTAAAGAAAATGAAACGTTTGATTTAAACGAGTTTGCTGATGAGGTAATTGGCAACGAAAAAGGAATTTCGTCGTTTAAAGATTTTAAATTAGATTTCGAAACCGAGTTTGAAACCCCAATTGCCGATACTTTTGATATATCGAGCGCAGCAGTAAAAAAACAATCAAAAAACTATAAAAGCGTTTTAAAACTAGATAAAAACTTCCACATTTACATACACGGCGATAGGCAGTTAATAGAGCAAGGTACTGACACCGACGGCCGAAAATTTTATAAAATATATTACAAAGACGAAAGCTAAATCCCAAAAAAAACACACCAATATGCCAACCATAAAATCTTTTACCAACAATCCATACCAAGAAAATACCTATATTTTATACGATGAAACCCAACAATGTGTAATTATAGACCCTGGTATGTACACCGGAGCCGAGCAAAATGCCGTTGTAAATTTTATAACCAGCAATAACCTAAAGCCCCAATTATTGTTAAACACCCATTGCCATATAGACCACGTTTTGGGCAACAAATTTATTTTTGATAACTACGGCTTAAAGCCACAGTTACATAAAAACGAATTACAATTGTTAGAAGCCATACCATCGTACGCACCGCAACAAGGCTTTAATGATTACCAACTTTCGCCCTTGCCCGAAGTATTTTTGCCCGAAACTGGTTTAATAAAATTCGGAAACAGCGAGCTGGAAATTATTTTTGCTCCCGGCCACTCGCCCGGGCATCTATGTTTTTATAGCAAAGCCGATGCCTATTTAATAGGTGGCGATGTTTTGTTTTACACCAGCATTGGTCGTACCGATTTGCCCGGAGGTAACCACAACCAACTCATAAACAGTATAAAAAACAATTTAATGGCATTGCCAAACAATGTGGTAGTTTACGCTGGCCACGGTCCGGCAACCCAAATTGGTTTCGAGCGGTTAAACAATCCTTACCTAAATTAATTTTGAATACCTCGTTTTACATAGCCAAGCGGTATCTTTTTTCTAAGAAAAGCACCAATGCCATCAACATAATTTCGGGCATAAGTATGCTTGGGGTTTTTGTAGGCAGTGCAGCCTTAATTATTATACTTTCGGTGTTTAACGGTTTCGAAGGTTTGGTGTTAAGTATGTACAGCACTTTTACGCCCGATGTTAGGATAGAACCCGCAACTGGCAAAACCTTCGACCCTCGCACTCCGCAATTACAAGCTTTAAAAAACAATCCTAACGTTTTGATTTTTGGTGAAGTGTTGCAAGAAAAATCGCTATTGCGCTACGATGATAGGCAATTTATTGGGCGCATAAAAGGAGTTGAGAGCAACTTTTTAGCTAATGCCGATTTAGATACCATAACGGTACAAGGCCAATTTTTATTAAACGATGAACAACAAAATTACGCCGTGGTAGGTGCTGGTGTACAGTACAATTTGGGTATAAACGTAGATGATCAAATCAGAAGTCTCCAAATATTTTCGCCAAAAAAAGGTCTTGCAACTGGCTTTGCTGGCGTTAACGAATTTAACTCAACAGCATTATTACCCGTTGGTGTATTTCAGTCGGGGCAAGATTTTGATGATTTAGTGATACTCCCATTAACCGTAGCTCGAGAGTTGCTTAACGAACCTAACAAGGTTTCGGCTATAGAAATTACTTTAAAAAATAAGGCTGTTGCCGATGATTTTATAGCCCAAATAAAATTGCACCAAAATAAAAACCTAGTAATAAAAAACCGAGTTCAGCAAAACGCATTGTTGTATAAAATTTTAAATTCCGAGAAATGGGCCGTTTATTTTATGCTCACTTTTATATTAGTAATAGCCATTTTTAACATCATAGGCTCGCTAACTATGTTGGTTATGGATAAAAAGAAAGATATTGCCATACTTGCAGGATTGGGGGCAAACAAAAGTTTAGTAGGCCAAATTTTCTTTTTCGAAGGAATGATGATTTGCCTAATAGGTTGTTTGGCAGGAGTTTTAGCTGGTTTAGCTTTTTGTATTTTGCAACAAAAATACGGTTTAATTAGTATGGGTAATGGTAACTTAATTATTACGGCTTATCCCATAATTTTAAAATTAAAAGATTTTTTTATGGTATTTCTTACTGTTGCAACAGTTTCTCTAATAGCATCGGGCATAAGCGCAAGGTTAAGCGTTAAACATTTCGATAATTTAAAAGGCGAGTTGTAGGTTAAGTTTTAAAATCCTACCTTAATACCCAAAGCAAAATTTAATTGATTTGCCGCATTGTAATTTGTGCCTGCGGCTTTGCTTGCTGTAATACCAGTAAAATCTACAAAACCATAATCAACAACAGTAAAAGCAATTAAATCTTTGTTTATAAAGTAGTTAATTTCGGGAGCAATAAAAAATACCGAGCCGAAAGTATAATATCTAAACCGCTCGTAACTGCGATTATCAATAATTTGATTTTTTAAATTAAAACCTCCTATCCCAATTTTGGGTATAAAAAGCCATTTATTGCTTAATTTTTTTGAGTAGCTAAGGAAAACGCCAAAATCGGATACCGAACTATTTTGGGTATTACCAACATATTGGGTGCTTATAATTTTGGCTTGGTTATACCTGTAAAATGCCCCTACATTAAATTTTTTGTAAACATTTAAACTAAATTGCATACCAAAAGTGGGGTAATTATTGTACGATTTTGCTAAAAAGTTATCGCCCACAAAAGTTCTATAACTTGTAAAAATCCCAAAAGATGATTGTTCATCATTAGCTATTTTACTGTTTTGAGCAAAGCAAACTGTGGTACAAAGTCCGAAAAAAAACATAAAAAAAACTCTCATTTGTAGCTAATTTTCAAAGTTTGTAAATCAATTAAAGCATTAATAAATTTATTAGGTTGTAAGTAAACCAAATAATTATAGTTCGAATTTACTTTTACCGAGTCTATCATTTGCAACCCATAAGGCAATTGCAAATAAACATCTCCGTTTGATTTTGGGTAGTTGATTTTAAAATCACCATTGCTATCGGTTACACCTGTTGCGCAAATTGCTTCATCAGTTCCACGACTACCAAAACCACCTGCAGTTTCTTTAGTGTTATAAACCTGCAAGGTTATGTTGGGTATGCTTGTATTATTAGCATCGGTAAGCCTACCTTTTACAGTTAAAAAAGCCATTCCATCAAACTGCAATTTTCCACATCCTAAAAAAAATAGTGCAATAAACAAAAGAAGTATTTTATTATTCATTGGAATTAAATTTTAAACACCTTATAAAAGTAGATAATAAAAAAATATATTTAGATATTAAAGTAATATTAAACGTAAATAACTACAATTTGTGAAATTAACTTTGAATATGTTTTTTGAATAAAATACAATTATCAGTACTTTAAATTTAATATATTTGGTTACCAAAATTAAAATTATGAAAAAGTTAAAATTTATTTTTTTGTTTTTAATATTTATTGCAGCAAAGGTTTCACAAGGGCAAATTTTAAATCAAGATTCTTTAAACAAATCTAATGCTGCAAAATCTGATGCAGAATTTTTTAAACTTAAACCCCAACAGCTAAAAATGTTTAGAAAAAATGCATTTCAAGCCAATTCAGATTATTTTAAACCTACGTTGGAGTATACCTCAAACGTTTCGTTGATAAACGATTCGGTTTATGTTAGTGTTTTTAAAACCAAGGCTTTCCAAAAAGCTTTATTACAAAAAAAAAGAACCCTTGGTCATAAAATTTTAGTGGGTGTTGGGATTTATTATGCGGTAGGGCTATTAGTTATGGTTGTTTGGATTTCAAGTGGCAATTTATTGCCTTAAACTAATTAAACTATATTGATGTTTCAATTTTAATAATACTTAAAATACTATATACCTGAGTTCGATTGTTTATTCTAATATAATTTACTGTTTATTAAGGTTATAAGCTATCTCTTGCGTTAACGATTGCAGCGGCATCCTTTTTTTACGCCGAAACTCCCCCTTCGGGGGTCGGGGGGATAAATAAATAAAAAAAGATATAGCGTAAAGCGTGTTAAAACGCCCTAATCATTACGAAAACAATATTTATAAGTAACATTTTTTGTAATTTATATTTATCACAAAAACAAATCCTCTCCCACCTCCTCAATCAAACCTAATTTAAAAGCTTGTTTAAAAAGCACTTCAATTGCATTTTTCCCATGTTCACCTAAATTAAGCGAATATTGGTTTACATATAAATTAATGTGCTGATAAATAACTTCTTCGCTCATTTCTTGTGCGTGTTGGCGTATAAAAGCCAAGCTGGCTTTGGGGTTTTCAAAGGCATACGCTACCGATTTTTCTATAACCCGCTGCACTTTTTCTTTAACCTCATTAGGTACAGTACGTTTAATAGCAATGCCACCTAAAGGTATAGGAAGAGCGGTTTTTTGTTCCCAAAATGCGCCCAAATCTTGCACTAAATGCAAACCTTTATCTTGGTAAGTAAATCTATTTTCGTGAATTATTACGCCCAAATCAATTTCGTTTGCTAGTAATTTTTGTTCAATATTAGAAAAAACAGTTTCTACTTTATTAGTTAAAGTTGGGTAAGCCAAGCTTAATAAAAAATTGGCTGTTGTAAATTTCCCCGGAATGCCTATCTTTAAGTTAGCATCTAAAACCTTCAGGTTTTCTTGTTTAGAAATTAATAAAGGCCCAACCCCAAAACCCAAAGCACTACCGGCACTTAGCAAAACGTATTTATTTAATACGTGGGCAAAAGCAAAATAACTTAGTTTTGTAATATCTAATTCAGCTGCAAAAGCTTTATTATTAAGCGTTTCAACATCATCATAATACACTTCAAATTCTAAACCTTCGGTATCTATTTTACCGTTAATTAGGGCATCAAAAATAAAAGTATCGTTAGGGCAAGGCGATATTCCTATACTAAGTCTCATAACAAATTATTTTGCAAACGATTTAAAAAACCTTATTAACGATGCATTCACACCGCTTACCGCCGTACGCACATCCCAATTATCGGTATTGCGTTTTTCTATAAAATTAGAAATGCCACGCACCTGCACACAAGGTGTTTGACTTTGCTGGCAAGCGTAATAAAACGCCGCACCTTCCATAGTTTCAATATCGGGGTTTAAGCGGTGAATGGTTTTTTGTATGTTTTTAAAATTACCGCTAACCTTATTTACCGTTATCGCATTTACTGGTTTTAGGCTATCTAACCACTTGGTAATTAGTTTATTTTCTTTATCAATGTTTGGTAAAGTAGCCGCTTTGCCAAAGCCTAAATCATCAATACTTAAAAACTGACTATCGTTTTCGGCACCCAGTTCGGCAAAAATATCTTCTTTTACCCAAACCACGTCGCCTAAATTAAACTGTGGTTTAAAACTACCTGCAATACCCGCATTTATGGCTAAATCGTATTTGTTGTTTGCCAATTTTTGCCCCAAAGCAAAGGCCGTTGCTACCATACCCACGCCGGTAAACAAAATTTCTACGTTAATTCCCTCGGTACTAAACGATGACGAATCTTCTTTAAAATGAAAAAAAGAGGTAACATTTTTAAGCTCTAATTTTGTTGCGGCAACCAATAAAATATTCATATCCCAAACTTACGCACAATTAGGCAAAATGTATGTTTTCGGTTGTAAATGCTTTGTTTATATTTGCGCTTTATTTTAGCAACAATGATTTACATTACAAGAAAAGAGCATTTTAACGCAGCACACAAACTTTACCGCCACGATTGGAGTGTAGAAAAAAACGAAGCCGTTTTTGGCCGTTGCGCAAATGCCAATTGGCATGGCCATAATTACGATTTGTATGTAACCATAAAAGGCGAAATAAATTACGAAACCGGTTTTGTAATGGATTTAAAAGAACTAAAAACCCTTATTGTACAATACGTTACCGATAAACTCGACCATAAAAACCTAAACCTAGATGTAGATTTCATGAAAGATAAAATGGCATCAACCGAAGTATTAGCCATAGAAATTTGGAAACAATTAGCCCCACATATACAGCAACGTAATGCCACCCTTCACTGCATAAAACTGTACGAAACCGCCAATAATTTTGTAGAATACTTTGGCGAATAGTTTTTTTTGAAGCAACAAAACGGGGGTAAGCGTTTAACTTAATTTGTACCAGCTTTCCGCTAAACTCCGCTTAGCCCCAAAAAGGCCAATGCGGGGTACCGCTGCAATCTGGGCTAATATTAAAGGTTGGTGGGTTTGGCGGAGGTTTGGTAACTGGAATTAAAATAAAATATCAAGGTTACAGAATTTATTGCAATCTTGGCTTGTAACAAAGCCATCATCAAACTTTAAATAAATTGAATTAAAGTAGTATATAATTCCTTAAATTTATAAATTATTAAAACTTCACAGCTATGGACATAGTTTTAAAAAACGTTAAGAAAAAAGATTTTCCACTCCTTAAATCGCTTTCTAAATCACTCGGTTTTGAAATTGAAAAGGAAGAAAAACCATATAATCCCCAATTTGTAAAAGAAATTTTAGAATCCGCAAATGAGGTTAGGCAAGGTAAGGGTATAAAATTTTCGATGGAAGAATTAGATCGTTTATGGAGATAATCTATTCTAAAAAAGCGATAAAAGATTTAGAGTTTTGGTCAAAATCTGGAAATAAGATTATTTTAAAAAAGATTTCAGAATTAATTAATGCGATTCAAATAAATCCTTATAAAGGGATTGGTAAACCCGAATCTTTAAAATACGAATTGACTGGTTTCTGGTCTAGAAGAATTGATGCAGAACACAGAATTATTTATGAAATAATTGACGAAAACACCATAGATATTTTAAGTATCATATCCCTAAAAGGGCATTACAAATAAACCACAGTCCTGGTTTGTGTAACCAATAAACAATATTTTTTTAATAGCTAACAATGCTTATCCCCCTTTTTTATTTTACATTCTAAAGCATTTAAACCAAGCCGTACTAAATCAATTCGGTTCATAAATTTTGCGGAAAACTAAACAATCAAATCCGTTCTCAAAAAAACCATCTCTCCCTCAAAATTGTATTATTAAAAAAACCGTTAAATGATTTACCTGCTTTACATTATATTTAGTTTTTTGATTTTGCGGTTTTCGGTAACGTTATTTAATTTTATATCTAACCCAAAACTTGGCAACTCGGTAAAACATTACGATGATTTGGTATCCATACTAATACCAGCCCGAAACGAGGAAGAAGATATTTTAAGCCTCCTACAATCCTTACAAGTACAAAACTATCAAAATATTGAGGTAATAATTTTAGATGATTCATCAACCGACGGTACTCTACAAATTTGTAAAGATTTTTGTTTAAGCAATAATCGTTTTAATGTAATTAGCGGCAAACCATTACCCAACAATTGGTTAGGTAAAAACTACGCTTGCCACCAACTTGCGCAACAAGCTAAAGGTAAATATTTATTGTTTTTAGATGCCGACGAAACTGTAAAAAATAACCTCATTAATAATGCCATACACCGAATGGTATTGGGTAAACTTGCGTTATTAAGCCTATTTGCTAACCAAATTACCATAACACTAGGCGAAAAATTGGTTGTGCCACTAATGCACTTTCTATTGCTAAATTTATTGCCTTTACGATTAGTGAAATTAAGTAGCAATCCAGCTTTTGCCGCCGCTAGTGGGCAGTTTATGTTGTTTAACGCTCAAATTTACAAACAAAATTTGTGGCACCAACAGGTTAAAAGTAAAGTGGTTGAAGATATTGAGATTATGAAAACTATAAAACAAAATGGTTTTACCGGCGAAACTCTTTTGGCAAACCATTTTTTATACTGTCGTATGTATAAATCATACAAACAAAGTTTAAATGGTTTTAGTAAAAATTTATTAGCCGGCTTTGGAGGTAGCGTTTTTGGTTTACTAGCATTTGTTTCGTTAATATGCTTTGGTTTGCCTTTTATAATCTTTTATGCAAACAGCAACTTAGTTTTTTTTGCTATAATTTTAATCACAATAAATAGGTTTATGATTAGTATGTTAAGTAATCAACATATTATTTACAATTTAATTTTGAATTGTGCGCAAATTGTAACATTATTGTTGTTAACCATTATAACCATTTATAAATCGCTCACCAAAAAACAGGTCTGGAAAGGCCGTATAATAAAAAATGATTTTTAGTAAAACATATTTATCCCGCTTATTAATTGTATTATTTCATATAATAGGTTGTTTAGGGTTGTCTTTCAATGAAACCCGACCATTTTTTTTAGGTTTAGTGCCGTTTCATATCCTTTTAATGTCGGGTATATTGTTTGCAAATTTTGCTAAAGCACCCAACAAAACTATTTATGCAGCAATAATTGTGTTTGTGGCAGGTTATATTATAGAAGTTATTGGTGTAAAAACCGGCGTAATTTTTGGCAAATATTACTATGGCAATACTTTAGGGTTTAAAGTGCTTAGTGTACCTCTAATAATTGGGTTAAATTGGTTTGTGGTGATATTTTCGGTAGGGGGGGTGCTTAGGTCGTTATTAAAAAGCAGTAAAGTATTGCGTACTATTATAGGTGCATTTATTTTGGTAGGTCTCGATTATTTAATTGAACCAGTAGCTGTAAAATTTGATTATTGGAGTTGGGAAAACAATATTATACCATTCCAAAATTATGTAGGCTGGTTTTTTGTTTCATTAGTTATGATGGCTTTTTATAATTATTACGATTTTAAAAAAACCAATACCGTTTACAAAACATTATTTTACGCCCAGCTATTATTTTTTATAGCTTTAAATATTTTTATTAAATAAAATGATAGTATTTTTGTTGATATTAGCTTTGGTTGATTATAACAAATGAATAACAACTTAATTTCTTATAAACTTGATGTTCAAATAGATTCGGATTCGGGCTTTTGCTTTGGCGTGGTTTACGCCATTGATATGGCCGAGCAAATTTTAGAAGAACAAGGTTATTTATATTGCCTTGGCGATATTGTTCATAATGATGAAGAAGTTGAGCGACTTAAGGCTAAAGGCTTGCAAATTATTACCAATGAAGATTTAAAGTCTTTAAAAAACGAAAAAGTTTTAATTCGGGCCCACGGTGAAGCACCAGAAACTTATAAGGTGGCTTTAGAAAACAATATTTTATTAATTGATGCATCTTGCCCGGTGGTTTTAAAGTTGCAAAACCGTATCAAAACATCGTACGACCAAAACGAACAAATAGTAATATTTGGCAAACACGGCCACGCCGAAGTTATTGGCCTACAAGGACAAACCAATAACGAGGCTATTGTTTTTCAAGACATTACCGAATTAGAAAATATTACCTTACCAAAATCTTTTACGTTATATAGCCAAACCACAAAATCAACCGATAAGTTTTACGACATAAAAAATGAATTGTTAGCCAAGGGTTTTGATGTTAAAGCTAACGATACTATTTGTAGGCAAGTATCAAACCGAGATAAAGATTTACCGCAATTTGCTAAACAGTTTGATAAAATTGTATTTGTATCGGGTAAAAAATCATCTAATGGAAAAGTGCTTTACGAAGTTTGTAGAAAAAATAACCCTGCAACTTATTTTATTAGCAACCCCAACGATTTAGAAAAAACAATGTTTAACCAAGGCGACACCGTAGGCATAAGTGGTGCAACATCAACGCCTATGTGGTTAATGGAAGACATTAAAAAAGTTTTAGAAACTTACTAAAACAAAAACCGCCTTTTTTAAATTCTATTATTAAATGCAAAACTTCTTAAAACCCAATTCTTTCACAGGTGTTTTTATTGCTTCAAGTGTAATTATGCTATGGGGTTTTTGTATTTTATTTTTAATGCAATTTAAAATTAATTACACATCTCCCTTAGTTTACATTTTTGTATTGATACAAATGCACCTCTACACAGGTCTTTTTATAACAGCACACGATGCTATGCATGGCACAATTTTATTTGGAAACAAAAAAGTTAATTTTATTTTTGGCCAAATTTGTACCGCTTTATATGCTGCTTTTCCTCTTTATAAATTAAAAAACAAGCATTTTAAACACCATCAATTTGTACATACCAAGCAAGACCCTGATTATTACGAGGGTAATTTTTTTAAATGGTATATATCATTTATTGGTCAATATTTGTCGTGGTGGCAAATAATATTTATGGCTATTTTATTTAATATCTTAAAAGTATACATCCCACAACAAAATTTATTGCTGTTTTGGGTTTTACCATCCTTATTAAGCACACTTCAATTGTTTTATTTTGGTACTTACATCCCCCATAAGGGAGAACATAACAACGTTTACCAATCAAAATCTCAAACAAAAAATCATTTTTTTGCATTTTTTAGTTGCTATTTTTTTGGGTATCATTTCGAGCATCACCACTCGCCCGCAACGCCATGGTGGCAATTATGGAAAGTAAAAGAAACAGAAATTTATACAAACATTATGGCCGTTAAAACGCCAATAAAATAAAATTATGGGTAAAAAAGGTATATTATTGGTTAACTTGGGTACGCCCGATAGCCCATCAACAGCTAACGTACGTAAATATTTAAAACAATTTTTAATGGACGAAAGGGTTATAGATGTTAATCCTGTTTTACGTAACGTGTTAGTAAAGGGCGTAATTGTTCCTTTTCGTGGGCCAAAATCTGCCAAGCTTTATAAAGAAATTTGGGATGACGAAACTGGGTCGCCTTTAATGCATTATAGTGTTTTACAAGCTAAAGCTTTGCAAGCAAAATTAGGAGACAATTACCAAGTTGAGTTAGCCATGCGCTACCAAAGCCCATCAATAAAAACAGCTTTAAACAAGCTAAGAAACGCCCAGGTTGATAGTATAAAAGTTATTCCTCTTTTTCCGCATTACGCATCGGCAAGTACAGGTTCGGTTATGCAGGATGTTATGGAACAAGTAAGCAAATGGCTTACTATACCAAATATATCTTTTGTAAACTCGTTTTACAACCACCCATTAATGATTAAAACTTTTGCAGAAAATGGCAGAAAACATCAACCAGAAACATACGACCATGTGCTTTTTAGCTTTCACGGTTTGCCTCAAAGGCAGCTTGTAAAATCCGATCACTCGCAACAGCATTGCCAAAAAGTAACCGATTGTTGTAAAACCATTACCCACAATAATAAGTTTTGTTACTCGGCTCAGTGTTACAATACCGCACAATTAATTGCTAATGAATTACAAATTGCGGATGAAAAATACACGGTTTGTTTTCAATCTCGTTTAGGCAAAACTCCTTGGGTACAACCTTATACCAACGAAGTTTTAAAAGATTGTGCTGCTAAAGGATACAAAAAATTGTTGGTTTTTTGCCCTGCTTTTGTTGCCGATTGTTTAGAAACTGTTTATGAAGTTACCATAGAGTACGGTGACGAATTTAAAGAAATGGGTGGCCAACATTTACAATTGGTAGAAAGTTTAAACGATAACCCAATGTGGATTGAGGTTTTAGAAGATATTGCGCTAAATGGATAATTGTTTAGTTAAATTATTTGGTTCTTCCTCAAAAACTGGAGAATACAATTAAATTTAATTTCCATTAAATAGGTGTGCAATAGGGGACGGCCTAGCTGTTGTTTGGAGTGGGAGGCCAATAAATTTTTTGTAGAAATTAACATTAAGCACTACCAAAGCAAGTCGCTACGTGTTGCACAAACGCTGTTAAAGCACTAACTTTATTGCCACGTCTTGAATTGCGCCATTAAAAATTTATTGAGCATACCCGACAAATAACAGCAAGCCTTGATTTTTTGTTACTTTTTTATCAAGAAAAAAGTAATAAAAAAAATGCCTTTTAATTTTTACATTTTATTTGACTTAAAATAAAACCACACAAAATGAAGAAGAACCAATTATTTTTCTAAACTATAATTTTTATGCAACACTAAAAAGCTTGCTCGTTCTTCTTTTTTAAACGGAATATCCCAATTGCCTTGGTAACTTATTTTGGTTGGCAACAAGTTTTGATTAAAATAGCTCATTTCAATATTCATTTGTACATCAAAACTAAAGGCAAAATTATCCAGCTTCATATCAATATAACGGCCTAGAATTTGAAAGTTACGTTTATCAAAAATGGTGGTTAGTTCTTTTATCATTATTCCGTTTTTTGTCCAATCGGTCAACTCAGGCTTCATTAAAACTTTAAATTTATACACGGGTATCGAATCTAAATAAGTGCCTGATGCAAAGCTATAATTATAATTTTGGCGCATTTCGGGACTAAAAATTTCGGTTTTACCAGATATAAAAGGAACTCCTTTTATGGGTTTACCGGGTGCAAATATTAAAGTTTTTAGCTTGTCTTTATAGCCTTCATTTTTACCGCCTTTGGTGCTAGTGTTTGCTGTGGCGGAAACAAAGTCGGAATTGTAGGCGTTCATAAAAATATAATCAAACATTTCTACGGTGTACAGTTGGTAGTTTCCGTTTCGTTTATACAATTTGCCCGTTGCGTCTTTGGCTAAATAGGTTATTTTATGACCTTTTTTATCGTTACTATGGACAGTTTTTCGGTAAACCTTTCCTGTAATTTTGTTTTTTGTATCGTAGGTAACAACAGTGTTTTCGGCAGTAAAGGCGTACTGCTTCATGTTTCTAAACGCTTGGTAAAAGCTGGTGTCGTTAATAATTTGATTTATAAAATCTTCAACATACAATCCCGCCTTAGCGGTTTTTACAAAATCTTTATCAATTACTACGGTTAAAACGGTGTCGGGGTTGTACCGATTTATGGCTTGTGATTTAGAAATTAGTGGCAGTAAAAACAACAAAATTAAGCCAGAAAAAAATTTGATTTTCATACGCATAAAATACTAGTTGTTTTGGGGTGCTGTTTGGAGAAATATATAAAATACGTAATATAAATGTGTTATGGTTAGTTAAAATCCCAATTCCTCTCGTTTTTCCCAAAGGGGAGATGCCCAACCGCATAAATTAGCTTTTACAGACAGGATACAGGAAATCAAAAATCCACAATCATCAATCAAAAATCATTTTACATCTACCAATTCTATTTCAAAATCTAAAGGGCAATTGCCCGGTATGCTACTTCTACCCGTTTGCCCGTAAGCTTTTTGCGAAGGTATAAGTAAACGCATTTTGCCGCCTTTTTTTAACTTAGTAAGCACTTGCCAACCTTTAATAATGCTGGTAAAATTAGTTTGCAAAGGCGAGCCAGCTGCCGATGCATCAAACTGTTCGCCATTAAAAAACTTACCTACATAATTAACCGTAATGTTTGATGCAAGTGTAACATCTGTTGTACCTGTTCCTGGGGTAATTATGTTATAATACACTCCCGAAGCATCCCGCGTAAAAGTTGAGTCTAAGGTTTTTATATATTTAGTAATAATGGTATCGTTCACAGCTTCGGGGGTTTTGGCATTAAAAACCTCAAAAGTTGCATCAATTAAGGTGTTTCCTTTAATAGTACTACCGCTACCATCTTTGCCAAAAGCCAAATACGAAGGTATAATACTTCTTATTTTACCTCCCTTTTTTATCAATGCAAAAATTGTTTTGTTAAACCCTATTGGTTTAATATCTGTTAAATAAGCATTTGTGAAATTAAATTTATCGCTATTAAGCAGTGGTGTACCATCGTATGTTTTTACGTTTTGGTAATAAAATACTGGAGCTATATTAGTGATACTATCCCCGTTAGGTTGTTCTAAAATTTGATAATATAAGCCGCTTGTATCTTTGCTAAAATTGGAAACATTTGCACCTAAAAAATCTCGTATTTGCTGGTCCTGTACTTCTTTTATATCCCGTGTTTCTTTTTTACAAGATAAAATAACCACACTTAAAACCAATAAAGCACTCCAAAATTTAATCGTTATTTTACTTAACATCTTTTAGTTCTATATCAAAATCTAAATTTGTGTTTGGTGGTATATTACTAGTACCAAACTGGCCATAAGCATAACCCGATGATATAAATAATCTTATTACTCCACCTTTTTTAATTTGAGGAACACCATATCTAAACCCTAAAATTAAACGATAAAGTTCAATGTCTTTTAGGCTATCCAAAGGAGCAAATACATTGCCATTTAAAAAACGACCAGTATATTTTATGGATATTTTAGATGAATCTTTAGGCGTAATATCTCCGTTACCGGGATAGGTAATTTTATAATAAATACCAGTTTCACCTAGTTTAGTTGCAGCTATGCCATTGGTACTCAAAAATTTTAATATGTCTAAAGTATCCTTCCCAAGTTGAGCTAATGCGTTATGTGGAGGTGGTAAATCTTCTTTTTTCAAACATGAGCTTAACCCTACTAATAGTGTGGCTGTTATTAATAATATATACTTTTTCATTTTATTTGAAGATTTAAAAAACTTTAAATTTTTTTCTATAATCCCCTTTGGGGGATACTAATAATGCAAATTTATTTAAATTTTATTAAAACATACGTGTTTAACGTTTATTAACGCAAATGATTTTATACAAAAGCTTTTAAACAAAAATTGAGCGGATAAAACCAGCTCAATTTATTAATTGGTATATTATAAAAAGATTACCAAAATATACTGTAAAGAGCTACAAGTATGCCTACAATAATTAGGGCACCAGCTGCAAAACCGCTGTTTACTTTAAACATTTTACTATCAACATCTAATCCTTTAGCAACAATACCGCGTTTTTTGTCGTATAAGCTTATAAATATCATTACAATAACACATATTACAAATACAAAACCCATTCTATCTAAAAAAGGAATTTCATATAATGCGGTACCATTTTCTTGTTTTACTAAAGTTGAAAAACCAAATTGGCTTAACCACTCTAGGTTTGCAAAACCAGGTAAGAACTTTAAAAATACCGAAAGGATGAACCCACCTATGGTTGCAAACATTGCAGCATTTGAGCTGGTTTTTTTCCAAAAGAAACCTAAAATAAACATGGCAAAAATACCCGGACTTACAAAACCAGTATATTCTTGTATAAACTCAAATCCACCTTTTTTATCAATTCCTAGGAAGGGAGCAATTATAACCGCCAAAATCATGGCAACAACTACTGTTATTTTCCCAACATTCACCAATGTTTTTTCGCTAGCAATTGGGTTAATTTTCTTTTTAAATATATCTAATGTAAAAATGGTTGATATACTATTTACTTTACCAGCCAACGATGCTACAACAGCTGCAGTAAGTGCAGCAAATGATAAGCCTTTTAAGCCTGCTGGCAATAGATTGAGTAATACTGGGTACGATTTGTCGGGATTTAAAACACCATCTGGACCCAGCATTTCGGTTTGGAAACCACCTTTTAAATAAATTACGTAAGCTGCAATACCGGGAAGTACTACAATTACTGGCATTAATAATTTCAAAAATGCCGCAAATAAAATACCGCTACGGGCAGTTTTTAAATCGGCACCTAAAGCTCTTTGTGTTATGTATTGGTTACAGCCCCAATAGTTTAAATTAACAATCCACATACCGCCAAATAAAACGGTTAACCCAGGTAAACTTGGGAAATTAGAATTTTTTTGATCAAAAATCATGTGAAAGTGGTCGTTAGATTCCGACATCATGTAATTAAAACCTTCAACTACACCGTGTTGATTATTTAATTCGGCTACTCTATCTAGTGCTAAATAAGTGGTTACCAAGCCGCCAAATATTAAAAATACAACTTGTATAACATCGGTATAACCAATAACTTTCATACCTCCCAATGCAATAATTACTGCAAAAAAGGCTAATGAGTACATACATAAATTAATATCTAAACCCGATATCCCATTAATTGCTAATGCACCTAAATAAAGTATAGATGTTAAATTTACTATAACGTAAAGTAATAACCAAAAAACCGCCATTATCATAGCTACATTACCATCGTAACGCTGACTTAAAAATTGTGGCATGGTATAAATTTTATTCTTTAAATACACAGGAATAAAAAATACGGCTACAATAATTAATGTTGCAGCGGCCATCCATTCGTAAGTGGCAATTGCTAAACCCATTTTAAAACCATTACCCGACATAGCAATAAACTGCTCGGATGATATGTTAGAAGCAATTAGTGATGTGCCAATTGCCCACCAAGTTAGCGAACCTTCTGCCAAAAAGTAATCTTTAGAATCGGCAGTTTTTGTTCTTTTTCTTCTATAAATCCATATACCGTATGTTGCTACGATAATAAAATAGACTAAAAAAACGATATAATCTTTTACATCAAGGGTATGCTGTGTTTCCATTTTTTATTTAATTGGTTTAATTTTAAGTTAGGCAAATATAATTTTAATTGGTTAATCACAAAATTTATTGTTTGCAAGGGTTTAATAAAATTTAAAATTTGTTTCAAAATAAAAACGCCATTTATAAACAATAAGCTTTATAAATGGCGTTTTAGAATAATTTTAAATTTTACAAGCCAAATTCGGCTTTTACTTTATCTACAAAATCTAATTTCTCCCAAGTAAATAGTTCAAGTTCTAAGGTTTTAGTTTCACCATTTGCACCGTAAAAAGTTTTAGTTACTGTTTCGTTTTTACGACCCATGTGGCCGTAAGCTGCCGTTTCGCTATAAATTGGGTTACGTAATTTTAATCGTTGTTCTATAAAATAAGGGCGCATATCAAAAATGGCTTCTACTTTTTTGGCAATCTCACCATCGGTAAGGTTAACTTTTGATGTCCCGTTAGTTGTAATAAAAATACCACAAGGTTTAGCAACTCCAATTGCGTAAGATACTTGTACCAAAACCTCGGTGGCAACACCAGCAGCAACCAAATTTTTAGCAATGTGGCGGGTAGCATACGCTGCTGATCTATCAACTTTCGATGGGTCTTTGCCCGAAAAAGCACCACCACCGTGTGCACCTTTACCACCATAAGTATCTACAATAATTTTACGACCTGTTAAACCGGTATCGCCATGAGGCCCACCAATAACAAATTTACCAGTTGGGTTAATGTGGTAAATAATTGCATCTGTAAATAATTTTTGCAATTCGGGTTTTAACAAACCTTTAACACGTGGTATTAAAATCGAAATTAAATCGGATTTAATTTTGGCCAACATGGTTTCGTCTTCGTCAAAATCATCGTGTTGGGTTGATATTACAATGCTATCAATTCTAATAGGCTGATGATCATCGCTATACTCGATAGTTACTTGCGATTTTGCATCGGGGCGTAAATACGTAATATCGCTATTTTCTCGGCGTAAAGCAGCTAGTTCTAACAATAATTTGTGCGCAATATCTAAAGCTAAAGGCATATAATTATCGGTTTCGTTGGTTGCGTAACCAAACATCATGCCTTGGTCGCCAGCACCTTGGTCTTCGGGGTTGCTACGGTCTACACCTTGGTTAATATCTTCCGATTGATCATGTATTGCCGAAAGTATGCCGCAAGAATTAGCTTCAAACATATACTCTGATTTTGTGTAACCAATTTTTCTAATCACATCGCGAGTGATTTTTTGTACATCTAAATAAATTTTAGATTTTACTTCGCCAGCTAAAACAACTTGGCCGGTGGTTACTAATGTTTCGCAGGCAACTTTAGAGTCTTTATCAAAAGCTAAAAAGTTGTCAATTAATGCATCCGATATTTGGTCTGCAATTTTATCGGGATGTCCTTCCGATACAGATTCTGATGTGAATAAATAAGGCATAAATTTCTATTTTTTATATTAAAAAACTGTGGACGATAAAAAAAATACGGTTTAAAAAAGCAGAAAACAATGTTGCGGCTTTAGCATTTTTTTTAACGTGGTTGCAATCAACTCAAATCAATCCACTTTTATTAGTTGCAAATATATAAATAACATTTTTTATTTTATCGAAAAATTACAATTACTTTGTAAACCATTATAAAACCAAGTTGAAAAAGAAAATAGTATTTATTGTAAACCCAATTTCGGGGGGTAGAAGCAAGATTTTTATACCCGCTTTAATTGATAAATATTTGAACCATAATACGTTTGATGCCAATATTGTGTTCACTGAAAGGGTTGGACACGCATTTATTTTAGCTAAAGAAGCGTTGGCTCAAAATGCCGATGTGGTTATTTCGGTAGGTGGTGATGGTACAATAAACGAGGTTGCATCGGCAATGGTGTTAAGTGGTAAAACAATGGGAATTGTGCCTTGTGGATCGGGAAATGGATTGGCTCGTACTTTGAAAATACCCCTTAACCATATTAAAGCAATTGAGCGTATAAATAAATTAGAAACTATTTATATAGATAGCGGCGTTTTAAACGATAAAAAGTTTTTTAATATGGCAGGTTTAGGTTTTGATGCCCATATAAGTGCCCTTTTTGCAAAAGATAAAACCAGAGGATTAAAGGGGTATATAAAATCAACTTTTACCCAAATTACACACTATAAACCCCAAAATTACCGCCTAGAAATTGATGATAAAATTATTGAAGAGGAGGCTTTTATGCTTAGTATTGCCAACTCATCTCAATACGGAAATAATGTGCATATATCGCCAACTGCTTTGGTAAACGATGGTTTATTTGACGTTTGCTTGGTTAAACGTTTCCCTCTGTATAGTTTTCCTAATTTAGGCTTGCGAATGTTATTAAAAACAATTCAACACTCTAGTTATGTAACTATTATAAAGGCGAAGCAGGTTAAAATTACCCGAGAAAAAGCCGGCCCGGTACATTTAGATGGCGAGCCACTTTTTATGCCTAAAGAAATTTCCGTAAGTATAAACCCATTAAGCCTAAAATTAATTGTTTAATAAAATACTTTATAAATTTTGAAAAAAATAATCCTCATTTCCTCAATACTTTTTTTTAGTTATTTTAACTTAAATGCCCAAATAAATGTTTATTACCCCGATATTAATGATTGGGTGCGAAAAAACTTTGGCAGCCAAGGTGTAATTTTAGGCAATATTACTCACAAAGGTAATGATGACGCTATTGGCAGTTTTACCAGTACACCCAATGTTTTAAAAATTAGCAATGGTTTACTTATTTCAACCGGTGAAGCTGTTGGTGCAATTGGCCCAAACGATAGGTACAATGTGAGTAAAGATTTTGAGGAATCTAAAGAGTTTGATAAAGATTTAAAAGTATTAGAAAAGGGGGATTTATACGATTTAGGTTTAATTGAGTTTGATTTTGTATCGTTTCAAAATAGCATTAAATTTAACTATCAATTTGGGTCGGATGAATATCCAGAATACGTAGGCTCATCGTTTAACGATATTTTTGCATTTTTTGTTTCGGACGGAAAAGTTACAAAAAACATAGCTGTTGTACCAGGCAAAACTCTGCCCGTAAGTGTTAATACCATAAATAACAAATTTGAAACAAAGCTATTTATAAACAACAATGTTTTTGTTACAGATGTTAATAAAGTAATTGTACCAAATTTACCTAACACAAATTCTGTTAAAGTGCCTAAAAAAATATGGAAAGGCATTAAAGGTGTTTTTGCAAAGCCAAACACCGATGGCAAAAATGAATACGAACCTGATGAAGAACTATTGAAAACTGTAAACGAAGATTTATACCATTTTTTGCAATACGATGGTATAACCCAAAAGTTAACCGCACAAATGTTTGTGGAACCCTACAAGCGCTATCATTTAAAAATTGTTATAGCCGATGTTGATGATAATGTGTACGACTCGGCAGTGTTTTTAGAAACCCGAAGCTTTACCGCTGCAAAAGACACTAAACAACTAGGCTTTAAAGATTACCCAGATTACAGCAAAATTATAGACCCACAAAAAATTTTAAATGGTCAGTTATTAGAAGATATTCTTCCCCAACAAGTAGAAATACCTAATACCAATATTTATTTTGATTTTGATAAAATTGAGATAAGGCCAAGCGAAATGGAGAAAGTAAAATTATTAACCAATACCTACGATAAAATAAAAGAAAATTACCGTATAGAAATATCGGGCAATACCGATAGCATTGGCACTTACGATTATAATTATAATCTTTCTAAAACAAGGTGCGTAGCCGTTATTAATGTGATTAAAAAAGCAATACCTAATTTTAAGTTTGATAACGTAGAGTATAAATCGTACACCGAACCTTACTCAAATAACATCACCGAAGAGGGGCGTAAATTAAACCGTAGAGTTAGTATTAAATTTATAAGAATTAAAAATTAATCTATAAAATAAATTTAAGCAAAACTTACTGTATTCATTTTTACAGATAAGGCTTCAAAATTAACGGTGTTACCACTTAACCAATTTAAAAACGAAAACATGCCATCATCTTTACTAGGTGCTTGTTTGGTAACCGAAATAAAATTATTCATTACGTTGGGTATTAATTTATCGGCAATGTTTTTTGCATCATCCATATTAATACTGTAATATCTGTTTAAACGGTTAGCGTATTTTTTGGATATTATTGAGATTAAAAAACTGTTTTCGATGCCCGAAGTTTGAAAAAATTTTATTAATTCTTTAAGTTTTCCGCTTTCTAGTTGCGCTTTTAACACATCAACAATAGTCCCCGATGCATCATTTATTGCTGCGGTTTTAAATTTTGTAGGTACAACCGAATTTTGATTTATAACATTTACTGCGTTTTTGGTAACTGTTTGGTGTAAATTGTAAAACATATATTTAGGTTTAAATTATTTGAATAAATTTAATAATAACTAATTTTAATTGCAATAATCACAACAAATTTATGTTTTAATTTAAAATTATAAAGTAAACTATAAAGATTAATGCTAATTTACAATTCAACAACAAAATTAGTTCAAGTATTCTATCTATACAATAAAAGAGCCAAAAAAAATCAAAAGCAAAAAAATTGTGGAAATAAAAATCCCTGCCAAAGGGAAAATGTGGGCAGGGATTAAATTTGTGAAATATTATTAACCAATTAAATTAACCGAAAGCAAATATTCGGCAATTTGTACAGCATTGGTTGCTGCACCTTTACGTAAATTATCGGCAACGCACCACATGTTTAAGGTTTTAGGTTGTGAAAAATCACGTCGAATACGTCCAACAAAAACTTCATCTTTTTCGTGAGCGTCCATAGGCATTGGGTATTTTGCGTTTGCAGGATCATCAACAACTATAATACCACTTTGGGCAGTAAGTAAACTAGTAACTTCGGCTAAGTCAAAATCGTTTTCAAACTCAATATTCAATGATTCGGAGTGACCCCCCATAACAGGTATGCGTACCGTGGTTGCGGTAACCTGTATACTGTCATCGCCCATAATTTTTTTGGTTTCCAAAATCATTTTCATCTCTTCTTTGGTATAACCATTGTCGGTAAAAATATCAATTTGCGGAATAACATTTAAATCAATAGGGTAAGCATAAGCCATTTCGCCCACAATACCTTTACGCTCGTTCATCAATTGTTCTACCGCTTTTACACCTGTACCCGTAACCGATTGGTAGGTTGATACTACCACACGTTTAATTTTAAAAGCATCGTGAAGAGGTTTTAAAGCTACCACCATTTGTATAGTACTACAATTTGGGTTAGCAATAATTTTGTCTTCTTTGGTTAATACCGATGCATTAACTTCGGGCACTACTAATTTTTTTGTAGGATCCATACGCCAAGCCGATGAATTATCTATAACTGTTGTGCCAACAGCTGCAAATTTTGGTGCCTCAATTGTTGATGTTGACCCACCTGCCGAAAACAATGCCACATCTGGCGCCATTGCAATAGCTTCATCTATAGTTACAACCTTGTACTTTTTCCCTTTAAAATCAATTTCTTTACCCTTGCTTCTTTCCGATGCAACAGGTATTAACTCGGTAACTGGGAAATTGCGCTCTGCCAAAACTTTTAACATTACCGTACCCACAAGGCCGGTTGCGCCTACAACTGCAACTTTCATTTATTATTATTTTAATATTAATTTATTATTGTTTTAGTATTTTTAGAAAATATTATGGTACAAATATGAGAAAGTTTTTAGTTTTTTTGATTTTTTTAGGAGTTAATTGTGCCTATGCACAACTAAACGATAATTTTACTGATGGGAATTTTACCAATAATCCAACATGGCAGGGCGATGTTGCCGATTTTACTGTAAACGCTACCAACCAGTTACAAACCGTAGTTAATACTGCCGCTAAAACAGTGAACCTAAATACTGCCAATACTATTGCGACTAACGCTAAATGGAATTTTTTTGTTAAAATGGCGTTCGACCCATCAAGCAGTAACCAATTAAGGGTTTATTTAACAGCTGATAATGCTGATTTTAATGCCCCATTAAATGGATATTATTTGCTAATTGGCGAAAGTGGTGCAACAGATTCGTACGATTTGTTTAAACAAACCGGAACAACATCAGTTAAAATTATTGATGGCGCAGCAAAAACAAGAACCAACATTAACGAAGTAATTGCAAATATAGAAATTACCCGTACCAGTAATGGTTTATGGGATTTAAAAACCGATAATACTGGAGGTACAAACTATACATCGGAGGGCACAGTTACCGATAATAACTTTACTACATCGGCATTTTTTGGTGTACAGTGTAAATATACCGCAACCCGCTCAAACTTGTTTTATTTCGATGATTTTTTAGTAACTACTTTGGCTAACGATGTTACTCCACCAACACTGTCTGATTTATTGGTAGTAAATGAAAGCAAAATACAACTTACATTTAACGAAGCATTGGGTGTAACCGAAGCATCAAACATCAACAACTATAAAATTACACCGGGTAATATTTTACCTAAAACAGCAACTGTAAATGGCGCAATAATAACTCTAGATTATGCAAACCCAATAATTACAGGTAATTATAGTTTAAACATTGCCAATATAAAAGATATAAAAGGTAACACTATTACTGCACCTATTAACAAAGCGTTTTCGCTAGCCGATGTTACCCCACCCACTTTAAATACTTTAACTTTAATAGGTAATAACAAAATAGAATTGGTTTTTAACGAAGCCCTTGGCCTTACAGAAGCATCAAACTTAAATAATTATAAAATTGCACCTAACAATATATTACCAAAAACAGTTACTGTAAACGGTGCATTAGTTACTTTAGATTATGCAACAGCTTTTAGTACAGGTAATTTTACCTTAAATATTACCAATATAAAAGATGCAACAGGCAACGCTATTTTACTTCCTATAAGCAAACTATTTACCGTAAGCGATATTACGCCGCCCACTTTATCTAATTTTATTTTGGTAGGAGATAATAAAATAGAACTTACTTTTAACGAAGCCGTAGGTGATACCGAAGCATCAAACATCAATAACTATAAAATTACACCAGGCAACATCCTACCCAAAACAGCCACTGTAAATGGGGCAGTAGTTACATTAGATTATGCTACGGGCTTTAATACCGGAAATTATAGTTTAAGTATAATAAACATAAAAGATACTAAAGGCAATACCATAACACAACCTATAAGCTCTGCCTTTAACTACATTAAGCCATATATTACCAAGGTAAATGATATTGTTATTAATGAAATTTTTGCAGATCCGTCTCCAATAATTGGTTTGCCCGATGCCGAATTTATAGAATTTTGGAACACAACTGCTTTGGAAATTCCCTTAAAAGGATTTAAATACGGTACCCTAACATCAACCTATACTTTTGATAAAGAAACTATAAAGCCAAACGAATATTTAATTTTATGTGCCCGAGCTGATACCAGTTCTTTTAAACCTTATGGACGAACTTTTGGCATTACCTTCCCTACTTTAACAAATGGCGGCAGTCAACTAAAATTAGTAAACCCTTTAGGCACTATTATAAGCAGCGTAAGTTATAACGATACTTGGTATAAAGACGCAGTTAAAAAAGATGGTGGGTATAGTTTAGAGTTGATAGACCAAGCATCGGTTTGTAAACCATCGCAAAACTATAGTGCAAGCAATAGTGCAACTGGTGGCACACCTGGGAAAGTAAATTCAATATATTTAAGCAATAAAACTAGCACTCCGTTATTATTAAACAGTGCGATTTTAAAAGATGAACTTACCATAACTTTAACTTTTAACCGAGGCTTAGATAGTTTACAGGCAAGTGTTATGACTAATTATTTGGTAAACAACGGCGTAGGAAACCCCATATATGTAAATGTATTTGCACCGGATTTTTCTACCGTAGATTTAGTATTTAGCCAAGCTTTAACCAAAAACCGTACTTATACTGTTAACGTAAAAAATCTGACCGATTGTGGTGCAACTAGCATAACTGGCCCAGATGTAAGCTTTTTTTATCCTGGAGATATTGTTAAAAACGATGTTTTAATAAATGAAATACTTTACGACCCAAAAGGCGATGATGCCGATTTTATAGAGTTGTACAACAATAGCGATAAGGTGTTAGATTTTAAAGATTTATTTATTACAACAGTAAATACAAAAAACGAATTAGGTAGTATAAAACAAATTAGTGCAACATCGGTAATATTTCAGCCAAAAAGTTACTGGGTTATCACACCAGATCCCGATAATATTAAATTATTATACACTGCCCAAAAACCAAATAATTTTGTAAAACTTACGGGTATGGCTGCTTTTGTAAATACGGAGGGTAAAGTGGTAATTTTAAATAAAGCTAACCAAACTATAGATTCGTTAAGTTATAACGATAAAATGCACTTTGCCTTGCTAAAAGAAACAGAAGGTGTAAGTTTAGAACGCAGCAGTTTTACTAATGCTACTAATGCTACGGGTAATTTTAAATCGGCTGCGGCAAGTGTTGGCTATGCTACCCCAACTTACAAAAATTCGCAAGCGGTAGAAAACATGGAAGCCACTGATGAAGTTTCTTTAGCAAGCGAAACATTTTCGCCAGATAATGATGGTTTTGAAGATGTATTGCGCATACTATACAAATTTGATAAACCTAATTATGTTGCTAATGTAACTGTTTACAACAGCCAAGGTACTATTGTAAAAAAACTAGTTAAAAACCAAACTCTTGCTACTGCTGGCGAATTACAGTGGGATGGCTTAGATGAAACTGGGGCTATGAAAGCTAAAACAGGTATTTATATTGTTTATGTTGAACTTTATAATTTAGATGGCGATATTAAAAAGTTTAGAAAAACAGCCGTTTTGGCAAGTAAGTTTTAGGGTGGGATTTTGATAGGATAAAAGTGTGGGTTATAAAACATAGTTGTAAAGTTTCACAACGTTGTTGATAATTTTAGTGCTTAAATTTTATTTTTTGTTTTTGAATTAAGTTGGGGTAATTTTAAATAATTCACGATAACTTGCAACAATTTTTTAAAGCCAAAACGGTTTTAATTATCGCAGATAAGTTAAGTACCGTAAAAAATGCCGACCAAATTATTGTACCAAAATGGTACAGTTGCCGAAACAGGCAACCACCAGCAACTGGTAAAAAACAAAGCCGAGTATTTTAACTTTGTAAAAATCCAATTGGAATTTGGGAATTATGGCTAAACAACACCAACAAGAAAACAAAAAAAATAATTGCATTATCGGTGTAACCCAAATTTTGGTATCATTTCCCCACCAATTATTTATACATTTGAAAAAAGAAAAATCGTATGGAAACTCAAAATATAAAATCGCTATTATACGAAAGCATTGCTAATATTGATGATGACAATTTTTTGCTTGCCGTTAAAGAAATTATGGATAGAAAATATAACCTATCTGCCGAGCCAATACTATCGGCTTATCAAATAGAAAGACTAGAAAAATCTAAAGCGCAAATTAAAGAAGGCAAATTTTTAACCAACCAACAAGCCGATAGCTTGGTAGATAAATGGTTAAGCGAATAATTTGGTCGGCACAGGCCATAGCTGATAGGGTTTCGATTTTAGATTATTGGTATCAACGGATAGGGAATAAAAAATATAGCATTAATTTAGATAAATCGCTGAGAGAACTTATAAAAAAACTTTCCCAACACACCCAAATGGGTAGGCAATTAAAAAACAGAGAAGAAAGATTTTTCGTGAAAGATAATTACATGATATTTTATTCTGACACAGAAATAACTATTGAAATCCTTCAAATTTGGGATACACGCCGAAATCCAGATGAGTTGATTTTTGATTTGTAATTTGTTTCTACAGATTTATTTTTGGCATATTTAAAACAAATATTGTTTAAGTTTTAATAGTACTTTAAACTACCATAGCAGTATTTTAATTAATTTCACAAAAAAAGCCATCCCTAAATTAAAGAGATGGCTTTATGTATTGCTTTAAAATTAATCTACATTATCATGTAAAAACGAATTATTGTTTCTAATTTCGGTTTGCCCATCTTCAAACGACACCGTAAATCGAGAGGCTTGCGGCTGAGATGAATGCTGCACCTCGTTCATTTGCATTTGCTTACGTTTGTAGGCGGGTTCGTTTTCCATTTCTTGCAAACCATTGGAAGTACGTAATTTTAGACTTAAAGCCTTTAATCTTAAAATTCTTTCTCTAGATATACGTAATTGTTCTTCCATAGAGTCATCCGTTTTATGCGCATCTACATCTTCTAATTGCGGTTTTTCTATATACTCTACTTTTTGCGAAATTTCTTGCTGGGGAGGAGTTAAAAATTCTGATGCTGCAATTTTAACATCAAACTTTAAAGGTGAAGGTACTTCGCTTTCAAAGTTTTCTTCCTCTTTTTCATCCTCAATTAATTGATGTTTAATAACCTCATTGGTATTAACTAAAACATCGGGTAAAACGTGTATTCTATCTTTATAAGCAAGGCTTTGGCTAAATAAATCTACCTGAGTTTTGCTTTCCTTTTTTAGCAAGGGCTGTACTGCATCGGGTAATTTTATGGGTGAAATATTGCCGTTTATAAGTTGATTTATTGGTTTAATTAAAGGGGTTTCGGGTGTTAAATACTGTTTAATAGGCACATTTTGGCGAGTTTGTTCACGCTCTTCTTTGGTTTGGAAACCGGTTGCAATTATGGTTACACAAACTTTTTCGCCAAGTTTCTCATCGGTGCAGTTACCCCAAATTAAATCGGCCGAAAGGCCAGCTTGTTCTTGTATAAAATCGGTAATGGTGGTTAATTCATCCATTGTTACCTCATTTGCACCCGAGCTAATGTTTAGTAATATATACCTTGCGCCTTCTATTTCGTTATCTTTTAGTAAAGGTGATGATAGTGCCCCTTTTACAGCAACTAAAGCTCTGTCTTCGCCTTCGGCAGCAAAACTACCCATTATGGCAACACCACTATCTTTCATAACGGTATTAACGTCTTTAAAATCTACGTTAATAATGCCAGGCAGTGTAATAATTTCGGCAATACCTTTTGCGGCTGTTGTTAAAATATCATCGGCTTGGCCAAATGCCGAACCTAAAGTTAGGTTACCAAAAATATCGCGAAGGCGATCGTTAGAAATTACTAAATAAGAATCTACATTTTGCTTTAATTCTTCTAACCCATCTTCGGCTTGCATTTTACGGCGTTTACCTTCGAAAGAGAAAGGAGTGGTTATAATAGCAACTGTTAAAATATCCATTTCGCGAGCGGCTTTTGCAATAATAGGACTTGCCCCAGTACCTGTGCCACCACCCATACCGGCAGTAATAAACAACATACGTGTGTTGCTGCCCAACATATCTTTAATATCGTCTATGTTTTCGATAGCCGAGTTTTTACCTACTTCGGGTATTGAACCCGCACCCATACCCTCGGTTAAACTTGCGCCTAATTGTACTTTGTTGGGTATTGGGCTTAACTCTAAAGCTTGGGCATCGGTGTTACAAATTATAAAATCAACACCGGCTATACCTTGCCTGTACATGTGGTTTACGGCATTGCCGCCACCACCACCTACACCAATTACTTTAATGATAGATGATTTTTCTCTTAGCATTTCAAATTTCATAAGGCTGGTAATCAGATTTTTATATAAGTAAACTATTAATTTTTTAGTATTGTAAATTTATAATTTTTACACATTAGTTTTCAACAAATGTTAGTCTGTGGAAAAATAGCGTGTTGTTAGTAATTATTTTAAAAAGTCGGTGTCGCTAATATCGTCTTTAATAAATTTTTTACTTCCTTCTAAAATTGCGGCAAATAACCCTTTAGCTTTAGGTTGTTTTGTGGTTTCTTGTACAGGTTTGGCTATAGTGCTGGCCTTTTCTAACTCGCTTTCATTTTTTTGTATCCCTTTCATTAATAAGCCAATACCTGTGGCGTACATTGGGCTTTTTAAATCTTCGTACACATTTTTTGGAAGTGCTTCATTTTTGGCTAAATGTTCGGTAGGGTAGCCCACTCTGCAATCTAAACCTGTAATAAACTCTACCAACTGGGTAATATGTTTAAGTTGAGCACCGCCACCTGTAATTACTATACCACCAATTAATTTATTTTCGTAATTGGATGATTTTATCTCGTAATAAACATGTTCGATAATTTCTTCCATACGGGCCTCAATAATATTTGCAAGGTTTTTTATCGAAATTTCTTTAGGTGCTTTATCTCTCAAACTTGGCACACAAACAATTTCGTTATCACGGTTTTCATCGGCCAAAGCCGAACCAAATTTAACTTTTAAAAGTTCGGCTTGGTTTTTCATCACACCACAACCTTCTTTTATATCTTCGGTAATTATATTTCCTCCAAACGGTATAACAGCAGTATGGCGTATAATGCCTTCGTGAAAAATAGCTACATCGGTAGTGCCGCCGCCCACATCAACTAAAACTACACCCGCTTCTTTTTCCTCGTCGCTCAACACTGATTCGGCCGATGCTAAAGGCTCCAAAATCAAATCTTGGGTTTCTAAATCGGCATTGTTAACACACTTCAAAATATTCTTTATAGCGCCAACCTGACCAGTAATAATATGAAAATTTGCTTCTAACCTAACGCCTGCCATACCAATTGGGTCTTTTACACCAGGTTCGTTATCTACCGTAAATTCTTGTGGTAAAACGTGTATAATTTCCTCGTTAGGGTTCATAGCCAGTTTGTACATATCATCAATTAATCGGTCGATATCTTTTTTACAAATCTCGGTACTTAAATCTTTACGAGTTAATATACCTCGGTGTTGTAAACTTTTAATATGTTGGCCTGCAATACCTACACTAACCACTTTTATATTAACATTTGATTGCGCACTTGCTTCTTTTACAGCTGCTATAATGCTTTTTGCTGTTGTAAGCAAGTTTGTAACTACACCACGCGATACGCCCAACGATTCGGCTTTTCCTAAGCCTAAAACTTCTATTTTGCCGTACTCGTTTCTACGTCCAACAATAACGCATATTTTTGTTGTGCCAATATCTAATCCTACAACAATTGGCGAATCTATACTTTGTTTTGTGATGACTTTTTCCATATTACTGAATTTTTTTGATGGTATCTTTTATGCTTTTATTAATAGTGTTTTTCTTTGTTAAACTGTCGGCCTTAACCAATTTTAGGGTATCAACTTTAAAGTTTATTGTGTCTCTTTTTTCGCAAACTATTTGCCCACTATAACTTAGGTTAATGGTGCGGTAAGTTTGCCAACCTGCTTTTGGCATTGCTTTTTTATAAAAAATAAGTAGGTTTCTAAATTTATTGCTTAAGCTATCGGCATTGCCTAAAATTATAGTTTGGTTACCCAAACGTGGCACTAATTGAATGTTGTGATTTTGTGTAATAAAAATTTGTTCTATCTGCTCGTTCCATAAGGTATCTTTTGCAATAAAATTGGCAACGGCAAAAACACTTTTTCCAATTTGGGTTTTAAGGGTATCTATTTTACCATTAAATATTTCGTTAATATTACCATTTGCTGCCAAAACCCTAGCTGTAAAATGACTAGATAATGGTATTTTTAATCCGTTTTCATCAACATAAAAATCTTGCCCAGCATTATTAAAAATTCTTAAAATAGGCACACGTTGTTTTATTTCGGCGTGTATAATGCCATCCATATCGGCGTACACTTTTGCAAAAAGAATAAAAGGATTTGCTTTTAGTTTATCTTCTAAACTTTGCAAGTTTAGGTAACACAACCTTTTGCCTACCAATTCTTTATTGTTGGCATTTAAAATTTCGTAAACCTCGGCTTGTTCAATAAAAAACTGGTTGCCAGGCAATAAAACTTTAACAGATTTACACGTTAATTCTGTTTTTTCTTTTTCGATAAAACTCATCAATACAAACAATCCCGATAGGCTAATAACCCACGCAAAAGTGTTAAATACCAAACGCCAGTTTATTTTTTTAAGCATTTTGTAGTAGGTTTTTTAAAGGTAAAACCAAGGTATCAATATCGCCAGCGCCAACGGTTAATAACAGTTGGGGCTGCTTGTTTTTTATATATTCTAAAGCTTGCTGTTTGCTGCAAATACGTTTGTTGGCTAGCGTAATTTTATCGAATAGCATTTGGCTATTCACATTTTCTATGGGTAGCTCTCGGGCTGGATAAATTTCTAACAGCACTAAATCATCAACACTGCTTAATACTTCTGCAAAGGCATCGGCAAAATCCCGAGTACGGGTAAATAAATGTGGCTGAAAAATTACGGTTAATTCCTTATCGGGATAAAGGGTTTTAACCGCTTTAAAGCAGGCTTTTAATTCTTCGGGATGGTGAGCATAATCGTCGATAAATATTTTATCGGCTTTAAGCTGATACTCGAAACGACGTTTTACACCTTTAAACGAATGCAATGCTTCACGAATTATTTCTACATCAATACCCATTAAAAAAGCGACTTGTATGGCGGCAACCGCGTTTTCGATGTTATGCTGGCCAGGTAATCCTAAAATTAAACCCTCTAATTGTAGGTTTTGGTTTTTAAAATCGAACATAAAAGCACCGTTTTCTATACGTATATTTTGCGCTTCTGCATCGGCTTTGCCCGTTATAGAATAGGTGGTACCTGTTGTTAAATCAAGCCCTTGTTTTCTAATTAAAGTACCATCGGGTTTTATTTGCGATGCAAACAATTGAAACGATTGCACCAAATGACTTTCATCGCCATAAATATCTAAATGGTCGGCATCCATTGAGGTAATAACCGCAATATTGGGGTGAAGGGTTAAAAAAGATCTGTCGTATTCATCGGCTTCAACCACTAAAACATTATTGGTGCCAAAAAGTACGTTGGTGTTGTAATTACTACTAATGCCACCTAAAAAAGCCGAACAATTGTTACCCGCACTTTGTAAAATATGCGCAATTAAACAACTGGTGGTGGTTTTGCCGTGTGTGCCAGCCACGGCAACGGTAAACATACCTTGCGATAATATACCCAATACCTGCGAGCGTTTTTGCAAATTGAACCCGTTTTGTTTAAAAAAGTTTAAAATGGGCGAACTTGCCGGTATTGCAGGGGTGTAAATTATTAAAGTGTTTGGGGAGTTTGTTGCAAATTCTTGCGGAATTTTAGCTTCGCTATCATCGTAATTGACCGCAATACCTTCGGCTATTAATGCCAAAGTAAGTGGGGTTTCGGTTTTATCATAACCACACACTTGGCAACCAATATGATGAAAGTATCGGGCAAGGCCGCTCATACCTATGCCACCTATGCCTACTAAATAAACTTTTTGTATATCGGCTAGTTTCATATTTTGTTGGCTAGTTTAAATATTTGATTGGCAATATCCACATCGGCATTAGGCAAAGCCAGTTGGCCAATATTGGTGCTTAGGGTTTGCATTAATTTACTGTCGTTTAATAAATTAATGGCAGCGTTAACCAAATCGGTTTCGGCTTTGTTATCGGCTATTAAAAGCGCACAATTTTTGTGTATTAATGCGTTGGCGTTTTTGGTTTGATGATCTTCGGCTACGTTGGGCGATGGAACTAAAATTACTGGCTTTTGTACTGCACAAAGTTCGGCAATAGTACCTGCTCCAGCTCGAGAAATTATTACATCGGCGGCAGCGTAAGCAAAATCCATACGGTTTAAAAACTCGTAAATTTTTATGCCATTATCTTTTTTACGGTTACCATATTGCTCAATAATACCTTTATAATAGTATTTACCTGTTTGCCAAATTAGCTGTATATTGTTTTCTTCGAGCTTAGCTAAACCTGCCATTATGGTTTTGTTTAGCGTACCTGCACCCAAACTTCCGCCTGTAAGTAGCACCGTTTTTTTTATCGGCGATAAGCCAAAATACTGTAAAGCTTCGGTACGTTTACCCTCAACCGCAACCGATTGTTGCCTAATTGGATTTCCGGTTTTTATTATTTTTTGAGCTGGAAAAAAGGCTTCCATACCATCAAAAGCTACACATATTTTACTGGCTTTTTTACCCAAAAATTTATTGGTAATACCCGCATACGAATTTTGTTCTTGAATTAAAATGGGAATATTTTTTAACGATGCAGCGTACAACAACGGCCCCGATGCATAACCACCTACACCTACCACTACATTGGGTTTAAAATTTTTAATAATGGTTGATGCTTGCAATACACTTTTTAAAACTTTAAATGGTAACAATAAGTTTTTAAGCAAGGCATTACGCTGAAAACCCTTAATATCTAAACCAATAATTTGATAACCAGCGGCAGGTACTTTTTCCATTTCCATTTTGCCTAGCGCACCTACAAAAAGTATTTCAGTACGGCTATCAATTTGCCGCAAAGCATTTGCAATGGCAATAGCTGGGAAAATATGCCCACCTGTGCCACCGCCGCTAATAATTATTCGTTTTGCAGTATCCATAAATTTATGCCATTGCTGGTATTTCGCCCACAATAATTTTGTCTTTATTTTTTAAGTTATCTGCTTTATACTCTTCCACATCTTTACTTACCGATAGTATGATACCAAAAGCAATGCTGGTAAATAAAATGGATGTACCACCCATACTTACCAAAGGCAAAGGCACACCTGTAACTGGAAATAAATTTACCGCTACAGCCATATTTGCCAATGCTTGTATAGTTAAACTAAAGCCCAAACCTGCCGCCAATAAGGCACCAAATGCTTTTGGTGCTTGCGTAACGATGCGTATAATGCGGTACATTAAAATGAGATATAACACTATAACTAATAATCCGCCTAGCATACCATATTCTTCGATGATGATGGCATAAATAAAATCGGAATAGGGGTGGGGTAAAAAGTTACGTTGTATGCTATTGCCTGGCCCTTTGCCAAAAATACCTCCATTTGCTATGGCAATTTTGGCTTGGTCTTCCTGAAAAGTTTTATCGGAGTTTTGCATTTCGGGGTGCATATACGATTGTATTCTGGATTCGTAGGTTTTACGCCTTGGACCAATTAGTATCAAACCTGCAAGTAAAACTAAACCTCCTAAACAAACAATTGCAATTTGTTTAAAGCTTATTCTACCAATTAAAAGTAATAAAATGCTTACACCAAATAACATTAAAGCGGTTGATAAATTAGCAATCCCAATTAAAATGAACACCAAACATACCGAACCCATTATGGGTAAAAAGGCCTCTTTAACATCTTTTATGTTTTCTTGCTTTTTGGTAAGCATACGAGCTAAAAAGGTTATTAAAGCTAGTTTTGCCATATCGGATGTTTGAAAAGTTAAACCTGTACCCGGTATGGCTACCCAACGACTTGCATCGTTTACGTGGCTGCCAAAAACTAATGTATACAATAAAAGTGGTATAGTAATTAGCATTAGCACTTTAGAAATACCTGCATAATAACGGTAGTTAACCAAATGCGAAAAATAAATTAATACAAAACCTACCACAATAAAAAGGAAGTGTTTAATAACCAACGACTCGGAGCCGATGCCTTTTTTGTGCGCCAATGTACCTGTTGAACTATATACCGCCAAAACCGAAAGTATAGACAATAGTATGATGATTAACCATATCCAACGGTCGCCTTTAGTACGATTTAAAATATTGTGTATCAACTTATATTCTAATTTATAACTGCATAACTGCTTGTTTAAACTGGTTACCACGGTCTTCGTAACTGCTAAACAAATCGAAACTTGCACAAGCCGGTGAAAGTAAAACGGTATCGCCTCGGGTAGCTAAATGGTTGGCAACTTCAACTGCATCCTGCGCCGTTGTGGTATTAACAATCACTTCAACTATATCTTCAAAAGCGTCGTGTATAGCTCGGGTATTTTTTCCCAAGCAAACAATTGCTTTTACTTTTTGCTTCACCAATTCACGTATCTCGTTGTAATTGTTGCCTTTATCAACACCGCCCATAATTAAAACAATATCTGTTTGGTACGAATCTAGCGCATACCAAGTAGAGTTTACGTTGGTGGCTTTAGAGTCGTTTATAAAAGTTACATCGCCAATTTTGGCAACAAACTCCAACCTATGGTCGGCGTTTTTAAAGTTGCTTAAGCTTTCGCGGATTTTAGGATTTCTAATATCTAAAATTTTGGCAGCTATGCCCGAAGCCATAGAATTATACAAATTGTGCTTGCCTTGTAGTGCTAAATCGTTCACGGTCATTTCAAAAGTATCGTTAGCATTAGTGTTTATTTGCATAGTATTGTTGTTTAAAAACGCACCAGATTTTATTGGGTGTAGAATTGAAATAGGGTGTTTTTGGGCGTTTATAATTTTGTTATTTATTTCTTTTAAGATTTCGGCATCATCATCGCAATAAATAAAATGATTTGCTGCGGTTTGGTTTTGGGCAATGCGAAATTTTGAGTTTACATAATTTTGCATCTTATAATCGTACCTATCTAAATGGTCGGGTGTTATGTTTAGCAATACAGCAATATCAGCTCTAAAGGCAAACATATTATCTAACATAAAGCTGCTAATTTCTAACACGTAAAAATCAAAGTTTTGGTTAGCTACTTGCCTTGCAAAACTGTAACCAATGTTGCCTGCCAAGCCCACATTTAAACCTGCATTTTTTAAAATGTGGTAGGTAAGTAAAGTAGTGGTGGTTTTGCCATTGCTACCTGTAATACAAATGGTTTGGGCTTTGGTGTAGCGACCAGCAAACTCAATTTCGGATATGATGGGCGTATTTTTTGCCAACAGTTTTTGTATTATTTCTACCTTATCGGGGATGCCTGGGCTTTTTACAACCTCTACGGCATTTAAAATAATAGCCTCGGTATGTTGGTTTTCCTCGAAATAAATATTTAGGTTTTGTAACTCGGTTTTGTAATTTTCTTTTATCGCACCAAAATCAGAAACAAACACATTAAAACCTTGTTTTTGCCCCAAAACAGCAGCGCCTACGCCACTTTCGCCAGCACCCAAAATGCATAGCAAAGGTTTATCGGTATCAAATACCAAACCGCTTAATGTATATGTATTTGGGTTTTGCATTATCTAAGTTTAAGAGTTACAATGGTTATTACGGCTAATAAAATTCCAACAATCCAAAAGCGAGTAACAATTTTAGATTCGTGGTAACCCTTTTTTTGAAAATGATGGTGCAGTGGTGCCATTAAAAATACCCTACGCCCTTGGCCAAATTTTTTCTTGGTAAACTTGAACCAAAACACTTGAATAATAACCGATAAATTTTCGACTAAAAATACGCCGCACAAAACCGGTATTAACAACTCTTTACGAATAGCAATAGCAAAAACCGCAATAATACCGCCAATGGTTAAGCTACCAGTATCGCCCATAAAAACTTGTGCTGGGTAGGTATTGTACCATAAAAACCCAATACAAGCACCCACAAATGCACCAGCAAAAATTACCAATTCGCCACTGTTGGGTATGTAAATAATGTTTAAATAATCGGCAATAATGGTATTGCCCGATACGTAGGCCAGCAGCGCTAAAGTTAAACCTATAATAGCCGATGTGCCTGTGGCCAAGCCATCGATACCGTCGGTAATATTTGCCCCGTTTGATACCGCCGTAATAATTACGATGGTAAAAAGCAAAAAAACTATTAAACCATATTTTTGATAATCGCCACCTAAAAACTTTAAAACTTTGGCGTAATCAAACTCGTTATTTTTGTAAAACGGAATGTTGGTTACCGTACTTTTAACATCTTTGGCATAATATATACCATCGGCTTTATGTATTTTAATTAATTTTTCGCCTGTTGGCGATGTAACTTCTTGCGACGACCCTATTTGGTTTTTTTCGGTAGATTGTGAGTAATTTATAGGTGTTTTAGAAATAGTTTTTCGTACTAAAATATTAGAGTGATAAAACATAGTATAACCCACAATTAGCGATAAGCCCACTTGCCCAACAATTTTAAAACGACCAGCTAAGCCTTCTTTATTTTTTTTAAATACTTTTATATAATCGTCTAAAAACCCAATTGCGCCCATCCAAAGGGTGGTAACTAGCATTAAAATTATGTAAATATTATCGAGTTTGGCGAACAATAAAACCGGTATAACAATGCCTGCAATAATAATTAAACCGCCCATAGTTGGGGTACCTGCTTTTTGCATTTGCCCATCTAAGCCTAGATTGCGTACGGTTTCGCCCACTTGTTTCATTCTTAAAAAATGTATGAGTTTTGAGCCGTAAACCGTGGTAATTATCAACGATAAAATAATAGCCATTGCTGCCCTAAACGATATAAACTGAAACAAACCAGCACCAGGCAGGTTATAATGTTTATCTATATATGCAAAAAAGTAGTACAACATTAGGCTAGTAAATTAAATTGCTGTGTTAATATTTCTTTATCATCAAAATGGGTTTTTACCCCCTTTATTTCTTGGTACTTCTCGTGACCTTTGCCGGCTAGCAAAATAATGTCTCCGGGTTGTGCAAGGTGGCAAGCAGTTTTTATGGCCTCTCGTCTATCGGTAATGCACATTACTTTTTTCTGATTTACAGGCGATACGCCTGTCATCATTTCTTCAATAATTTTTTCTGGAGATTCGGTACGAGGGTTATCAGAAGTTAAAATTACTTTATCGCTCCAATCGCAAGCCGTTTTTGCCATTATTGGGCGTTTGGTTTTATCTCTATCGCCGCCGCAACCAATTATGGTAATTACTTTTTGGTTGCCGTTTGCTAAATCGCTTATGGTGCTTAATACGTTTTGTACGGCATCGGGTGTGTGGGCATAATCTACAATACCAATTACTTTATTGGGCGAAATTATATAATCAAACCGCCCCTCGGCACCGCTTAATTTGCTTAAAATGGTAAGTACATTTAGGCTATCTTGCTCTAGCAACATTGCTGTACCGTAAACTGCTAAAAGGTTGTAGGCGTTAAAACTGCCCACCATTTTAAAATACACTTCTTCGCCGTTAACCTCTAAATGCAAACCCGAAAATTGGTTTTCGATAATTTTAGCCTTAAAATTTGCAAGTGTTTTTAGTGCGTAAGTTTGTTTGGTGGCTAAAGTATTTTGCAGCATTACGTTACCGTTTTTATCGTCGGTATTGGTGAGGGCAAAAGCTGGTTTTTTAAGCCCATCAAAAAATGCTTTTTTGGCTTTTATGTAGTTGTCAAATGTTTTATGAAAATCTAAATGATCGTGTGTGATGTTGGTAAACACACCTCCCGCAAAGGTTAAACCAGCAATACGCTCTTGTACTATGGCGTGTGAGCTTACTTCCATAAAGCAATAATCGCAACCTTGGTTAACCATATGGTTTAGCAATTGGTTAAGTGCAATTGGGTTGGGTGTGGTATGTGTAGATGGTGAAATTTTACCGTTTATTTGGTTTTCTACCGTTGATATTAAACCTGTTTTGTAGCCCAAATCCATAAAAAGTTGGTACAATAAAGTGGCTACAGTGGTTTTGCCGTTGGTGCCAGTAATACCCACTAGTTTTAGTTTTTGACTAGGATTTTGGTAATAATTTGCCGCAATTATGCCTAAGGCTTTCGCCGAGTTAGCCACTTTAATATACGTTATCCCGTCAATTAATTCATCGGGTAAAACCTGGCAAACTATGGCAATTGCACCTTGTTTTATAGTAGCTGTTATGTATTGGTGGCCATTGGTTTGCGTACCATCAATAGCTATAAAAAGCGAGTTTGCGTTTACATCTCTCGAATCGAAATGTAGGGCATTAATTTCTAAATGGGTTGTACCCACCACCTGCTCAATAGCAACACCATACAATATATCTTTTAGCAAACTCATATTATTGTAATGCAATTAAAATTTTGGTTCCTTTAATAATGCTTGTACCCGCCAAAATAGATTGGTTGGTAACTTGGCCGCTTCCGCTGATTACGGGCTTTAAACCCGAGTTTCCTAACACATACAAAGCATCTTTTAAACCCATACCTGTTACGTTGGGTACTACGCCTCGGCGTTTAAATATTTCTTTATAGGCAATGCCGCTGTTGCTATCTGCATCGTCGGTACTTAGTTTTGCCAAGGTGGTTTTTATACCAAATCCATTGTAAACCATATTGTTGGCTTTGTTATATCCTTGTTTTGCTTTTGGGTTTTTATTTGCAATTGTACTTTGTTTGGTGTTTACAAAGTTTATCATATCTAAATCGCTAGCAAAAATATGGTCGGCAACTTCTTTAAAAACTGGCCCCGATACCAAGCCACCATAATACAAACCTTTAGGGTCGTTTATTACCACAATCATAGAATATTTAGGTTTCTCGGCCGGAAAATAGCCCACAAATGAAGCTTGGTATTGCTTATTTGCTTTATATCCTTTGTTACCATCGGCCACTTGTGCTGTACCCGTTTTGCCCGCAATATTATACAACGGGTTATATACATTTAGTTTCCCACTGCCTTGGGTAACTACGCCTTCTAACATTGCTCTAATTTTGCTTAAAGTAACATCCGAACATATTTTATCGTTAATTTCTCGGGTTTTAAAAGTTTCTATAGTGTTTCCCAAACGCCTAATTTCTTTCACAAAAATGGGCGAAATGTAGTTTCCGTTATTGGCAACGGCGTTATAAAACGATAGCATTTTAAGTGGCGTTAATTGCATTTCGTAACCATAGGCCATTTGTGGCAGGGTCATATTTCTGTTCCAACTGGTGTTTTTAGGGTTTTTAACCACAGGCTCGGCTTCGCCAGGTATTTGCAAACCTAGTTTTTCGTTTAAATGCCAATCATATAAATGGTTGGTGAATTTAGATTGCCTAAACCTGTAATTGGTATTAATTAATTTTGCAATGGCAGCGTTTGATGATTGCTCGAAAGCTTTTTTAACCGTAACCACGCCAATACTACCGTGTGAGTCGGTAATAATTTTACCCGGTATTTTATACGTACCTGTTTCAATTAAGGTATTGGTATCAATAAGTTTATCTTCTAACAAAGCCATATACGAAGCCAGTTTAAAGGTAGAGCCTGGGTCTTGATTACCAGCAATGGCATAATTAAATTGTTCTTTATACACCCCCTCGCTAACTTTAGTAAAATTAGCAACAGCCCTAATTTCGCCTGTGGCAACTTCCATTACAATTACAGCACCGTGGTGGGCATCGCTTTTTATCAGTTGTTTTTGTAAGGCGTTTTGGGCTAAATCTTGTATATTAATATCAATGGTGCTAATAATATCGGCACCTTCTTTAGGGGAAATTTCATCCTCTTCGTTTACGGGCATCCACACTCCGCCCGATATGCGCTGCACCAAACGTTTACCACTTTCGCCGTTAATGTACTGACCGTAAGCACCCTCTAAACCCACTCCGTTTTTAACGTTTTCGTTTTTATAACCAATGGTACGGGCGGCTAAATCTCTAAAAGGTAAAATGCGTTTGTTTTGTTGTATGGTTATCATCCCACCTTTATAACGCCCTAAATTAAACATCGGAAATTTTTTCATTGCCTTTAAATCCTGATAAGTAATGTTACGTTTTATTAAAAAATAACGTTGCCCATCTTGCCTGGCGTTGCGTAGTTTGCGGGTATAATCTCGCCCCGATTTATCTTTAAAATAATTGGCTAAAGCAAAACCTAACGAATCTACTTTATCATAAAAAACTTTATCGTCTTCAATTCCGCCGGCCAATAAATCCATACGCACTTCGTATTGCGGAACCGATGTTGCCAATAAACTGCCATCAATAGCGTAAATATTACCTCGGGATGCTTCAACCTCAATATATTTGGTGCTAAAACTTTTTGCCATAGCCCTATATTTTGGCCCTTGCACCACCTGTACGTGTACCAATTTGGCCACCACAGCGCAAGCAAATAATAAAATGATGCCAAATGCAGCATAAACCCTTAATAATATGTTAGTTCTAATATTCATTTGGGGCAACAACAATTTTTATAGGCGGTGTAACAGGTACTTTTAATTGCAATAAGGTATCTACTCGGCTTACTACTTCGGTTTGTTTGCTTTTAAACATTAAATCGGCTTTTAGGGTTTTAAAATCCCAGCTTAGCTCTTTTACTTCTTTATTTATTTTATCTATTTCTCGGATATTACTTTCGGCCGAGTGGCGGTTACCAATATAAATTAGCGCTAAAAACGACAGAAATAATATGAACGGAAGCGCATCGGTTGCGGCTTCTTTTGATACTACACCTTTTACAAACAGCAACTGAAAAAAGTTATTGGTAGGCAAATCATAACTGGATTTCCCTTTTAACCTAGGCTCAAAAACGGCTTCGTTTTCTTCCTGAATTTCCTCTATTTTACTTTTAAACTGGTTGCTCATCGTTTTACAGCAATTCGTAACCTTGCACTGCGGGCTCGGTTGTTGGTTTCTATTTCTTGCTCGGTTGCAGTTACCAGTTTTCGGGTAATTACATCGAATGGTTTTATATCGTTACCAAAAAAATCCTTTTCAATCTCGCCACTAAACTTGCCTTTGGCCATAAAATTTTTAACCAACCTATCTTCTAAGGAGTGGTACGACATAATTACTAACCGTCCCCCAGGTTTTAAAACCTCAATAGTTTGCTCTAAAAAAATACGCAAAGCCTCCATTTCTTGGTTAACTTCTATACGTAATGCCTGAAAAACTTGTGCTAAATATTTGTTTTCTTTTTGTTTAGGTATTAATACGCTTATGGCGGATTTAAGTTGGTTAACCGTGTTAATAGTTTGGTTTAACCTTGCGGTTACAATAGTTTTGGCTAAGGATTTAGCATTTTGAATTTCGCCGTACATACCAAAAATTTTGTGCAAATCTTCTTCGGTGTAGGTGTTTATAATTTCTTTAGCAGTTAGGCTGGATGTTTGGTCCATACGCATATCCAAATCGGCATCGAAACGGATAGAGAAACCACGATCTGGTATATCAAATTGATGTGAAGAAACGCCTAAATCTGCCAAAATACCATCAACAGGCAATGTGCCGTGTAAGCGTAGGTTGTTTTTTAGGAATTTGAAATTTTGGTCAACAAACACAAAGCGGTCATCGGTAATTAGGTTTTGCAGGGCATCAACATCTTGGTCGAAGGCTACTAAAATACCATCGGCATTTAGGTGCTTCATTATTTCTCGCGAGTGGCCGCCGCCGCCAAAAGTTACATCAACGTAAGTACCATTGGGTTTAATAGCTAAACCGTCAATACACTCTTGCAACATAACAGGTTGGTGGTAATTGTTAAGCATTTTGCCCCCTTCCTTTGCCCATAACCTCTTCGGCAAGTTTTGCAAAATTTTCTGGTTCGTTATCTAGTTGCGTATCGTAAGCTGCTTTATCCCAAAGTTCTATCTTATTAAACTGACATAAAAGCACTACATCGGTTTTGGTATTGGCGTAATCGGTAAGCGATTTTGGTATTAGAATACGGTTTGCAGCATCTAAAGAAAGCTCGGTAGCACCACGGGTAAAGTAGCGTATAAATTCGCGGGTTTTGGCTTCAAATTGGTTGAGGGTGGCTAAATCGGCCACTATTTTATCCCACTCTTGTTTGGTGTAAATTACTAAATGCTTCTCGAAACCACGGTTTATAACCAAGCCTTGCTGCTCGGCATCGGGCAGTTGTCGCTTAAGGTTGCTGGGTATCATCAGCCGCCCTTTGGCGTCAAGCTTACATTCAAATTCACCAATGAGTTGCGACATTTAGTTTAAAAGTATTATAATAAGGTAAAAGTAGGGATAAGTTCTCCACTTTTTACCACTTCTTCCCACAAAAAGTTTTCAACAGTATTGTTGGTAAGGTAGATGGGCTTGGGAGATTTTGTGTAATGATTTTAAATGAGATGTTATTACCTATGCTTTCGCTTGGAGCGAAGAGATAGGTTTGGAATTTAATTTACTATGTGGGTGGTGGTAAATCAAACACGGGTAGTTTATAGATTACTCAACCGTTTTAGCCACAAGCTAAAGCCTATTTTTATAAACTGGAATTTTTAAGAGCTTATGGAGTGAAGCAAATAACCTCAACGTTTGGGTTAAACACCCCAGTGTTTGGGTTATTAACCCCAGTGTTTGGGTTAAAAACCTAATTGGTTTAGGTTATTAACCCAAAGTTTTAGGTTAAAGACCGAAACGTTTAGGTTATAGACCGAAACGTTTGGGTTTTAGACCCAATGCGATTAGGTTAAAGACCGAAGCGGTGGGGTTATGGACCGAAACGGAAGGGTTAAAGACCGTAATGGTGGGGTTACAGGTAATACCGATGCCTTCGCTTGGAGCGAAGGCATCGGTTTGGAAGGTATAGGTAAATTTCGGAGCTGCAATTTTATTTTACATAAACCACCGATGCCTTCGCTTAGAGCGAAGGCATCGGGTTCGAAGGCATCGGTAAATTTTGTGTCTACAATTTATATTCTACACACACGCCGATGCCTTCGCTTGGAGCGAAGGCATCGGTATGGAAGGCATCGGTTTGAAAAAAGACCGTAACGCCGGGGTTAAAGATCTAATGGTTTACGTAAGGAGCCTATATAACCCAATGGTTTTTTGAAAGAAATTGATACATTTGAACATAAGAATAACGGCAATATTTATGGTACAAAGCCACGTATAAATAGTTGGATTTGTACCATTTTGTGACTGGTATAAATAAGTTAGGTGTAACCCTACGACGAGACAATAGCATTGAACAGACAACCCAAAAATCAACAGTTTTTTTAATTAATACGTGACATTTTCAGATATATTTGCAATGAAAATTATTATAAAAATCAAATGAAAGCAGACGCAAAATTTATTGAGGTTGACATTCAAAATTTGAAGTTAGACCATATTAATCCAAGACTGCCTGAAAGATTAAAAGGAGCAGAGGATAAAGACGTTTTAAATTGGATGCTTTCGGATGCAACACTAATTGATTTAATGGCCTCAATTTCTGAAAATGGATTCTTTTCAGGAGAGCCAATAATTGTTATTCCTGACAACCAAACCTATATTGTTATTGAAGGAAACCGGAGATTAGCTGCAATTAAATTACTTGCCAATCCAGGATTAGCAGCAATTAGCCCTAAAGCGGTTGAAAGTTTGTCAAATGAGGCAAAAGCTAAAAACAATATTCCCGAAAAACTTTGGGTTTACATTGTAAAAGAAAGAAGTGAGGTAGAAAATTATTTAGCATTTAGACATGTTACAGGCGTAAAGCAGTGGCCTGTAATTTCAAAAGCAAGGTATTTAAATCATTTATATCAACAGAAACCAATTAAAACCATTTCGGTTTACAAAGACTTAGCAAAAGAGATTGGAAGCAAAGCCCCATATGTCAGAAGACTACTTACAGGATATAAGGCTTTTGAAATTATCCAAAGTAGAAAGTATTACAATATAACTGACCTTGATGAAGAAAATTTTGACCTTTCATTAATTACCGATGCTATAACAATGCATTCAGCAATTGCTGAATTTATGGGAATTGATATGGAGTCTGAAACCCCTTTTGAAAATGTTAGCCTAGAAAAATTAAAAGAAGTAACAGAATGGCTTTATCAAAAACTTTCAAATGGAAAGACAAGAATTGGTGACAATAGGAATTTAAGAGTTTTAAATAAAGTAATCCAAAATATTGAGGCGAGAGAATCATTTATTAGTGGAGAGAAAAATTTAAAGGAAGCGGCAGAACTAACGGATTTAGCTGATGAAAATATCAGATTGTATCTTACAAAAGCTCTGCAAAATTTAGTTGAAGCCCAAAAAATAGTTCACCGAAGTTCTAATCCAGACAAGAATGATAAAAAGGTTGCCGATGAAATTATAGATTCTGCTGAACTTATTAGTCGAACAATTACAAAAAAAATTAGAGAAAAAGAAACACTATAACGGCTATGGCATACTTAAAATATCTTGACTTTAGTTTGCCCAAGCTAAATTCCGAACCTAATCATTGGGCAGACCATATTGAATTCTTCTGTTTTATCTCTCAAGAAGGCAAAATTAGTGAGGAGCAAATAACAGATAGGTTATTAGATGAGAATTCTAATAACCCGTTGGCAGCAGTTGAGGATGTTGCAGAAGCAGATGAAATTAATGAACTCATTGGTGCATTATCTTCAACAGAATATATGATTGAAGACGAAGTTTTTGACGAAACTAAGGATAATTCAGCCTTTAGAGATAAAATTTCATCAAAAATAAATTCGTATTTTAACTTACTTAAAGCAAGGCAATTAAATTTTAGCGACGATTATCCCTTTCTTGTTTCAAATAATGACATTACAATAAAGGAAAATCTAACGACAAGTCAAACACTTTATACTATTTTGCTTTGTTCGTCCCTTTTGGGACTTGCTACCAAAAGTGGCTGCAACAAACTTGGACATCATTTTGAAGAATTGTGTGCCCCAGCATTCAAAAAGCTAACTCCAATTGACACGCAAAATATATTTTTTGGTTCAGGTTCAGGAGAAAATCTATTACCATCAATAACTGGCAAGTTTTACGACAAAGTGATTGAATTGTGCAATTTGCTTCATGTAACTCCACGCACAAATTTCACAGAAGAAAATGCAGGCATTCATAATGTTGGTGATGGCGGTTTGGATTGGGTTGGAGTTTTCAATTTTCCAGACAATCAATTTTCTCAACCAACTTTTTTTGGGCAATGTGCATGTGGAACTGACTGGATTAGTAAAGAATTTGACGCTCATAGTTCAAAATGGAATAAATACATACAGTTTGAAAATGGCTATTTGACTTACCATTTTGTGCCTCGACATTTACGTGACGAATCACTAAATTGGTATAATCCATTAGACATATATGACGTTGTCCTAATTGACAGATATAGACTAATAAGCTTATTAAAGTCTGAAGCAAATCTTCCGAATTTAATTACAACAACTTATGATTCTTTTCTTTTAGAAGTCAGCCAAAACAAAATTGATTCATTTATGTAATTGGAACAGGAGCGCACATTGCCTTAGTGCGTGTATCCTCACGCTCCAATAAAAAGAATTATATAATGATTTAGATAAAGCACTAAAACGTTGATTATCAATATTCTCAATGAATCCATATTTTTTAATTGACAAAGCGTATAACTCCAGTGGAGTTATGTTGTCAAAGAAAAAATCTATTTTTTCTTTCATTTCTTTAGTAAATTTCATCTTTAATCTCCCTGCTCTTCTACTTTTGTTAAGTCGAAGCCCAAATCGTAGGGTTTGCAACCAGTAAAAAAAAATGCCTAATAAACTTTACGTGTTGTTAATTATTTAGCTATGTTTAATATCGGATTGCAAATCCTACAACATAAGCTTCCAGATTACAAATCTGGAAAAGCGGCGCTGACGCTTAAACGTGAAGTTTGTACTTCTATCCAACTTTGTACGGGTTTACAGCAAAGTGCTTTCTTATCGGGCACATCTTAAACCTGTAAACGTTTTGAGTCAGCTTAAAAACCGACCCCGACAGACAAAGCAAAAAATTTTGTTTCTAAATTTAGAAACTTTATTTATCTTTATGGCGTTTGACAATTAATTCTACAAATGAAATATTTTGAGATACGGTTTATGGACGAAGCAAACGAGTTTATAGCAGAACTTGACCCAAAGACTATCAAAAAAATATTTTACAACATTGACCTTGCTGAACAGACGAATGATCCGAAATTGTTCAAGAAATTACAAAATGACATTTGGGAACTTCGGACAAAGTATGGTGGCCTTCAAATCAGATTGCTTGCGTTTTGGGACAAGTTAAACAACAAGGAAACATAGGTAATTGCGACACACGGTTTCATAAAAAAGGTTGACAAAGTGCCAGCAAACGAAATTCAACGAGCAGAAAAACTTAGAGATAAATATTTTAAAAATAAACCTAAAAAGTAAAAATATGGCTACCAAAGAAATCAAAACCTATTCATTGACCGAAATGAAAGATAAGTATATTGGTAAAGTGGGGACAGAAGACCGTGACGAATATGAGTATGAACTTCGTATGGACGTGTTGGGTAAAATGATTAAATCTGCAAGACAAGAACGACACTTGACACAAGAAGAACTGGGCAAACTTATTGGAGTGCAGAAAGCTCAAATTTCTAAACTTGAAAGTAGTGCTAATAGTGCGACAATTGACACCGTTTTGAAAGTTTTCAGAGCATTAAAAGCAGAAATAAACTTTAACGTAAAACTCGAAGACAACTTTGTTAGACTTGCGTAATAGAGAATAAAGCCGAACGAATAACAGCACATTTGCTATAGGCGGGGGTTCGTTTTCCTCAGACAGTTTAGTGGTAGACGAAAGTTTTGTGCTCGGCATCCTGCCCTTCTACTTTTGTAAAGTCGAAGCCCAAATCGTAGGGTTTGCAACCCGAAAAAAAATGCATAATAAACTTTATGTGTTGTTAATTATTTAGTTAAGTTTAATCTCGGATTGCAAATCCTACAACATAAGCTTCCAGATTACAAATCTAGAAAAGCGGGATAATATTAACCATCCCCATTAACAAACAATAAAGTATGAGTATAAGTTGTTCAGCAGCACCAACAAACAAAAAAGAGTATGTCACCGACATTGGAAAAATACTGGTAAAAGATTATGGAAAGAAAAAGTATTATAAACCAGAAGAAGTAAAAAGTGCTCATAGAAAAAGTAAGTGGTATAATGGTATTGACTTTTCATGTTGGGGTATGAGTACATTTTCTTCACACTCAGATTTTAACTATTATCACGAGCAAACAGGGGAAGCATGCGACTATGTTGAAATGAAAACAGAAATGTTAAAAGGACTGTCATTGTCAAGTGGGTCTGAAATATTTGACCTTCCCGACTTTGATATTGATGCATCCTGGCTGGACTTCGGTGAAGTCTTTGGATACATTTTAGAAGGTATTGGAGAATTCATTGCTGGAATATTTGATGGAGTTTAACCGAAGACAAATCATAGATATAAATACTACCTCCCTGCTCTTCTACTTTTGTAAAGACGAAGCCTAAATCGTAGGGTTTACAACCCGTAAAAAAAAACCTAATAAACTTTACGTGTTGTTAATTATTTAGCTATGTTTAATATCGGATTGCAAATCCTACAATATAAGCTTCCAGATTACAAATCTGTAAGAGCGGGCAGTAAAAACCTACAATATTACTTTCAAATTTACTATCCATTTTAGATTTTTTAACCGAAATGATTTATTGTATCTTAGTTGTTATGAAACATTATTCTGAAATAATAACTATTGATTCTAAAGTTAGATTTGAAAAACCCTGCATAAGAGGAATGCGAATAAGCGTTTACGATATTTTGGGTTGGCTGGCCTCCGGAATGCTGATTGCCGAAATTTTAGCTGATTATTTAGAACTTACCGAAGAAGATATTAAAGCGGCGTTGTATTATGCTGCCGATAAAGAGCATAAAATAAGAATTGCTTCATGAGAATTTTACTTGATGAAAACATTTCTTTTAGGGTAGTGAAATTTTTAAATGCTTTTGGTTTTAATTGTGTACAAGTTAGAGAACTTAACTTAGAGGCTGTAATTGATAGCAATAAAAAAAATAAATCATAGCTTTACAAATACGTTAGTTTAAAAAAGCAAAAACCATCAATCCCAATAAAATAACATACCCAACAAATGCCGCTAAACTAGAACGATATTAATGAATTAAATAAATATATTTGTTAATCGTGTTAAACAAAAACGTATGATACAAACCACCATAGTACCCAAAAATACAACTGTACATATTAATATACCCCATAACTATGTGGGTAAAAAAGTACACGCATTGATGTATATTGATGAAGAAATAACAGAAACCGCCAACTTATTGTTAACCCAAAACCCTTCCGATTTTTTGGAAACATTAAGCACAGAAGAACCAAACACGCAGCCGCACAACAATGACAAAAAAATGCCACCAAAGGTAGTAGAAATTAGTTTGTTGGTAAAAAGTTTAACCGGCGTTGTACCCAATGTTGTTAATACAAATGATGATTATTACCAATATTTAACCAATAAATATTTGTGATGGATAACATTTTTGTGGATACTAATATTGTACTAGACTTGCTTCAAAAACGTGAAGGGTTTTATGAAGACGCCCAAAAGTTGTTTACTTTGGCAGATACGAAGCAGGTAAATCTATTTATTTCGGCTTTAAGCATTGCAAACACACATTATATTTTATTTAAACATTTAAAAATGGAGGCTCGTAAAGTGCTTGCCAGTTTTAAAACATTGGTAACAATTTTGCCACTTAACGACCATATTTTATCTATGTCATTTGCTGCAGACTTTACCGACTTTGAAGATGCCATTCAATATTATACAGCCAGCGAAAATAATTTGGAAATGATAATCACAAGAAATAAAAAAGATTTTAAAAATCAAATACTGCCTATATTAACCCTAAAAGAATATTTGAAGCAATAATGGCTAAAATGGATAACAAACAAAAACGTTTGTAAAAAAAGCAGAACTCAATCAACCCCAATAAAAACCAAACAATACTTTAACAAAAAAATCCATAAAAAATTTGATCCATTTACTAAATACAGAGTCGCAAATTTCTCTTTTTAAAGGATTTAAAGATTAAAGTTAAAAGATAGGGCAAGTTAAAATAAGTGTTGCGTGAGGAAACACTTCTTGGAGAGGGCATTATTTTATTTCACCAACTCAACTAGTTTACTTTCAATTTCTTGTTTTAACACATCTTCAATTTTACCCATCACTATTTCTACCATTTCTTTATCTAATGTTACAATTTTGTGAAGCCTAATAACTGAAGGCAGTTTTAACCCAGCTTTTTCCCATTTTACAATTGCGAAATCAAATTTTGTATCATAAAACTGACTTGTAATTCTGGCTACAATAATGTCGCCATCTTCAAAATCATTAAGTATAATTGCTGGCCTTTTTTTTGATTTTTGCCCATTAGTAAAAGGGAAATTAAGCAAAACAATATCACCAAATTCTAATTTACTCATTATCTATTGTATCATATACATCATCAGCATCTGCATAACCATTTAAAAAATGTGTTTTAGCTACTTGTTTGTAATTAAAATCGTCGTTGTTGTCGGTTTCATTCATCAAAACAATAACTTTTATTTTTTTTTCTAAAGTTGGGTTAAATTGAGATTGAATTTTTTTAGGAATTTGTATTTGATTGTTTTTAACAGTGGTACTAAATTCTAAAGCTTTCATTTTCTTACGTTTTTTCAAATATAACACAATTGAATAAAATTTAATAAGGCAAAAAAATGTTTCTTTCGCTTTGGTGCGTGTTTTCACTCTCCAATAAAAAATCAAGAATACTTTAACAAACAGAAGTTCACGCCATTTACTAAAAACAGAACCCTGCCCTTCTACTTTTGTAAAGTCGAAGCCCAAATCGTAGGGTTTGCAACCCGTAAAAAAATGCCTAATAAACTTTACGTGTTGCTAATTATTTAGCTATGTTTAATATCGGATTGCAAATTCTACAACATAAGCTTTTAGATTACAAATCTGAAAGAGCGGATTAAATATCTCTTATTCCCTTTTTCTACTATTTTCGCGTTTGCAGCCATCGTAGAGTTCATATTCTAACAATCGGCAATCTAAATACCGTTATAAAACTCAATACTCCGCCTTGCTTTAAATTCATAACAATTAATTAACGTTTTAATTGTTTCTTTGAGGGTAAAATTTTTTTAAGATCTGTTTAGTTTTATGGTAAATAACCAAGTACAAATTTCTGTTTTAATGGCAGTTTATAATACCAATTTTTCTTTAGTAAAACGGGCGGTAGATTCTGTACTTAACCAAACTTACCCTCATTTCGAAATTATAATAATAGATGATGGCAGCAATAACCAATGCCTTTGGAAACTGATAGAGTATGTACAATTGTTCGAAGATAAAATTTCGTTTTTACAGCATAAAAATATTGGTCAATCAAAATCTATTAACCGAGGCGTACAAAACAGTAAAGGAAAATATATTACCATATTAGATGCCGATGACGAGTACGAAAACAACCATCTAGAATTGTGTTTAAACCAGATGGAAAACTATGATTTAATAGCATCAACCACCAAAACAATTGTTGAAAACGAAAACGATTTTTTTGTAAGCGATAAACACGATACCACAAAATTGATACACGTTGATGACTGTATTTTATTTGCCACACTGTTTGGCAAAAAAGAAATTTTTGAAAAAATAAAATTTGAAGATAAATATGCTGCCGATGCTCATTTTTACGAATCGGCTACCCGTTTTTTTACTACCGCTAAACTAGATTTGCGCACCTATATTTATTACCGAAACAACCCAAATAGCATTACAGCAAAAATGAAACAAAAAAACGATGCTTTGGTGTTATAGGTTTAGGTAAGATGAAAAACATATATGAAAACCAAGCCCAATAATGTTATTCTTGCTTGTTACTTTACAGGTGTTTATGATGTAAACCGTAACCAAATATTAGCAGATAACGATTTTTCGAAAATAGAAAGCTGGGCTGCACCAATGGCTGCACAAAAAATATTAGGCATAGTTTTTCACAATAGTTTAACTGACGAAACCTGCCAACTACACACCAATAAATATTTACAATTTATTAAAGTAGAGTTAGATAGTAATTATAGCCCAAATGTATATCGGTATTTTTTATACAACACTTATTTGCAAAACAATAAAGTAGATAACGTTTTTATTACCGATAGCACAGATGTTGTGGCTTTACAAAATCCGTTTATACAACCTCTTTTTACAAACAATAACCAAGCAATTTTTTGCGGCGACGAACCCCAAATACTAAACAACCCTTGGATGGATAGCCATAGCAAACACCTACGTAGTGTAATAAATAACTATGCCGCTTACGAAGAAAAACACAAAAACTCAACATTGTTAAACTGCGGAATTGTAGGAGGTAGTTTTACCATTATGCAGTTTTTTTTAGATAAAATTTGCCAAATTCACAGGCAATATAACTCCAATAATAAAACGGCTTATACTGGCGATATGGGTGCATTTAATTATTTATTGCGCACCCAATTTAATGATAACATTATACACGGCCAACCCGTAAACACCATTTTTAAAGCTTATGAAAACGAGCGGTTAGACTGTTGGTTTGCACATAAGTAATGGGAGTTTTCAAATTTTAGTAGCAACTACTTTAAAAACTATTAACCCAACCCTATTAAACTCAACCTACTCCCTTTCGTCACTATTTTCCCGTTTACTGCCATCGTAAAGTTCATACTCTAACAATCGGCAATCTAACTTACCATTATAAAACTCTATGCGATGACTGGCTCGTAAGCCTATTTTTTTGGCTAAATCGGGATTACCTGTAAAAATATAGCCACGGTAGCCTTTACAATCTTGTTTTAGGTAGTCGCCAATACGTTTGTAAGTAGCTTCAAGTTTGGTGTGTACGCCTAAACGTTCGCCATATTCGGGGTTAAAAACTATAACACCTGGCTGGCCTTCGGGTAAAACAGTTTCGGCAAAATCGGCAACCTGAAAATCAATTAAGGTATCAACACCAGCAGTTCGGGCATTTTTTTCTGAAATTGCAACAGCATCTTCCGATATATCTGAGGCTATAATTTTAAAATTGATGTTTTTAACTACTTGATCTTTAAGTATGCGGCGTTCTTTAAAAAAAACATCTTCCTCGTAACCCAAAATATGCATAAAAGCGTAGTTCATACGCAATAAACCGGGTGTACGGTTGGTAGCAATTAAAGCGGCTTCAATAGCTAAAGTACCCGAGCCGCACATGGGGTTCACAAATGTGCTTTGTTTATCCCACCCAGTGGCAAAAATTGTACCTGCTGCCAAAGCTTCTAACATTGGGGCTTTGCCGGGTATTTTGCGGTAGCTGTGTTTGGCTAATGTTTCGCCCGATGTATCTAAATAAATTTCGGCATTATCGTTTTTCCAGTACAAATGCACCACAGTTTTAGAATAATCGGATCCCGAATTTGGCCTTAAATTATGCACACTTTTTATCCTATCGGCAATAGCATCTTTAACTTTTAGGTTTGCAAAAAGCGGCGTTGTGATGGTTAAATTATCAACATTAGAGGTTACCGAAAAGTAGCCACTAAAATCAATGAGTTTTTCCCACTCAATGCAAACTACTTCGTTATACATTTCGTTGGCGTTTGCTGCGGTAAATTCTTTAACACGGTATAAAATTTGGCTTGCGCAACGTAGGTTTAAATTTAGTTTAATACATTCGTTTACAGTAGCTTTTAATTCTATGCCGGTTGCAAAAACACGGTCGGGCTTAAAGCCCAGTGCTTCAACCTCTTGTTGTAGATAAGTTGATAGCCTTTTGTTGCAGGTAATAATAACCTTTGCGGGATTGTTGAAAACTTGATACATAATTTGCGCAAATTACTCAAATAAAATTTACAGATTTGAAATTCATTTGAGTTTATTATGGAAATTAAAGGAAAAGTACACGAAGTATCAGAAATTATTAACGTAACCGAGTCTTTTAAAAAAAGAGAATTGGTTGTTGAATATGCAGAAAACCCACAATACCCCGAGTTTGTAAAATTTGAAGCCATACAAGATAAATGCGCTTTATTAGATAACTTACAAGTTGGTGCAGAGGTTGAAGTATCGTTTAACTTAAAAGGACGAGCTTATACCGACAAAATGGGTAAAAAAGGATATTTCAACTCGTTACATGTTTGGAAAGTAAGCAGCACAAATGCAGCAGCAGCCCCTGCGGCAGCCGCACCAGTAACACCCGAATATGCACCCCCAGTTGATGTGAGTGCCGCACCTGGTGAAGATGGCGATTTGCCGTTTTAAATAATAATTGCAAATAAAATACATTAAACGGCCATCGTAATAAACACGATTGGTCGTTTTTTTTTATATTTTGCAAAACCACGTAACCGTAAATTATGCTTTTAGTAACCGGCGCCACAGGCTTTTTAGGCGCACAATTGGTAATACAACTTTTACAAACCGAAAATAAAGTTAGGTGCATAAAAAGAAGTACATCAAGCATCCCACAAAAATTAAACGCTTTAAACCATAAAATTGAGTGGCTTAACGCCGATTGTTTGGACATTTGCGATTTAGAAACTGCTTTTATAGGCATTACAAAAGTTTACCACTGTGCTGCAATGGTAAGTTTAAACGCCGCTAATAAAGCTAAAATGGTTCGTAACAATGTAGAAAGTACCGCCAACATTGTTGACTTGTGCTTAGCTAACGGAGTGCAAAAATTAATTCATGTAAGTTCTATTGCCGCATTAGGGAAAAGTAAAAATGGCGAATTAATTACCGAAAACCATTATTGGGATGCTTTTGATATTAACAATGGCTACGCAATATCTAAATACCTAAGCGAAATGGAAGTTTGGCGAGGAATTGAAGAAGGTTTAAACGCGGTTATTGTAAATCCATCGGTAATTTTAGGAGTTGATGCTAGGCCACAAGGCACACAAAGTATTTTTAACACTGTAAAATACAAATTAAAATTTTACACCGCCGGCGGTAGTGGTTTTGTTAATGTTTATGATGTTGCCCGCTGTATGATTTTTTTAGGAAATAGCCAAATTACCGCCCAACGTTACATAATTAGTGCGCAAAATTATAGTTACAAACAATTGGTGCAAGAAATTTCAAGTGCGTTTGGCATTAGCGCCCCCACCAAATTAGCAACGCCTTTTACGCTGGGCATAGCTTGGCGATTAGGCAAAATAAAAAGCTGGTTTACCAATGGCGAAGCAAAAATTACCAAAGATATGGCCACTTTTGCATCAACTTTAGAAGCTTATGATAACCAAAAAATTAAAAAAATTATTGATTTTGATTTTATACCCATAAATCAAACTATTATTGAAGTGGCAAAAAGTTTGACTAAATAATAGCATAGTACACAAACCTTTTTTTGTACTTTTATTTTTCTAAAAAAAAACTGGCCTAATGCGCAAACTATCATACCCAAAAAAAACTGTTTTAATAACTATTTTTTCGGGTTTAACTTTACTTTTTTTCTCTTTTAGAGATGACCTTTTTCAGATAAGTAAAAACCTAGACATTTTCTCGTCTATATATAAAGAGCTAAATATGAGCTATGTTGACGAGGTTAATCCAGCACACATTATTAAAACAGGTATTGATGCAATGTTGGATAACCTAGACCCATACACCGAATTTGTACCCGAAGCCGATGTAGAAGATTACAAAATGAAATACGTAAGCACCCAGTACGGTGGTATTGGTGCGGGTGTTTTTTACCGTAACGGCAAGGTTTATATTTCGGATGTGTTTGAGGGTTTTCCGGCACAAAAGGCAGCTATTAAAGCGGGCGACGAAATTATATCTATTGATGGTGTAATATTAAAAGGCAAAAACAGCGAACAAGTTAGTTTACTTTTAAAGGGCCCTAGAGAAACCGCATTAAAAATAAACATTGGTAGAGATGGCAAAACTATAGAAAAAAATATTTTTAGAGCCGAAATTAGTCAGCCAAACGTAAGTTATTACGGCATAATGGATAACAATGTGGGCTATATTAAATTAGATAAATTTTTAGAAAATGCAGGGCAAGAAGTTAAAACTGCTTTGATTGAATTGAAAAAAAGTAATCCCACGGGTATAGTTTTAGATTTGCGTTACAACGGTGGAGGCATTTTGCAAGAAGCTGTAAAAATTGTAAATTTATTTGTAGCTAAAGATGTTGAAGTGGTTTTACAAAAAGGCCGCAATAAAGAGAAAACCATCAATTATAAAACCTATTTACAACCTATTGATGCACAAATTCCACTTGTTATTTTGGTTAATGGGCGGTCGGCATCTGCTTCAGAAATCGTTGCCGGGTCTCTACAGGATTTGGATAGGGCTGTAATAATTGGTCAACAAAGTTTTGGAAAAGGGCTTGTACAACAAACCTTTAACCTGCCTTACAATAGTTTAGTGAAAATTACCGTAGCAAAATATTATACCCCATCGGGCAGGTGCATACAGGCTTTAGATTATGCCCACCGAGCCGAAGATGGTATGGTAAACAAATTTTCGGATTCGCTAAAAACCGAGTTTAAAACTAAAAACGGTCGCTCGGTTTATGATGGAAGTGGCATTTATCCCGATATTTTTGTTGAACGTTACCAATATCACCAAATTACGCAAGCCTTGTTAAGCAAATATTTGTTGTTTGATTTTGCTAACGATTTTGTGAACAAAAACCCACAAATTGCCCCCGCTAAAGATTTTAATTTAACAGATGCCAATTACGCTAACTTGATAACTTTTTTGGGAAATAAAGATTATAGTTACCAAACCGAAACCGAAGCGCTATTGCAAAACTTACTTAAACAAGCCGAAAAAGAGAAGACATATCCTAAAATTAAAACCGAATTAGAAACACTAAAAGCTAAAGTTGCTTCCATTAAAAAAGAGGATTTAACACAGTTTAAACCCGAAATTAAAAGAGTTTTAGAAAGCGAAATTGTACAAAGGTACTACTACGAAAAAGGCAAATCTCAACAAGCTTTTCAATACGATAAAGAATTAAAAGAAGCAGTAAAACTATTTAATAACCTAGTGAATTATAGTTCGATTTTAAAAGGTGAAAGTAATTTTAAAGTTATAGGTAAGCCTGGTAAAATGTTGGTTCAGGAAGATTAAAGAAGCCTTTTCCCAATCTTTTTAAGTTAAAAAAATCATCCTTTTTTTCTCTTCTAAAACAGTAATTTTCACTTTAACACAATTTGGCGGCAACAAATCTGGAATTTTTTCGGGCCATTCTACAAAGCAGTATGCACCCGAATAAAAGTATTCTTCGTAACCTAAATCTAAAGCTTCGGTTTGGTTTTTTAATCTGTAAAAATCAAAATGAAAAATTTCATCTTGTTTGGTTTGGTATTGGTTAACAATAGAAAAAGTTGGGCTACTGGTATGCTCAACCACTCCTAAGTGTTTACAAATTGCATTAATGAGGGTAGTTTTTCCCGCTCCCATTTCGCCATAAAACAAAAAAACTTTATTTTGTGTAGCAAATTCAATAATTGTTTTTGCTGTTTTTATAAGTTGGCTTTCGCATTCAATTTGTATTTCCATTAATATAACTACTTGTTTTTGTAAGTTATAAAAGGTATTATAACTTCTTCTAAAGAAACTCCACCGTGTTGAAAAGTTTCGTTGTAGTAGTTTACAAATTGGTTATAATTGTTTTGATATACAAAATAACTATCTTCTTTTGCAAAAATAAAACTTGAGCTTACGTGTAATTTAGGTAAAAGTGCATCGTGTGGGTTTTTAATTTGAAATACTTCTTTTGGTGTAAAATTTAAGTTTTTACCCTGTTTGTAGCGCAAATTTGTATTTGTGTTTCTGTCGCCAATTACTTTGCTTGGGCGTTTTACACGTATGGTTCCGTGGTCGGTTGTAATTACCACTTTTACCTTTTTTTGCGAGAGTTTTTTTAGCAGTTCTAACAATGGCGAATGCTCGAACCAAGAAAGCGTTAATGACCTATAAGCTGCATCGTCGTTGGCTAATTCGCGTATCATTTGCATATCGGTACGGGCATGCGAAAGCATATCAACAAAATTATAAACAATGGCGTTTAAATCATTACCCATTAGGTTATTTAAAGTATCGTTAAGGTCTTTCCCTTGGTCGAAAGTTAAAATTTTATGGTACGAGTGTTTAATATCTTTACGTAAAATGCGTTTAATTTGATCGTCTAAAAAGTAAGATTCAAATAAATTTTTACCGCCTTCATCTTCATCGTTTTGCCATTTATCAGCAAATCTTGTTTCCATTTCTAGAGGCATTAAGCCCGAAAATATAGCATTTCGAGCGTATTGTGTTGCAGTTGGTAAAATGCTGTAATAAATATCTTCTTCTTCAAGTCTAAAATATTCGGAAATTATAGGGTTAATAATTTTCCATTGGTCGTACCTTAAATTATCTATTAAAATAAAAAAAACAGGTACACCATCGGTAAGTAAAGGAAAAACTTTCTTTTTAAATAATTGGTGCGAAAGCGTGGGTGCACTTTCTTGGTTTTTTATCCAACCCAAATAGTTTTTTTCAATAAATTTACAAAACTGCATATTGGCTTCAGCTTTTTGCATAGTTAAAATCTCATGCATGCCAGCATCTTCCAATTGCTCTAACTCCAACTCCCAAAAAACCAATTTTTTATAAACATCAATCCACTCTTGGTAGGTAAGATTATCGTTTAAAGTAGCACCTAAACTTCTAAAATCTTGCTGGTAAGCCATTGATGTTTTAGCACTAACCAAACGCTTATTATCTATTAGTTTTTTAATAGTTAATAATATTTGTTTAGGATTTACGGGTTTAATTAAATAGTCATCTATTTTTGAACCTATGGCATCTTCCATCAAATGCTCCTCTTCACTTTTGGTAATCATTACTACTGGCACATCCGGATTTATGTTTTTTATTTCGGTAAGTGTTTCAAGACCAGTTAAACCAGGCATATTTTCATCTAAAAAAACCAAATCAAAATCTTTGTTTTTAAAAATTTCTAAAGCATCGTTCCCATTTGTTGCAGTTGAAATGGTATAGCCTTTATCGTTCAAAAAAAGAATATGGGGTTTTAACAAATCAATTTCGTCATCGGCCCATAATATATTAGTAGTGTTCATATTTATTTTTTAGTATCAGATAAAACTGTAATTTTAAATTTGTTTACTATTATACCTAAGTGTATAAGCGGTTAAGTTAAGTAACAATTTTTGAGCCACCTAATTTATTAGCATTTGAATAAGAATAAAATAATTAACGACCCTGTTTACGGTTTTATTAGCATTAAAACACCTTTAATTTTCGATGTTATAGAACATCCTTATTTTCAGCGCTTAAGATATATTAAACAATTAGGTATGACGCATTTGGTTTACCCAGGGGCTTTGCATACCCGGTTTCACCACGCTTTAGGTGCAATGCATTTAATGCAATTGGCAGTAGAACATTTACAAAGTAAAGGCCACCTTATAACAAATGATGAATGTGAAGCTGCCTGCATTGCTATTTTATTACATGATATTGGCCACGGCCCTTTTTCACACGCATTAGAACATAGTATTGTAAAAGGTATTTCTCATGAAGATATTGGCAAACTAATTATATCTAAAATAAACGACGATTTTAATAATAGACTTTCTTTAGCTCTGCAAATTTTTAATAATAATTACTATAAAAAGTTTTTGTACCAATTAATATCCGGTCAGTTAGATTTAGATAGATTAGATTATTTAAACCGAGATAGTTTTTTTAGCGGTGTTACCGAAGGTATGGTAAGTTCGGATAGGATAATAAAACTCCTAAACATAAAAAATGGGAACTTAGTGGTTGAAGAAAAAGGAATTTACTCTATCGAAAAGTTTCTAATTGCCCGTAGGTTAATGTATTGGCAAGTGTATTTACACAAAACTGTTATTGCTGCAGAGCAAATGTTGGTTAAAATTTTAGAACGAGCCAGAGAGTTAGCCAACAACGGAACCGAACTTTTTGCAACCCCCACATTCAAACATTTTTTGTACAACACAGTTTCTATAACTCATTTTATAAATGAAATTCAACATATTAATAATTTTGTTAAACTTGACGATAGCGATATAATGGCTAGCATTAAAGTTTGGTGCAACCATACCGATTTTATTTTAAGTACATTATGTAATAATTTAATAAACCGCCAGCTTTATAAGGTTGAAATTAGTACAGGTATTCCCGATTTTGAGAAAACAGAAAGCTTAAAACAAAAAATAAGCGAAAAATTAAACATTAATTACAAAGATTCTTCCTATTTTATTTTTACAGATATTATAAATAATGTAGCCTATAATACTAGGCAAGGTAACATAAATGTTTTGATGAAAAACGGTGATTTACAAGACATTACTATTGCATCCGACTATTCAAATCTAGAGGCTTTGGCTAAATCGGTAACCAAAAATATTTTATGTTACACTAAAGTTTAAAACTTTATGTTGATATTTTATCCTAACAATTTGTTCATTTAATATTAACAGTTAATTTTACCCAATGCAATTTACTGCAAACCAAATTTGTTTATTACTTAACGGCTCCTTAGAAGGGGCTGCCGATGCGGTAATTTTAAACTTAGCAAAAATTGAAGACGCTAAAACAGGCGATTTATCTTTTTTAGCTAATCCAAAATATGCGGCGTTTTTATACACTACCCAAGCCTCAATAATTATTGTTAACAACGATTTAGTTTTAGAAAAGCCAATATCGGCTACTTTAATAAGAGTAAACGATGCGTATAGTGCTTTTTCAATATTTTTAGAAAAATATAATACCCTTAAACTAAACAAAACCGGCATAGAACAACCTTGTTTTATACACCCAAGTGCTATAATTGGGGATAATGTTTACATAGGTGCATTTGCTTACATAGGGGCAAATGCTATACTTGGCAAAAATTGCAAAATTTATCCTCAAACCTATATAGGCGATAATGCTACTGTAAATGATAATACCACTCTTTTTTCGGGAGTAAAAGTTTACCACGATTGTGTTATTGGTAAAAATGTTATTATACACGCTAGTACTGTTATTGGTAGTGATGGCTTTGGATTTGCTCCTTTGCCCGATGGCACTTACAAAAAAATTAGCCAAATAGGTAACGTAATTATTGAAGATGATGTAGAAATTGGTGCAAACACGTGTATTGATAGGGCTACAATGGGGTCAACAATAATTAAAACAGGCGTAAAATTAGATAACCTAATACAAATTGCACACAATGTGGAGGTTGGTAAAAACACCGTTATTGCATCGCAAACAGGCGTATCTGGCAGTACAAAATTAGGACAAAACTGCATTATTGGAGGGCAAGTAGGTGCAGTAGGTCATATTACAGTAGCAAACGGATCTCAAATACAAGCAAAATCAGGTATTAACCGCAGCATTATTGAAGAGGGTAAAAAATGGGGAGGTGGCTTTGTTACCCCTTTGCACAATTATTTAAAATCTACCGCAATTATTAATAGATTGCCAGAGCTTGACAAAAAAATATTTGAATTAGAAAAACAATTAAATCAATTAAAATCTCAAAGCAATTGCTAATATTGCTTTAAGCAAAATAAAAATGAATTTGAAACAAAGAACCATTAAATCCGAAGTATCTGTTAGTGGCTTAGGCTTGCATACAGGCGTATCGGTAATTATGACATTTAAGCCAGCACCCGATAACCACGGTTATAAATTTAAACGTATAGATTTACCCAACCAACCCATTATTGATGCAGATGTTGATAACGTTACTGATACTTCACGTAGCACAACCCTATCGCAAAATGGTGCAAGTGTAAGTACTGTTGAACACGTTTTAGCGGCACTAGTAGGTTGCGAAGTAGATAATGTTTTAATAGAATTAGATGGCGGCGAAGTACCTATTTTAGACGGCAGCGCCATAACCTTTGTAGAAATGTTAGATTCGGTAGGTTTTGTAAACCAAGTAACCGACCGCGAGTATTACCAAATACCCCACAACATACACTACAGTGAAACCGATAGAAAAGTTGATATGGTTGCAATGCCATTAGACGATTACCGTTTTACATGTATGGTTGATTATAATTCTCCTGTATTAGGCAGTCAACACGCAACCATAACATCAATAGGAGATTTTAAACAAGAAATAGCTTCCTGCCGAACCTTCGTGTTTTTACACGAGTTGGAAATGTTGTTGAAACACGACTTGATTAAAGGGGGTGACATTAATAATGCTATAGTAATTGTAGATCATGAGATTGATGATGAAGAGCTAAAAGACCTTGCCAAAGCATTTAAACGCGAAGATATACAGGTTGCAAAAGAAGGAATTTTAAATAATATAGAATTACGATACCAAAACGAACCAGCCCGCCATAAACTTTTAGATATGATTGGCGATTTAGCATTAGTAGGTACACCAATTAAAGGGCATATTATGGCAGCCCGCCCAGGCCATGCAGCAAATATTGCATTTGCGAAAAAAATAAAAGCGGCAATTAAAAAAGATAAGAAAAAAAAGATACAACATATTTACGACCCATCCGTAAAACCCCTGTACGATATAATGCAAATAATGGATATATTGCCACACAGGCCTCCATTTTTGTTTATTGATAAAATATTAGAACTATCTAAAACACACGTAGTAGGTGTAAAAAACGTTACTATGCATGAAAACTATTTTATAGGCCATTTTCCGGGTGCACCCGTAATGCCAGGCGTTATACAAATAGAAGCCATGGCACAAACAGGTGGTATTTTAGTATTAAGTACCGTACCCGATCCTAGCAATTACCTAACCTATTTTCTAAAAATAGATAAAGTACGTTTTAGAGCTCAGGTTTTACCGGGCGATGTGATTGTTTTTAGGTGTGATTTAATGGAACCTATACGCCGTGGAATAGCTCAGATGAAGGGCGTTGGTATGGTAGGAGAAAAAATTGTAGTAGAAGCCGAAATGATGGCACAAATATCACGTTATAAAGAAAGCGAACCCACAAAATGATACAACCTTTAGCATATATACACCCTCAAGCAAAAATTGCTAACAGTGTTGTAATAGACCCTTTTACCGTAATACATAAAAATGTAGAGATAGGCGAAGGTACTTGGATAGGTTCTAACGTAACCATAATGGATGGAGCCCGTATTGGTAAAAATTGTAAAATTTTTCCGGGCGCTGTAATATCGGCAATCCCTCAAGATTTAAAATACCGTGGCGAAGAAACTTTGGCTATTATTGGCGACAATACTACTATTCGCGAATATGTGACCATTAACCGTGGCACATCCGATAAATGGGAAACCAAAGTTGGCCAAAATTGCTTATTAATGGCTTATTGCCACGTAGCTCACGATTGTGAAGTGGGCGATAACTGTATTTTTTCTAACAATACCACTCTTGCTGGCCATATTACCATTGGCGATAATGTTGTTTTAGCAGGTATGGTTGCCATTCACCAATTCTGCAATGTTGGCTCCCATGCATTTGTAACTGGCGGTTCGTTAGTACGTAAAGATATACCACCTTATGTAAAAGTAGCCAGAGAACCATTAGCTTATGCCGGTATAAATTCTGTTGGCTTACGCCGAAGAGGGTTTACATCCGAAAAAATTAACGAAATACAAGAAATTTACCGTGTGCTTTTTGTTAAGCACAATAACGTAACAAAAGCACTTGATACTATCGAAGCAGAGTTTAAACCTACGGAAGAACGCGACGAGATTATAAACTTTATTAGAAACTCTAACCGTGGTGTAATGAAAAGCTTTGGAAACTCTTAAAACATAGCTTATGCAAATAAGCTTAGAGAATTTAGGTAGAAGGTTTAACCGCGAATGGATTTTTAAAGGTGTAAATTATCAATTTGTTAACAACCAAGCTTATGCCATTTTGGGTATAAATGGGTCTGGCAAATCAACATTACTGCAAGTAATTTCGGGTGCATTAACTCCATCAATTGGTAATTTAACTTATAGTAATAATGGTAAAATTATTGCTCCCGAAAACTATTATAATTCTATTAGCCTTGCTACACCATATTTAGAACTTATAGAGGAATTTACGCTAAACGAAGTTTTAGATTTTCACTTTAAATTTAAAATCAGAATAGAACATTTAAAAAATTCAGATATTATTTCCCTTTTGGGGATGAAGCAACAACAGCATAAATTCATAAAATATTTTTCGTCGGGTATGAAACAAAGGGTAAAATTAGCCTTAGCTTTTTGTGCCCAAACACCCGTTTTGTTATTAGACGAACCTACTTCTAATCTTGATGTACAAGGGGTTGCATGGTACCACACCATGATTAACCAATTTACAGCTAACCGTATAACTTTAATATGCTCAAACCAAAGTAACGAGTATAGTTTTTGCAATGCGCAATTAAACCTTGCCGATTATAAATAAATTTAAGGCAATTTCTCGAATTTAATATCCATTAAATCGTAGGCTTGCCAACCATCAAAATCAAAATGCCACCACTCTTGCTTAAAAATGCTAAATCCGTTATGGGTCATTGCATCTTGCAAATTTTTTCGATTTTGTAGTACGTTGTTAGGTAAGTTTGTATAATCGGCGTAAGCCATATTTAAAAAACTATCGTAAGGTGTGGGCATTGCCAACTCCTCGCCTGTTTTTAAATTAATTAAGGTAACATCAACAGCGCAACCTCGGTTATGGCGAGATCCTTTTGCAGGGCTTGCAACAAAATCTTTTTTATCTGCTGGGGTAATATCCCAAAACTTTACTGTTACACTATAGGGGCGGTAGGCATCATAAATTTTTAACCCCAAACCTTGTTTTACTAAACTTTTTTGTACATTTTCTAAAGCTATAACCACTGGTTTACGGGCATAAGCTTTAGCCGTTTTGTAAACTGCGGTACCGCTAAAATTATTTAAAGTTGCGTATTTAATATCTAAAACTACAGTTGGAATGTTTTTTTTTATGTCAAGTAAAATATAATTCGGATTTAAAACTGCCTGCTTTTTGTAATAATTAACTGATGAAACTATTTTTAAATTTCTTTCTTTTTTTAATTGGGTACTGCAAGAAAGTAGAAATATTATGGCAATAAAACTAGTTTTGCCCCACCTTGTTTTGGATAGGCAGGAAATCCACTTTTTTTTCAACAATTGTTTGCTCAACATATACTGCATATTTAGAGGGTTTAATTCTGCTGCCTTTGCTTTGGGCGTAAACCTGCGTAAACTCGGCGCCAAAATATAAAATTGCTGCCGAATAATACACCCAAACAATAATAAGCAAAAACGAGCCTGCTGCACCATAAACCGATGCTATTGATGAACTTTCAATATACAATCCTATTGCGTATTTACCTAACATAAAAAGTAAAGATGTAAATATTGCACCTGCAATAACGTCTTTCCATTCAATTTCTACATCGGGTAATACTTTGTAAATGATGCTAAAAAGTGCGCCTAAAACTAAAAGTGTTATTCCTTGGTTTAAAATCTCAATTATTAAAATGGTAATATCAGGCAAAAATCTGCTTAAAATACCACTTAGGGCTAAAACTACCCCGTTTACAATAAGCGATACAATAAGTAAAAAACCTAAACTTGCTATCATTGATAATGACAGAACGCGATCTACAATTAATTTAACCCAGCCACGTTTTGGTTTGGCTTTTACTCTCCAAATTAAATTTATAGAATCCTGAATTTCGATAAAAACACCTGATGCCCCAATTATTAAAGTTATAACACCTGTAATTATGGCAAATGTACCTTTCCCCGAAAGTTGCATTTGCTTTAAAATATCTTGAACTTGTGCTGCCGAATCGTTACCAATAAAATCGTTTAATTGCGAAAAAATTTTTCCTTGTACAGCTTCTTGCCCATAAAACACACCTGTAACGGCTATCAAAACTATTAACATGGGAGCAATAGAAAAGATGGTGTAATAAGCCAAAGAAGCGCTCAATTTTAAGCCTCTATCGTTGGTAAATGCGGTATAGGTTTGCTTTATTAGCGATAATGTGTTTTTAAAAAAAGCTGTTATTTTTTTCATAAATAAGCCCTTGCATATAATGTGCCATAGCTTTAAAATCAATTACAAATTTAAAATATTGCTTGGGCAATTTGTTTAGTTTGGTCGGGTTTGCCCATGGTATAAAAATGCAAAACTGGTACGCCAAAGGTTATTAATTCTTTACATTGTTTAATCATAAAATCGGTACCAACCTGCTTAACATCTTTTGGGTTTTTGCAATCCTGTATAGCCTCGCTAAGTTCTTCCGGTAAATCTATATGAAAAATTTTGGGCAATGCAACCAGTTGGCCAATTGCGCTAATAGGTTTTAAGCCTGGAATAATAGGTACATTAATATCGTTTTCGCGGCATTTTTTTACAAAATCGAAATACTTTTGGTTATCAAAAAACATTTGAGTTACAATAAACTCGGCACCCATGTCTACTTTTTGTTTTAAGTATTTAAAATCGGTTTTAAGGTTTGGTGCTTCAAAATGTTTTTCGGGGTAGCCGGCTACGCCCACACAAAAATCGCTTTTATAGGTACTTTCAATATCTTCGTGTAAAAACTTACCCGCATTGTGATCTATTACGTGTTGCAACAAATCGGTAGCGTAATTGTGGCCATTGGGTGTTGGCACAAAATTAGCATCGGCTTTGCGGGCATCGCCACGTAGTACCAATACGTTATCAATACCTAAAAACTGCAAATCAATTAAAGCGTTTTCGGTTTCCTCTTTTGTAAAGCCTCCACAAATTAAATGGGGTACAGCATCTACTTTATATTTGTTTATAATTGCAGCACAAATAGCAATTGTACCTGGGCGTTTACGGTACGATACTTTTTCTAGTAGACCGTTTTCTTTTTGTTTGTAAATATAATCTTCTCGTAAAGATGTAACATCAATAAATGGCGGGTTAAACTCCATTAATGGGTCTATTGCATCGTAAATCCATTGAATGCTTTGGCCTTTTACAGGAGGTAATAACTCGAAAGAAAACAAGGTTTTACCCTTGGCATTTTTTATATGATCGGTAATTTTCATTTATAAATTTTTAAATATCTCTTTATTCAACGATATTTTGAAAAGCTAAAATAGGTAAAAATGAGGGTAATGAAACAAAATTTCGAAATTTAAAAAGCCAAAAAATTTATGCGAAAAATATATAATTTAATGATTTTAAGCTAAATAAGCCTAATTATTTGTATTTTTCATATGGCGCTTTAATGTTCTTCTAATAAAAAGTAAAAATCCAATTATTTAAAAAAGCCACAATGTTTACACATTGCGGCTTCATTTAAAATTAAAAATCAAACTAAACGTGTGCTTTTTTATCTTGTAAAAACTCGGCGTTAAAATATTCGCGGTTCATACGGGCAATATTGGTTACTTTAATTTCTTTAGGGCATTCGGCTTCGCATTGGTAAGTGTTGGTGCAACCACCAAAACCTTCTTCGTCCATTTGTAAAACCATGGCTTGCGCTCTTTCGTACCTTTCGGTTTGGCCTTGTGGCAATAACGCATATTGCGATACTTTTGCCGATACAAATAACATGGCCGATGCGTTTTTACACGCCGCCACGCAAGCACCACATTGTATACATGTAGCCGAGTTAAATGCCTCGTCGGCAATAACTTTTGGTATGGCAATTTCGTTGGCATCGGGCACACCACCTGTACCTACGCTCACATAACCGCCAGCGTGTTGTATTCTATCTAAGGATGAACGGTCGACCGCTAAATCTTTAACTACCGGAAAAGCTACCGAACGCCAAGGTTCAATAACAATGGTATCGCCAGTGTTAAAACTACGCATGTGTAATTGGCAAGTGGTAGTAGCTTTTTTAGGGCCGTGTGGTTGGCCGTTTATCATTAAAGCACATGAACCACAAATACCTTCACGGCAATCATGATCAAACTGTATAGGCTCTTCTTGCTTTTTAACTAAACCTTCGTTTACTACATCAAGCATTTCTAAAAACGACATATCGGGCGATACGTCATCGGTTTTGTAGGTAACAAATTTACCAGAAGCTTTTCTGTTTTTCTGACGCCATACTTTTAAGGTCAAGTTCATATTTCCACTCATTTTATATCGTATTAAATACCTGTTACGGTATTATTTATAACTTCTTTGGGTTAATTTAACGTTTTCGAAAATCAATTGCTCTTTGTTTAGTTTTTCGGGCATATTTTCACCCATAAACTCCCAAGCGGCAACGTAGGTATAATCATCGTCGTTACGTAAAGCTTCGCCTTCGGGGGTTTGGTATTCTTCTCTAAAGTGCCCTCCGCATGATTCGTTACGGTCTAACGCATCATCAATCATTAGCTCGCCTAGTTCAATAAAATCGGCCACACGACCAGCTTTTTCTAAACATTGGTTTACTTCTTCGTTTGCACCAACCACGATGGCGTTTTTCCAGAAATCAACTTTTAAGGCTTGTACCAATTGTTTTGCTTTTACCAAATCAACTGCGTTACGAGACATGCCACAATATTCCCAAATTAGTTTACCTAAATCTCGGTGATATTCGTCAACGGTTTTTGTTCCTTTTAAAGCTAAAAACTTATCAATTTGGTTTTGTACAGCCTTTTTGGTTTCCGCAAAAGCGGGATGATTTGCATCAACCGGCGCAGGGCCAATAGTGGCTAAATAATCGCCTACAGTGTAAGGAATAACAAAATAACCATCGGCCAAACCTTGCATTAATGCCGAAGCACCTAAACGGTTAGCTCCATGGTCCGAGAAGTTGGCCTCGCCCAAAGCGTATAAACCTGGTACGGTAGTCATTAAATTATAATCGACCCATAAACCACCCATGGTATAATGTACTGCTGGGTAAATACGCATTGGCGATTCGTAAGGATTTTCATCCGTAATTTGCGCATACATATCAAACAAGTTGCCATATTTTGCGGCAACAGCTGGCTGACCTAAACGTTTGATAGAGTCGGCAAAATCTAAATAAACGGCTAAACCTGATTTTCCTACCCCTCTACCTTCATCGCAAGCTATTTTAGCATTTCTTGAGGCAACATCTCGTGGTACTAAATTACCAAACGATGGATATTTGCGTTCTAAAAAATAATCTCTATCAGCTTCGGCAATATCTTTGGCTTTAATTTCGCCTTTGCGTATTTTCTCGGCTGTTTCAACAGTTTTTGGTACCCAAACTCTACCATCGTTACGTAACGATTCGGACATCAGCGTAAGCTTAGATTGATGATCGCCCGATACGGGAATACAAGTTGGGTGAATTTGTGTATAGCAAGGATTAGCCATAAATGCCCCACGTTTGTGGGCTCGCCAAGCGGCTGTAACATTGCTATACATTGCGTTGGTTGATAGGTAAAAAACGTTACCATAACCTCCAGTACATAATAAAACGGCGTGTGCGCTGTGGGTATCAATATCGCCAGTGATTAAATTACGAGTTACAATACCTTTGGCTTGGCCATCAATGGTTACCAAATCTAGCATTTCGCTACGGGTGTACATTTTTACGGTACCCAAATTTATTTGGCGGTTTAAAGCCGAATATGCGCCCAACAATAATTGTTGGCCAGTTTGCCCTCGGGCGTAAAACGTACGTGATACTTGTGCGCCACCAAACGATCGGTTATCTAACAAACCACCATATTCGCGAGCAAATGGTACGCCTTGTGCCACACATTGGTCAATAATATTTACCGATACCTCGGCCAAACGGTAAACGTTAGCTTCGCGGGCTCTATAATCGCCACCTTTAATGGTATCGTAAAATAAACGGTAAACCGAGTCGCCATCGTTGCGGTAGTTTTTTGCAGCGTTAATTCCGCCCTGAGCGGCAATAGAGTGTGCCCTACGCGGACTATCGTGGAAACAAAAAGCTTTTACGTTATAACCCAACTCGGCAAGCGATGCTGCTGCCGATGCGCCCGCCAAACCTGTACCTACTACAATAATATCGTATTTACGTTTATTGGCAGGGTTTACTAGTTTTAAATCGAACTTATGTTTGCTCCATTTTTCGGCCAAAGAGCCAGCCGGAATTTTTGAATTTAACATTTTTTATATTTTTATTTTGAAGATTTAAGCATCGCCGTAAAGGCAACAACTAAACCCTATTGTACAATTATTTAAAAAAGAAATAAAGTGGCATTGCTGCAAAACCTATTGGTATAAGTATAGAAAACACCCAAACGCCTATAAAGTTTATAAGGGGTTTGTATTTGCTATGGTCCCAACCTAGGGTTTGAAAAGCACTTTGAAAACCGTGTACCAAGTGAAACGACATGGCCAACATTGCCAATACATAAAAGGCTACCAAGTACCATTCTTTAAACTCGGTGGCAACTTCTTTATACAAATTTTTTGATTTTGTGATTTCTATTCCGTTGTTTACGTAGCTTACATATTCGATGTAATCGGAAGCAGAAATTTCGGTGGTTATGGTTTTACCGGTATTTAAATCGGTTTCGTATTTTACGTAAGGTGTTTCGCCCCAGTGGTATTCGTACCAAAAACTGCTCATGTGCGATACAATAAACAGTAAAAGTATGGTTCCTAAAACGCCCATGTTACGAGACGACCATATACTACCATTTCCCGATTTTTGTGCATAAGCAACTGGCCTAGCTTTTTTGTTTTGGATGGTAATAAACAGCGCAAAAACACTGTGTATAATTATTGAACTGTACAATAAATAGGATACTACTTTTATGGGTGTAAAGTTAGTCATGAAGTGTGCGTACTGGTTAAATGCCAAGCCTTCATCGTTTTTAAACAGAGATAAATTTCCTGTTAAATGCACAATTAGGAATGAACATAGAAATAAACCGGTTAAACACATAATTAGTTTTTTTCCTAAAGTTGAGGAAAAAGTGTTCGAAAAATTGCTCATTTATTGGTTTTTAAATTTTGTAACGTGTAAAAGTATTTATTTAATGTAATTTAAGGTAGTTGGTTTGGTTGAATTGAAGATAAAATGATTATTTAGAATTGTTCTAAAAAAGATAAGGGCAGATTTTATGTGCGGATGTTGATTTTACGTGAATAAGCCAGCAAAAGATTTAAATTATAACTATAATTTACAGTAATTAAGTTAAGATAAATTTATAAATGTTAAAAATAGTTTTTAGCACAATACATTACTGCATTTTATAACGTATTAATTTTAGTGTGTAAGAAACCCCGTAAACTTTTTTTGGGGTTGTAACATTTAATAATAAATTACCAAAAACCGAAAAATTTAAGGTATAATCTCAATTTTTGAGCCTAACTTAACTGCATTGTAAAGTTCATCAACCTCCTCATTTGTAACCATTACGCAGCCATACGTAAATCCAAACCATCTATGAAACTTGGATATGAACCCAAAACCATTTGGCAAACCATGTATTTTAATATTACCCCCAACGGGCTTACCTAATTGTTTAGCATACTTAATGTCCTCATTATTTGGATAAGATATACCTAAGTTTTTATGACAAACGCTATTTGTATTTTTATCATTAATTATATAAATCCCTTCGGGAGTTCTATTATCGCCTTCAAATTTTTTATCGCCAGTAGGTTGCAACCCTATGGAAATTTTATAGGTTTTCACTAGTTTCCCATTAGCGTATGCTAATAATAGTCTCTTTGATTTGGATACGATAAGCTTGTCAATCTTAATATTTATACGTAATTTGCTTTCTGGATATATGTAATAGATAGTCAACAATGAAAATATAACGATAACTCCAAGAAATACTGTTTTAAAAATTTTCATTTAACAAAAATTGAATTTATATATTTTAAAATTACAATGTTTTTTTTTGCATAGTAGGCATTGTGTTGCTATTTAAAATAATTAAAAAAATATTTCTAATTTTATTGAGATTGAAATTAAGGATTATTAAAATTAGTATTGTTGTTATTTATAAGTTAATATTTAGGATTGTAGGAATTTACTTAATTTAAGGCGCTTAGAAATTTAACACTTCATTAAAAAGTTCTGTCAATTTTATATTTTACGCTTCTAAAAAAAAATAATTTTAATTGTAGGCTAAACCTAAAGACAACCTACTTAAAAAGCGAAATATCAAAGCAAACAAACCATTAAATAAATAAAAAATTGTCGTAAAATTGAAAAAATATTGAAAGGATTAATAAAACTTAACCCTTCACAAATAAAAATGACAAAGCTGGCAATTATAACAACCCACCCAATACAATACTACGCTCCGGTATTTAGATTGTTAGCCAAACAATTGGATATTAAAGTATTTTATACTTGGGGGAAGCAAGTGCTCGAAAATAAATACGACCCAGGTTTTAAACGAGAAATTGAGTGGGATATACCTTTACTAAACGGTTATAATTACCACTTTACTCAAAATGATGCAAAAGATGCCGGCTCACACCATTCAAAAGGCATTATAAACCCAAATATAATTAATGAAATAAAAGCATTTGAAGCCGATGCAATTTTAGTTTATGGCCACAGCTACCACAGCCATTTGCGGGTAATGCGATATTTTAAAGGGAAAATTCCTATATATTTTAGAGGCGACTCTACCTTATTAGACGAAAATAGTTTTGTAATAAAAACATTAAAAACAATTTATTTAAGATGGGTTTACAGTTTTGTTGATTATGCATTTTATGTAGGTAATGCTAATAAGGCATATTTTAAACAGTATGGTATTAAAGAAAACAGATTACTGTTTGCACCACATGCCGTTGACAATGATAGGTTTGGTGCAGATAGAAGCAAGGAAGCTGCTGCAATACGCAATAATTTGGGGATACCCGAAAAAGGAATTTTAGTTTTATTTACCGGCAAATTTGAAACAAAGAAAAACCCAGAAATACTGTTAAACACTTTTATTGGTTTACGTAAAGAGAATGTTTACTTACTTTTTGTTGGAAATGGGGAACTAGAAAAAGCTTTAAAAGAAACAGCTAAAAGAAGTAAAAAAAGACATTTTATATTTTTTGAGGATTTTAAAAACCAAGAAATTTTACCGGCTTATTACCAAGCTTGCGATTTATTTTGTTTACCCTCAAAAGGGCCAGGGGAAACTTGGGGTTTAGCTGTAAATGAGGCTATGGCAGCATCAAAAGCAATTTTAATTTCTAACAAGGTAGGTTGTGCAGCAAATTTAATAGTTGAAGGTGCAAATGGTTATGTGTTTGAAGTGGGTAATAGCAAAAGAATAGCCGAAAATTTAAGATTATTGCTTTTTGAAAAAGAAAATCTAGTAAAAATGGGGCAGGCTTCTAAAAATATGATTAACAATTATACATTTAAAATACAAGCACAAAATATAATTAATGCTTTAAAATGAATAACGATTCTAAAACCATAAGCTATTTACCAGGCTTCATTATATGGATAATAGCCGAGGTTTTAATAACCGACCCTATATTTTCATATTTTGTAGCGTGGGCAGGTTCTTTTTTTATTTTTTATTGGACAATCTACTCAAATTTTAGGTATATAAATGACGATTTACCGTTAAAAGATCAGGTATTACGCCCTATTATTATTGTACAGTTAATTTTTGCTGGGTTTATGTGTTCAAGCTCAATTTTTTATTTTTTAAATCATTTAGGTTATCGATATTTAGAAAAAGTTGATTTTAGTGCTAATGTACCTAACTCTCAAACCTATTTAATTGCCCAATGCCAGCGTTTAAGTTTATTGGCACACGCTGCATTAGTTGCAGGTATAATTTTGTTAACTCCCCAAAAATATAAAAATCAAAGAAAAAATATAATTGCACCCGATGTAGATATAAATATTTTTTTAGGCAAATTTAGTATTATAACTTTTTTAGGCGCAATTGCTATTCGTTTTGTGCCTGGGTTTTCACAATTTAGCGAGGGTCTAACATCTGTTTCGGTATTTTCGGGTACTTTTTTACTGGTTAAAGGTTTAGCTAATAAAAACAAAAAATTATTGTACTTAGGTGCGGGTTTATTTTTATCTAACTTAGTAAAGGCAACCCTTTCGGGTTTTAAAGAACCTATATTAATGAGTTTGATTATACTGGGTTGTTTACTGTTTCCAGTTTACAAAAAATTAACATTGTACTTGGGAATACCGTTACTATATGGTTTGTTATATGCATTACCAACTTATGTAAACGTAATTCGCACAAATTCTTGGTCGGGTGATACTTCGGCAGAAGCTTCGAGAACCATTGCTATTGATACTTTATTAGATGCGGATAATGCGGAGTTAATTGATGACACAAATTGGGCCTTCTTAACCGAGCGTATTAGCGAAATAAATATGTTTACCCAATTTGTGGCTAATACCCCAGAGGAAATAGATTATTATGGTTTTGAAATTGTTACCGAATCTCTTTATGCCTTAATTCCTAGAATATTATGGGAAGAAAAACCCATAACCGAGGAAATTTCTATGAAACGGGTTTATGCTGCTGGGGTAATTAGTGAAAACTCTATCGTTTCGGCTAAAACCCGCCCAGTTGTAGATGCTTATTTGAGTTTTGGCACTTTTGGCGTATTTATTTTCTTTATTTTAATAGGCCTTATAGCACAAGGGCTTTGCAATACTTCTGAAAATTTATACGGCGGTTACCAGTTTGGTAGTGTTATTATTATGGGTACTTTTAGTAACACACTTTGGCGGGGTAACAATTTCGAGTTTATGTTTAATTCTTTATTTTACGGTTATGTTTTAATCTTAATTATTTGTGAAATTTTAAAATTATATAAAATTTTAAAACCCCTGGAATATCCAATTTGTGACAATCAGGATATGTTTTTAGGCACATCAAAAACAGACAATTAAGATTTATTGTATTTAAAATCTAAAACTACCAACAACCCAAAACAATAGCTTTATTCTAATTGAACATCCTCCAAATATCAGCATCATACAAACCCGCATACATTTATGGTGGGCCAACTATGTCGGTTTCGCAATTGGCCGAAAATTTAGTAGCTTATGGAAAACATAAAGTAACTGTTTACACTACTACCGCAAATGGCAAAAACGAGTTAGCAATTAATCCTAACAGTAAGTATAATATAAATGGAGTTGAGGTTACCTATTTTAAAAGATTAACCAAGGACCATAGTCACTTTTCGCCTCGCTTATTTTGGGCACTTTGGCAACACATACATAAATTTGATGTAATACATTTACATGCTTGGTGGCATTTGGTATCGGTTTTTAGTGCTTTAATTTGTATCGTAAAAAACAAAACATTTATTGTTTCTCCACGGGGTACGTTGAGTTATTACTCATTTAACAATAAAACTACTTTTTTAAAAAAGTTATTTCATAAATTTATTGGCAAGCCAGTATTATTAAAAGCCCATTTTTTGCTTACCAGTAAAAAAGAGAACCACGATTTAATAGCACTTTTAAAAAAGCCCAAAGCAACTTTTGTATTGCCAAATTTTGTGAAAATGGCAAGTAGTAAACCCGACCCACTTGAAATGGATTTTAGCGTTTTAAAACTTATTTTTTTATCTAGAATTGAAGAAAAGAAAGGTTTAGAATTTTTATTTACTGCTTTACAAAATTGCCAAATACCTTATAAACTTACCATTGCTGGTACTGGTGATTTACGTTACGTAGATACGCTTAAAAAGTTGAGCCAAACTTTAAACATACAATCAAACATTAGTTGGCTTGGGCAAGTAAACCCCGAAGAAAAATTTGAAGTTTTAAACCAACACCATTTATTGGTTCTTCCATCGTACGATGAAAACTTTGCAAATGTGGTTATTGAAAGCCTAAGTGTAGGTACCGCTGTATTAATTACGCCCACAGTTGGCCTTGCCGATTTTGTATTAGAACACAATTTAGGCTGGGTATGCTCACAAAACCCTGAGGGTATAAAAAGTAAAATAAGAGATATTTTTAATCAAACTAAACATTTACAAACTATTAGACAAACAGCGCCCACAATTATTGAATCAGTATTTGATTTAGAATTGTTAACCAATAAATATGTAAGCTATTATACCACTTTATTACCTTAACTTATTAGAGTGTAATTAAAATGTTTTTTAAATTAAAGGAAATGGATTATTTACCACTAACTGTAAAGTTTCACAACCTTGTTGATGAATTGTTGATTATTTAATACCTAAATTTAGTATTTTGTTTTTTTTAACTTGTATTACTAAAAGGTGTAAAACGGTTTGATTTAAACTAAACCTTTTCGAAATACTTTATAGCTTTCGGTGTCTAATACAATTGGTAATTAACCAATGGAAATAAACCTACATAATTAGTGCATTATTAGTAAGATTATACGCCAAGCGGATTTTACTTTTACTATGGCAGGCAAAATTAGCAATGTATAAAAACAAATTTTATAAGCCGAGCTTTGGTGATTAGAAATAAATAATACCTCAAATAATTATCCAATTTTAATACCTTTAAAAATGGAAATTATTGAAATATACATTTACCAACTCCCAATAAAACTAAAAGAGCCGTTTGTAATTTCGTTGGGTTTGTTAACCGCTGCCGAAAATATTGTAATAACTATAAAAACTAAAAGCGGCTTAATTGGCTTTGGCGAATGCAGTCCTTTTAAAACTATAAACGGCGAAAGTATGGAAACCGGGTTTGTAGTTGGGCAATATTTAGCAAAGGCTTTAATTGGGCAAAATTCATTAGATATTGCCCATTGCAGCCAAGTAATGGATGCCGTAATTTATGCCAACAACAGCATAAAAAGTGCATTTAATATAGCCCTGTACGATATTGCTGCGCAAAATGCCCAACAACCATTATACGCTTTTTTAGGTGGCCAAAACAATAAAACTTTATTAACCGATTATACCATTAGCCTTGGCCCTCCACAAAAAATGGCTGCCGATGCGCTTAAAATTGTAGGCAACGGTTTCCAAATTATAAAAGTTAAACTCGGCCAAAGCCAACAATTAGATGTAGAAAGGATACGCTTAATTAGAAATGCCGTAGGTTTTCAAATTCCTATTAGAATTGATGCTAACCAAGGTTGGCCAGCAAACCAAGCCCTGCAAATTTTACATGCACTATCCCCTTATAATATACAACACTGCGAAGAACCTATTGCCCGGCACCAATTTATGCAGTTGCCCAACATAAAAAAAAATAGCCCTATACCCATTATGGCCGACGAAACCTGTTGCGACCATAACGATGCAGAACGCTTAATTAATTTGCAAGCTTGCGATATGTTAAATATTAAATTAGGTAAGTCGGGTGGTTTATTTAACGCTTTAAAAATAATAAAACTTGCCGAAGCCGCAAATATGAATTTACAAATAGGTGGCTTTTTAGAGTCTCGGTTAGCCTTTACAGCATCGGCACATTTGGCTTTAACCAGCAATAATATTTTGTATTGCGATTTTGATACACCATTAATGATGATTAGCGACCCTGTAATTGGAGGCATAATTTACGGCAATAAAGGCGAAATTAGAGTACCTAACACACCGGGTTTAGGCGCAAGCATTAGTGATGATGTTTTGAACAATTTGGCAAAAGTAAGGGTAGGCGAGGGGTAATTATTGAAATTTTAAAAAATGATTAATAACCTCTAATTTTTTTGCTTTTTCTATCCCGTTATCAGCGTAAAATCAATCTGTCGCTTAGCTAAATCAACCCGCTTAACTTTAATTTTTACTTCATCGCCTAATTGGTAAACTTTCTTTTTCTTTTGGCCAATAATGCAATAATTTTTCTCGTCGAGGGTGTAAAAATCATCCGAAATATCACGCAACCTGATCATTCCTTCGCATTTATTTTCGATAATTTCTACATACATACCCCACTCGGTTACCCCCGAAATTACGCCAACAAAATTTTCCCCAACATTGTCTTGCAGGTATTCGGCTTGTTTATATTTAACCGAAGCTCTTTCGGCATCGGCGGCTTTTTTCTCCATTTGCGAAGTGTGGGCGCACATTTTTTCGTAATGTTCGGCATTTACCGATTTGTTGCCATCTAAATAATATTGCAACAACCTGTGCACCATAACATCCGGATAGCGCCTAATTGGCGATGTAAAGTGGGTGTAATAATCAAAAGCCAAACCATAATGGCTGCTCATTTTGGTAGTGTAAATGGCTTTTGCCATACTGCGTATAGCTAGTTGTGTTAATACGTTTTGCTCTTTATGTCCCTCAATATCAAACATTAATTTGTTTAACGATTTTGCGGTGTCTTTACCCGATTTGGTTGATATTTTATATCCAAAATTGGCTGCAAATTTCGAAAAACTTTCTAAACTTGCTTCTTTTGGTACATCATGCGCTCGGTAAACAAAAGTTAATTTTGCTTTGCCTTTTTCTTTTTTAGCCACAAACTCCGCTACACGGCGGTTGGCAAGCAACATAAAATCTTCTATAAGTTTATGAGCATCTTTACGTTCTTTAGTGTAAACGCCAATAGGTTTTCCATTTTCATCGAGCTTAAATTTAACTTCGGCGGTTTCAAAACTTATGGCACCATCGTTAAATTTACGTTCACGCAGTTTATAGGCTAAGGCATTTAAGTTTAAAATTTCATCGCAAAATTGCCCAGCTTTGTTCTCTATTATTTCTTGCACATCTTCGTAAGCGAAGCGTTTATCCGAATATATTACTGTACGACCAAACCATTCGTTAATAATATGCGCTTGGTTATCAAGCTCAAAAACTGCCGAAAAACATAATTTTTCTTCGTTTGGCCTTAGCGAACATAAACCGTTCGACAAAGTTTCGGGCAGCATTGGTATTACCCTATCAACCAAATAAACCGATGTGCCACGTTCGTAAGCTTCTTTGTCTAAATCCGAATCGGGTATTACGTAATGCGAAACATCTGCAATGTGTACGCCCACTTCAAAATTTCCATTTTCTAAAATTTTGTAAGATATGGCATCATCAAAATCTTTGGCATCAAATGGGTCGATGGTAAAGGTTAATACCTTTCTAAAATCTTTTCTTTTGGCTATTTCTTCGGCGGTAATTTCTGTACTTATTTGTGCGGCCTCTTGCTCAACTTCTAAAGGGAACGAAAGCGGAAAGCCGTATTCGGCTAAAATAGCGTTCATTTCGGTATTGTTTTCGCCTTGTTTGCCAAGTACATCTTTAATAACGCCAACAGGGTTTTTTGCACCAGCTGGCCAATCTACAATTTTAGCAAGGGCTTTATCACCATTTTTAGCACCATTTAAATCCCCTAAAGGGATAAAAATATCGTGTAACATTTTACGGTCGTCGGGTATAAAAAAGGCATAATGTTGTGCTAGTTTTACAATACCGGTAAACTCCATTTTTGCTCGGGTAACAATTTCTACCACTTCGCCTTCTTTGCGGCTACCACGACTGTTTGCATAAACGTGAAGTTTTACTCGGTCGCCGTGTAGGGCGTTTCTTAACTTACGCGGCGCAATAAATATATCTTTTTCAAATTCATCTTCGGGTATTAAAAATGCCGAACCATTGGCCGCCATATCTATTTTACCAAACATAAATGCTTTAACCTCATGTAATTGGTATTTACCTTTTTCTATTTCAACAATTAGGCCTTTAAACAATTCGTTACTTAATATTTCTTGTAAGCTGTTTTTACCAGCTAAGGTGCTTATACCTAACTTAGCTGCAAGTTGTTTAAAGTTTAAAGGTTGGTTGTTGTTTTTATCAAAAAAATCGGTAATGCGTTGCAGTAAAACCTGTTTTACATTGGTGTTTTTTTTATTGCTCATTATAACGTATTGTTTTGGATAAATATAATGTTTAAAATATATTGCCGGTATTAAATTTTAACACGATAGCAACTATTTTTATTTGGAGGATTTTAATAGGAAAATTTTCCTATATCATAAACTTAGTAATGGTAAACACACTTCGGCAAGCATACACCTAGCACTTCCGCCCCCGTTAGTTTCTATAGTTTCTAAATCGGAATATAAAATTTGGGCATAACGTTCAAGAGTTGTGATTTGCAAATTACTTAAACTATTGTATGCCGCTGCCGACATGATTACATAATTTTCACCATCTTTGTTTTGTACCTCTAACATATTGCCCGCAAAATGGTTCATCTGCGTAAGCGAAATTTCTATTACTTCTTTTTTGGTGGCTTTAAAGCTGTTTAAAAGTTTATTTTTTTCGCTTTCGCTGATGATGGTCTCTAAGCATATTATTACAAAATGCTTGCCTACACACATTAATACATTGGTATGATAAATAGGTAAATTATCGCCATCAACTGAGTTAAATGTAATGGCGCTATACCCACTTTCGGTACAAAAAATCTTTAATATTTGTGGGTGTGTTCGGGCTGATAAACAAGCGTAAGCAATTTTGTTTTCCCTATCTAAAACCATACTGCCTGTACCTTCTAAAAATTGATTTTGATTCTCAAAACTGCTTAAATCGTTAATTTGGTTAATAGCAAATTGTTTAGATAGTTGGTCTAGTATGTCGTCTCTACGCTCTAATCTTCTATTTTCGGCTTGCATAGGGTATAAAAATACGGAACCATCGGCGTGAAACGAAACCCAATTGTTAGGGAAAATAGAGTCGGGTGTATGTGGCTCCAATGTATCTTTTATAACAGTAACATCAATATTTACCGTGTGTAGCTTTATAACAAAGTCATCAAATTCTTTTAATGCTTTTTGTTGTACTTGATTTTGTGGTGCATTTTTATTTTGAAACGCGTTGCTACCTGCAGTTTGTAAATTTAAACCGAAAGCCACGGGGCGTATCATTAAAAGATAGGTCATATTATTTTGATTTAGAATAGCGCAAAACAATTTTATTTGATTTTTTGATAGTTATGAAGGTAAATATAACTGTTAATACTTGAACCACACTTTTCTTTATTTTTAAATGGATTTTAATTTCCCCCTCTCCGTAACCCCAAGGCAGAGATGCCCGAATGCACTCCGTTACCGTGTTTATTATCGGTTTTGGTGATACCCAGAAACCAGCGAGGCAAAAATAATCTGTAAATGTTTATTTAATCCATTATTTATACGCCTATTCTACACAGATGTAAGTATAATAAGGTGAAAAATAAAGCACAATCTCAATCCAAATTTTAAATTATTAGCCCAAAACTGTGAAAATATAAAGAGTTTAATGTAACAATGTTGTGAAAAATGATATTTTTTTGGATAAATTTTACACTATTTTCTCACTATACTAATTTTAAAAACAGTTCATAAACAGTAGCAAACATTATGTAAAACACATATATTTTTTCTGTAAATATTGTGTTCTTATTAAATAGCTAAAAAAATAGTATAATTTCAAAAATTTTCAAAATAAAAAGCTTTTTATTTCTAAAAATTAATTGTACATTTAAATATAAATTAATTATTGCCAATATGTTAATTTATAAACCAATTATATTTTTTCTATTATTAAATTATTCGAATATGAAAAAGACTTTACTTTTCACATTTTTGGTGTTTGCAGCACATACCAATTTCGCAACTAATTTTAATTACTATGGTACAAAAAACTTGGTAACGCTAAGTACCTATGGTTTAAAATCGAAAATAAATACACTTAATACGCCAAGTATTAACACCTATAATATTAGTATTGATAAAAGTATAAAAGCAACATCTGGTAAAAATAACTCTAATTTATTTTTTGTACCAAAAATAGTTTGTGAAGTTAAATTAAACGATTTTACAGCTTACGAAAACAATGTAGGTGTTAAACTAAATTGGGAAACCGATATAGAAGTTAATACATTAAAATTTGAATTACAACGTTCGGTTGATGGCGTAAAATTTGAAACCATTGATACCCAAAATACAAAAGCCGAAGCTGGTAATAGCTCCCAACCTTTAACCTACAATTATGTTGATAAAGACCCTCAAGTTGGTACTATTTACTACCGTTTAAAAACGGTTTATATAGATAAATCAGCCCCGGAAAGCGAATTGAATACATTAAGTTTAAGTTTAGATGTAGCCAACACATTAATAGTTTACCCAAGTGTGGTAAATGATGAATTAAATATGAGATGGAGAGAAAAATATAATGATAAATTTAAATTAGACATTTATGATGTAACTGGCAAAATGGTATTAAGTTACACAAAACTTAAAGGACAAAGTTATACAGCAAACATATCAGATTTAGCTTCGGGTGTACATATTTTAAAGGTAAAAGATGAACTAACCAATAAATTAATTGCGGTTAGAAAATTCATAAAAAAATAAATTTAGATTTTGGCGTAATGGACATTTGTGTTGTTTTTGAAGACGTTAGTTTTATGTGGACAAAAATGGTGGTCTAAATTTTAGCAGGATTTTGTGGATATAAATATTCTATCGACTTTTATAAAATCAACTGAAACAGAAACTAGCTCTGCTTGAGAGCAAAAGTAAGGGATAGCTTAGATGACCAACAAAAATGACAATCAATGGGCTATTTAAAATAACCTACATTAATTCGGATATATGGTTTTTATAGAAGATAGCTCAAAAATAAGGATATGACATTCGGCGGGTAATTTAACACGGATAGACAAAATAGTTTTCAAACGTATTAAAAAACCGATGTATTATTAACTAAGCCCAATAAAAAGAGTTAGCTTGATTTAATTGCGATTTAATAGAGATGGTTTTTAGGACTTTTTTAAATGAGCTAACTCTAAAAAAAAGTAAAAAAAAATTCTAAATAACTAGATATTATTAAGTTTAACGAATTATTAGTTTAATTTATTTTTTTAATAAAGGGATTAAAAAATTCGTTTTGTTAAATATTTATCCTCGGCTTTTGTCATTTTCATTTTAGCTTTTGCCGATTTATCATCGTAACCTAATAGGTGTAGGGTGCCGTGTATTATAACACGATGAAGTTCGTCGGTAAATTTAGTTTTAAAGGTTTTAGAGTTTTCCTTAACTCTATCTAAACTAATGTAAATATCGCCAGTAATTGTGCTTATATTATTTGAGTTATCAAAGGTTATAATATCTGTTAAAGTATCGTGATTTAGGTATTCTAGGTTTATGGTAAGCAAATAATCATCGCTACAAAAAATAAAATTAAGGGTTTCTAGTTCATGATTTTCGGCAATTATGGTATCGTTTAGCCACTTTCGTACTATATTCTTGTTTTTTAATTCGTATTTGATTTCTTCTTGAAAAAAATTTATAGGCAGTTTTTTCATTCTATTAATGGTGCGTTTGTTTGTTTAAAAAGTAAATTTAAAATAATTTTATTTGAATAACCTTTTTTGTTTTGGATTACACAGTTTTGAGATAGAAAGCAATATATTTTGTTAAATAGCCCCGATAGAGCGGATACCCCATTTAGCTTTTGGGCGCAAATGGAGTATGAGCGATAGCGGGAACAAACTAGGTTATATGTAGCAATTTGCGCTTCAAACTAAAAAATTAAACCCAAACCAGCAAATATATTTACCTAAAAAACATAGATTTGTGCCACCAAAAACTTAAAGAATGGATTTTAGAATTGAACATGATACCATGGGACAGGTTAATGTACCTGCCGATAAATACTGGGGCGCACAAACCGAGCGTTCCCGAAATAATTTTAAAATTGGTGCAGAAGCGTCAATGCCGTTAGAAATTATACACGCTTTTGCATATTTAAAAAAAGCTGCTGCAATGGCAAATTGCGATTTAGGTGTTTTAACTTACGATAAAAAAGATTTAATTGCTAAAGCTTGCGACGAGATTTTAACAGGCGGCTTAGATGATCAGTTTCCGTTAGTGATTTGGCAAACAGGCTCGGGCACACAATCAAACATGAATGCTAACGAGGTTATTGCCAACCGAGCACATGTTATAAATGGTGGTTTGCTTGCCGATGATGTTAAGGTTTTACACCCAAATGATGATGTAAATAAATCGCAATCATCAAACGATACATTTCCAACTGCCATGCACATAGCAGCTTACAAGCAAGTGGTAGAAATTACTTTACCGGGTTTAGAGTTATTGCAAGCTACGTTACAACAAAAAACCTTAGATTTTGCTTCGATAGTTAAAACTGGTCGTACCCATTTTATGGATGCCACTCCGCTTACTTTAGGCCAAGAGTTTTCGGGCTATGCACAACAAATTACCAACAGTATTAAAACTATTAAAAATGCTTTAGAAGCTGTAACCGAACTGGCTTTAGGCGGTACAGCCGTTGGTACGGGATTAAATACGCCCAAAGGTTACGATGTTTTGGTAGCTCAGCATATCGCTACATTAACGGGTTTGCCTTTTGTAACTGCGCCCAATAAATTTGAAGCTTTAGCGGCTCACGATGCAATGGTTGAACTTTCGGGTGCTTTAAAACGTACCGCAGTTGCGCTAATGAAAATTGCTAACGATGTGCGTATGCTAAGCTCGGGCCCAAGATGCGGCATTGGCGAAATTGTAATTCCGGATAACGAACCCGGCTCGTCTATTATGCCTGGCAAAGTTAACCCAACCCAGCCCGAAGCCTTAACTATGGTTTGCGCACAAGTTATTGGTAACGATGTTGCGGTAAGTATTGGTGGTATGAGTGGGCATTTTGAACTTAATGTTTTTAAACCTGTTATTGCGGCAAATGTTTTACAATCGGCAAGGTTAATTGGCGATGCTTGCGTATCGTTTAACAACAATTGTGCGGTAGGTATTGTGCCTAACCACGCTGTTATACAGCAACATTTAGAAAACTCGTTAATGTTAGTAACCGCTTTAAACCCACATATTGGTTACGAAAATGCAGCCAAAATCGCTAAAAAAGCTCATAAAGAAAATAAAACTTTGCGTGAAGCTTCGGTTGAGTTAGGGTTGCTAACCAGCCAACAATTTACCGATTGGGTTAAACCCGAAGAAATGGTTGGAGCGTTGAAATAGTGAAGTAGCTGGCTTTGGGATGAAAGGTAAGAATTTGGGAGTAATAACGAATTGGAGAATATTAAAAAATTTAAACTTTTCTTATTTTTATAGGTTATTTGTTTTATGTTTTTTAATGGGTTAACTATATTTTAGTTTAAAAACATTTGGTACAATTTAAAAGCTAATTAATGTATAAATTTTGGGTTTGTTGCCTTTTATTACTTTCTTTTTGGGGATGTAGATTTAACCCCAATACACAAAATAAAGGTGCAAAATATTTACAAGGCCAGTGGTTACAAGTAAATAATAATTCAAACAATGATTTGATTGAGTATAAAAATCATCAATATACTTTCGTTCGCGATTCGTTTTATTTGATATTACATAACGTTTCTAAAGCCAATTTCGCAAATGATACTTGTTACAAAAAAGGCAAATGGACAGAGTTTGTTAAAGGTGTATATAGCCTAAGTGGCGATACTATTGTACTTAAAGGCGCTTATGTAAGTAAAAGTTTTAGACTTAAAAAATCCGTTTGCTATACAACAGGTAATTTTGAGGAAACGCTTTTGTACCAATCTAATAAAGATTCGGTTTTGGTTTTAAAATCGTATACTATTGGAAAAATGGTTTTTAAATTGACGGAGAAGTAGTAAATTATAAAATTTGAGCTTGTAAAACCATACTTGTGTTGATCTTTATTATTTAAATCTAAGAACCATTAAAATAGGGATTAGATAAATTAGTACTACTTTATAAAATTACCGTTAAAATCAACCCGTATTTTATAGGGTTGCAAGTAATCGTTAATTAAAACCGCAAACTGTTTGCGTGTAAGTGGCTTTTTAAAATCTATGGCTGATAAAAACTGATATTTGATTTTCCATTTTTGTTTTATCTCTCTACTGATATCTAGGGTTTCGCGGCTGGTAATGAAACTAAAAAGAGAGATAAGGTTTTCTAAATCAAAAGGCTTTGCTTGATTTTCGATGAACCATAGTTTTGCTCTGGTAAATAAGTCGCATAAAGGGGGTTTAACATCGGTGGTGTTAACTAAACTATCGGGGTAAAATAAACCGCTATTAAAATCTAATTTTAATACACTACTAATAATGGTTTGTTGTATGGCTTTGTAGGCCGAGTCTTGGGGGTTAACATCAATTATTGGTAAAATTTGACCTTTGAAATTAAAAACCTCGCTTTGCAAGGTGCGTACATTTGCATTTTTTGTTGCTGTTTTAAAAAAAGGACCGTAAGCAGCTAAACCGCCGGTAGCTTGGCCAATGCTTACCCATAAAGCAAGGTTAAAGTTATTGGTATTTATATCTTCGAAACTTGCTTGTTTGTTTATTACCAGCAAATTATCTTTCCCAGTTGGTGTAAAAATCCCGGCTGGTATAACAAATATTTGGCTACTATCTTTACCAAAACCGGCAGCTAAACTCGTTCGGTACAATTTATTGTTTTGCAAATACGGTGTTTTTTGATTTTGTAAGTTGTAAGAAGTTAACGCATTTATTTGATTGTTTGTGTTTAGTTTTAAAATGCCAAATTTAACTACTTCGGTCGCCGCTAAACTTTGGCTTGCATCAACCAATAATTTAGCTTTAATTTCTTGCGTTTTTCCGTTTAAAAATATTTTAATTGTATAACCATTTTTTTTCTCGTTAATGGCAAGCACTTTAGCATTTTTAATCAATTGCAAGTTTTTAACCTTTTTTATTATAGCCTCTAAAGCATTACTTGGTGTAGTTTTACTACTATCGGTATAGTTTTTCCATTCTCGCCAAATACCGCTATCAAAAGCGGGTATATTTAAATTTGGTTCGGTTGGTGAAATAAGAAAATCGTTTTGGTCAATTAATATAGCTTTAACCCCACTTCGGGCGGCTTGTATAGCACATGCAGTACCACTTGCCGAGCCTCCTAAAACTAAAACATCGGTTTTTAATTGGGCTTTTGCTTGGCTTGTGGCAAACAAAAAAAATAATAAAAATAAATTTTTCATATTAAAATTGCGATTCTTTGCTTTTTTGCGTTAACGATTAAGGCATTAGTAGTAAGGGTTTTTATCTTGCCTACCGGCAGGCAGAAACGACCAAATTATTTTAAAATTTTTGAATATATTAGCTATAAATAGTAAAAAATTAACGTTTTGAAACATAAACCAATGGAGATTTAAGTCCCGATGACTGGGTAAGCTCCATTGTTACACTGCCTACCACAAGTTCGGCTTGTGCTTTTACGGGTATATGGTTATCATCGTCGGTTATCCAAAGATACAACCTACTGCCGCTTCTAAATATACGTCCAGGTTGTATGGCGGGGCTATATTTTTTGCAAACTAACCAGCCGTTACTAGTTTTTACTTTTTCACGACTAATATATTGTATAGGTAATTGAGATATACTATCTTCTAAAAAGTAATTAATTGTAATTTGTTCCCCTATGTTTAGGTTACTTAAATCAACATTACGTGTAAAATAAAAAGCAGAAACGAGGTCGAAAATTTGATCGGCTGTTGATTTAAAAGTGCCTTTTTTTGCTACTATTTTATTTTCGGAAGGATAAAATCTGGCTTTATCATTTCTATGATAATCCGATTCATTAATGTCTTCGGTGTAAAAATAAGGTATAAAACTATCTTTATCTATATAAGATTCGTACTTATTACGCACTTTATAAAAAATATCGAATGAGCCCGATGTGCGGCCCTGTACAAGCAAGTGTAGCGTTTCGCGATTGTTAAATTTAATATCAGATTTTAGTACTTGTAAAGTAGCCTCGGCACCATTAAAAAAACCATAGCGGAATTTATATTTTAAAGTTTCGCCAACATTAAAAGCCGATTTGTTTAATACCGATAATTTTTGGGCGTACCCAAAACTTGTAAAAAAAAGGGCAATAAGTACTAATTTTATTCTCATAAATTGAATTTAATAAATCAATCTTTCCGCTTAAATAAGGGTACTGTAGAACAAGGTTCGCCGTACATTATGCTTTTTGCAACTGGTGTTATTTTTGCAGTAAATGCTACGAAAGCCGAAACAGGAACAAAAATTTTGCCACAACCTTTTATCACTATTTTTTGATCTCTAAATTGTTCAATATCTAAATTTTGAATAGCTAGGCTATATAGCTCAATTTCAAGTTGTTCTAAATTTCCAAACACTAAACTATTTACGTAAGGATTAAGTTTTGTGGCTAACAACATATAAGCCCATGTGGGTACAATGGCATCGGAAGTACAAACAATGGCAACATTTTTATTTTGATAGCTTTCCCAATTGTTAGTTTTGATAAACTCTCTAAAATCCTTCTCTCTAAGCATTAAACCGTGAAAAAGGTTGTCTTTTATATCATATATTACCCTTTCGCCAGAGGCATAAAGGCTTGCCAAATCAAAAGATAACAAGGTACTTTGGGCAACTTTGTTAATTATATTTTCTTGAATATCCATACTATTTAAACGCAAAAAACCGAAGATAAGTTGTTATCTCCGGTTTTTAAATTAATTATTTTTTCTATTAATAAAATTTGTTGCGATTATCGGTAATTTTTGCACTTGTTTGCAATGCTTTAAACACGTTGCTTTGTGCACTATTTGATAATGCGGTTGCTAAAGTTTGTTTGTTTGCCAAATAATTTGCAGGTATTTGGCTATTTGTAAAACCATTTAAGTTGTAAACATATATACCAGCTTCGCCTTCAATAACACCAGACAATTTGTTAACCTTAGCACCAAAAACGCTGCCAATTAATTTATTTTCTTGCGCAACACCCGGAATAACTGGGTTTGCAAAAACAATATTACTAAGTGGAGTTACAGGTAATTTTAATTTTGCGGCAACTTGGTTTAAACTACTAGTACCAGCTAATGCGGTTTCTAATTTAGCTTTTAAATAAGCTGCTTTAACACGGTTTTTAACCATGTTTTCTATTTGAATTTTAACATCAATTAAAGCTAAAGTTCCTTTTGGTTTGATGGTGGTTAAATAGGCAATAACGTATTTATCGCCAATATCAAAAATCTCGTTAGAAACATCAGCTTTTTCGGCTTTAAATGCCCAACGTATTAATTCTCTAGCATTTTCTAAACCAGGTATTGATGCTTGTAATGGGCCAACATCCGAAGCTACCATTTTACTAATGCCATTTGCTTTGGCTTCATTTATAAATGCGGCAGTATCTTTTGCATTGCTTAAAAATGATTGTGCTTTTTGGTAAGCAATCTGCTCGGTTTTAGAACTTGGTGCTAAAGCTTTATCAATTAAAGCAACTTTCACCACTTTTGATGATCCTATTTGCTTTTGAATATCAATAATGTGTACACCAAATTGAGTTTTAATAATTGATATTTGACCAGGTTTACCACCAAATGCTGCATCTTCAAATGCGGGTACCATTGCACCACGAGCAAAAGTGCCTAAATCGCCTCCTTTATCTTTAGAACCATCAGTACTAAATTGTGCGGCTAATGCAGCAAAGTTACCCCCTTTTTGTAAAAGCTGTTTTATAGAATCGGCTTTTGCCATTGCTATATCTACACCTCCTAAAGCGGTTGGGTCTAGTAAAATATGACGAGCTTTAACCGAATCGGGACTAATTTTAGCATCTACTAATTTAGCAACTTTATAAACGCCATTAATTAAATATGGGCCATACACAAATCCTTTTGTTGCTGTAAACATTAGGCTATCAATAGCTGGGTCTAAAGCGCCTTTTTTAACAAAGTTTAAAGGTGTGGTAGTTTCGGCATTTATTGCAATGTATAACGAATCGTTATCGGTTGTTTTAAAACCCTCCGCAATTTTATTGATTTTGGCTTTAGTTTCTGCGGTATCAGTTTTAGACGGAGATGCATCAAATGCTACATATTCAAATGATCTGGTTTCTGTTTTGTTATCGAAACGGTATTTATTCTCACTATAATATGCTTCGTAATCAGCATCGGTAACTTTAATTTCTGTATCCTTAACATTTGCATAAGGCATTGTTACGTAGCTAAAATTTGCTAGTTTATTACGATTTGTAAAATCGTCTTTAGCATCAAGGGTATTGGCATAAAAACCATTTTTTAAAAGCGCTTGAAATTTTTCGGATTTCCGTTGATCTAAAATGCTGTTTTCTAAAGCTACCCATTGCTCTTTAAGTTTTGCATCGGTATCGGCACTTTTACGTGATGTAATTGCCATAGTACGATTAAACTGCCCTGTTTTAGGATCGGTAAATATTTGTGCTATTTGTTGCGTTGGATTGGTGAACATTAAATCAAACAATTCTTGCTCACTTACCACTAAACCAATTTTTTCGGTTTGTTTATCCATTATAATTTTGGATGTAAATTGGTTCCAACTGTTTTCAACCACATAGCTCATCATTTGTGGGTTTAAACTACCCATTTGGGCTTTAAACTGTTGGCTGTTTTGTTCAACACGTTCGTTAAATTCTTTGTAATTAATAGGTTGGCCTGCAACAATACCTACTTCGCTTTGCGCATCGGCAATAAAACCTTTACCACTACGTACAACATCGCTCAGTAAAAAAGCTACAATTGCTAAACCAATAGCAAACACAATAATTACACCAGCTCGCTCACGCAAAAAACTCATTATGCCCATAACAACGGATTATTTATTTATTTTAGATTTAATTTTAGGGGCGCAAGATACAAATTAATAAAAAAAATACTAATTTTAAATTTGAGTATAAAGGGCTTTTTTACCGCCCAGTGCTTGTTTAAAAAACGTAAGTTTTTTTTAATCTAGTTTTACCTTACACCATATTGGCTCGTAATATGGCTACATACAAAATAGGGCTCGTTTTATGATTGTAAATATGCGTTTTTACAATATCCAAAATAGCTTTATTTTTGCCCCCTAAATTTTAAAAAAGTACTTTAATCAATATTTTTTGTACAAGTTCCATAGCACACATTTATCCCAATCAGATAATGTGGGCGAAACATCTATTTTTACAAAATGTAACTTAAACGCTACAATAGCAGCAGCCATATTGCTGGTATTATAACCTATTCGGCGAAGTGCGTTTTCTGTATCAAAATCTGCAGGGGGCGGTAAATCGGGGTTATCGTACCATAAACCAAAACCGTTATCGCTTAATAGTTTCCACGGAAAAAACACACTGGGGTCGGTTTTTCGCTGTGGCGCAATATCTGCATGGCCTATAAAGTTAGCAGCGGGTATTTTATAGGCTGTTTTTAAACTTTTTAAAACGCTTATTAGGCTATTTATTTGCTGGAGCGTAAAGGGCGTTAAGCCATTGTTATCTAGTTCTATACCAATAGAACAGGAGTTTATATCGCTAATATTACCCCATTTAGCCACGCCAGCATGCCAGGCCCGTAAGTTATTGTTTAGCAAATGAATTATTTTACCGCTTGCGCTGATGAGGTAATGGGAGCTTACCTGTGTACGGTCGAGGCTAAAGGTTTTTATCGTTTGCGCCACCGAATCTTGTGCGGTGTGGTGTATAATAACAAAATTTGGCTTGCGCAAGCCAAAATTTATGGCAGGTACATATTGCGCTTCGATGGGTTGCTGTAAACTATCGAGCAAAGGGATTTCGAACTTTAGTGATAATTCTTTTTTTAAACTATCAATTTTTTTGTTTTGCCGTTTTTGGATTATTCGGTATGGCTTATATGAACAGGAAGATAGCAGCACAGCAATATAAACGAAAGCGTATTTTATCATGTTTTTATGGGTAAGTTGTAAAATATTATTAACCTATTTTACCAAAAATAGAACTTTATTTTAAAAGTTAATTACCATATTGTGAAATAATGTGCGTTTTTATTAAACGCTTTGGTGTTGTGGTGCTTAGTTTTTATAAAAACAGGGATAGTGGTGCTGTGCCAAATTAATTAGCCATTACATATTAAAATAAATACAAAACCTAAACATTTAAAATATTGCCTTATAATTGCATACCAATTTAAAATAAAAATGAAACAATCTTTTTTAATAGCCCTCTTATTTACCAGCATTAGCGTAAGCGCACAAGTGCAACAAAGTACCATAAAAGTACAACCCGCCACAAGCAGTAAGCAGTTAACCATGCCATGGAGAAATATTATTGCGGTAGGCCGAGCCAATAATTTATTACGGGCCGATATTTTAGAACATTTGGCTTATGCCCAAAAAGTAATGGGCTACCGCTACTGCCGTTTCCACGCTATTTTTGATGATGAGATGAAGGTAGTACAACGAAATCCCGAAACAGGTAAACTGGTTTTTCAATGGCATGAGGTGGACCAAGTTTACGATGCTTTGCTAAAGCTAGGTATCAAACCTTTTGTAGAACTTAACCCAATGCCCAAAGCAATGGCATCGGGTACGCAAACAATGTTT